>JBDTNQ010000047.1:0-31151 GCA_039933635.1 Acidobacteriota bacterium
TCGGTCGCTTTCGCGAGCGCGTCGACGTCGAGTCCTTCGCCCGCGAGAAACGTGCGGGCATCGTCGATGTTGTAGGCCCGCGTCTCTTCGATGCCGATATCTTCAAAGCCCGCCTTCGCGAGTGTCGCGACGTACTCGTCGTCACCGAGGGCCCCGGCGACGCAGCCGACCCAGAGTTCCATGTTCTTTCGGATCTCCGCGGGCACTCGTCCGCGCACCACGACGTCGGACACGGCCAAGCGGCCGCCGGGCTTGAGCACGCGAAACGCTTCATTCAAGACCCGGTTCTTGTCGCCTGAGAGGTTGATGACGCAATTCGAGATGATGACGTCGACCGAGTTGTCCGGAAGGGGAATGCTTTCGATCTCCCCTTTGAGGAATTCGACGTTCTCGAGGCCGCTCTTTCGCTTGTTCTCCTCCGCGACGGACAGCATCTCGTCCGTCATGTCGAGGCCGTAGGCTTTTCCGGTGGGGCCGACACGGCGCGCCGAGAGCAGCACGTCGATGCCCCCGCCAGATCCGAGATCGAGCACGGTTTCACCGGCTTTCAGTTCGGCGAGCGCTGTTGGATTGCCGCAGCCGAGCGACGCCTTCAGCGCGAGATCCGGGACTTCTGCCTCTTGGCCAGCGTCATACAGGTTCGACGTGATCGGATCACAGCACGCATCGAGCGCAGCGGCACCACCGCAACAGGAGTGGCCGATGCCGGTCCTCGCACGCAATGCTGCTTCGCCGTACTTTTCTCGGACAACGTCCTTTACATCGGTGGTCATGGCAGGGTCCTCTATTTGCACAGGGCGGCGATGGTCTTGGGTTCAACGGCTTTGTTCCGCGTGCAGCACTCGGCGTACAGGAATCCGAGGAGTTCCTGGAGGACCTGGGTGTTCGCGCGATAGCGAAGAAAGGCCTTTTCCCGCTCCACCGTCACGAGACCGTCGATCTTGAGCTTCTCGAGGTGATGGGAGAGGGTCGAGGCCGCGATCCCGGTCTCGGCGAGAATCTCGCCGACGACCAATCCTTCTGGGTGCGCGGCCAGGAGCAGGCGGACGATGCGCAGTCGAGGCTCGGCACCGAGGGCCGCGAACATGTCCGAAAACCGTGTGACCGCAGCGTCGGAAACTTTCACAACGACAATTCTACAATTGTGGAATTATAGGTGTCAAGAGCCGGGCCGGCACGGCGTCCCCACGTGTCTGCCTCAATAGATGCGGTTCATGGAGGTGACACGTCACCTTTTCGCTCAGGCCTGCATCTCTGGTGCAGGACTCGAACACTGGAGGCAGATGATGACGTTTCGAAATGCAGGCACCTGGGATCGGGGCATTCGGTTACTGGGCGGCGCCACGCTGGTTGCCGTGGGATGGAGTGGTTCATTAGCAGGTGGCCTGGGCACGGCCGCTATTGCGGTGGGAGTGGTGCTTCTTGCGACGGGTCTGGTCGGATGGTGCCCCGCGTACATGTTGGTGGGGTTCTCCAGCTGTCGAACCCGCTGAGATCCGCGCGACTTACAATCGGTGGGTGACGAACGCGCCTCAGGTCGATCGCTCGTCCGCCGATACCGTGCGCGCCGAGTATGCCGAGCTGGTCCGCGAGGCCGCGACGGGTGAGCGCAGCGCCATGGAGCGGCTGCTCATGCGCGTGCAGGAGGTGGCCTACCGATTCAGCCTGCTGGTGTGCGGCCATCAGGAGGACGCGGAGGACGTCATGCAGGATGCCCTGCTGAAGACGTACCAACACGTTGGGAAGATTTCGGATCCGAGCGCGTTTCGCACCTGGCTCTACACGACCGTCCGCAATGCCTGTCTGATGAAGCGCCGGCGACGCGTCGGTGAGCCGTCACACTTCGAGCCGATCGAAGGAGGCGGCGGGCTGGAAGGCACAGGCCGACGGGCGATGGACGTGCCTGACATGGCCTCGCCCCCGGACGATCGATTGATGGACGGGTGGATTGACCGGCGTTTGCGGACGGCGCTCCAGGCGTTGCCGCCCGCCTATCGCATCGTGCTCGTCTTGCGTGAGATCGACGGCCTATCGACGCGCGAAGTCGCCACGGTGACCGGCGTGTCAGAGGCCAACGTCAAACAGCGTCTACATCGCGCCCGTGTCATGCTGCGGCGCCAACTGGAGATTCCATGACCGATTCCACGCGGCCCGAATGCGTGCCGGTGCTGGCCAGTATCTCGGCGTACCTCGATGGTGAGCTTCCAGGCACCGAATGCGTGCGCATCGAAGCGCATTGCGTGGGGTGTGAGTCGTGCGCCACGCTCGTCGAAGGTCTGCGCGCCACCCTTGGACTGTGTCGCGGCGTGGCCAGCCTGCCGTTGCCCGCGCCGGTCCGCGAGCGGGCCCAGGCGAGCGTTCAGAAGCTGCTCGACGACGCGCTGGGGTCTCCGAAGGTTCGCGGGTGACCAACTCGTCACAGGTGCCCACTCCCACCCGAGCCCGCCGCGTCTTGGTGGTCGGCGGCGTCGCCGGAGGCGCGTCGTGTGCCGCGCGACTGCGTCGCCTTGATGAGTCCGTGGAGATCGTCATCTTCGACCGCGGGCCCTTTGTGGCGTTCGCGAACTGCGGACTGCCCTATTACGTCGGCGATGTCATTGTTGACGAACGGTCCCTGCTGGTGGCATCGCCGGAAATGTTCCGCGAGCGATTCAATATCGAGGTGCACACCGACACTGACGTGATCGGCCTCGACCCCGCCGCACGCACGATCCGCGTGCGCGATCTCAACACCGGCGACAGCCGCACCGAGGGCTACGACGCCTTGGTGCTGGCACCGGGCGCGGCGCCGATCCGGCCGGGTCTGCCGGGTATAGACCTCCCCGGCGTCTTCGCGGTGCGCGACATCCCAGACTCCCGCCGCATCCGTTCCTGGATTGCCGATCGTCGGGCGCGGACGGCCGTCATTGTCGGTGGCGGATTCATCGGATTGGAGATGGTCGAAAACCTCGTCCATCGCGGACTCACCGTCACGGTCCTGGAAAAACTGCCGCAGGTCATGCCGCCCCTCGACCCGGAGGTCGCGGCCACGCTCATGGAACATCTGATCGCGAAGGGCGTGCGCCTCCATCTGGGCGATGGGCTCGCTCGAATCGACGAGAGCGGCGACGGCCGCTTGGCCGTCGTGGCGAACAGCGGCACCCGACTCTCCGCTGATCTCGTCATTCTCGCGATGGGTGTTCGCCCCGAGACCGCGTTGGCCCGGGCGGCCGGTCTCGACATCGGTGCGCGCGGCGGTGTCGTCGTTGACGCCGAGATGCGCACGTCGGACCCTCAGATCTGGGCCGTCGGCGACGTCGTCGAGGTGCCCGACGTGGTGTTGGGGCAGGACACGGTGTTGCCGCTGGCAGGCCCGGCGAATCGCCAGGGGCGAGTGGCGGCCGAGTCCATCGCGGGGCGCGCGACGCATTTTCGCGGGATACAGGCCACGGCGGTGGTCGGCGTACTGGGTCTGACCGTGGCATCCACCGGCGCGAGCGAGAAGGGGCTGCGGCGCGCGGGCGTCACGGGTTTCGGACAGGTGTATCTCCATCCCGGCCATCACGCGGGTTACTACCCAGGCGCGCGCCCGATTCATTTGAAGCTTCTCTTCTCGGTACCTGACGGCCGCATTCTCGGAGCGCAGGCGATTGGACTCGAGGGCGTGGAGAAGCGGATTGACGTGATTGCGACCGCGATGCAATTTCGCGGCACGGTGCACGATCTGGCCGAAGCCGAGCTGTGCTACGCCCCGCAGTTTGGCGCGGCGAAAGATCCGATCAACGTCGCCGGCATGATGGCCCAGAACGTGTTGAACGGCGACATGCCTGTCGCCGACTGGCTGGCCGTCGGTCGGACCGATGTGCTGCTGCTCGATGTGCGGGAGCCGGAGGAATTCGCACGCGGACACATTCCCAACGCGATCAATCTGCCGCTCTCGCAGCTGCGCGAGCGCTATGGCGAACTGCCGACCAATCGGGACATCTGGATCTACTGCGGTGTGGGACAACGGTCGTATTTCGCCTCCCGGTTTCTGGCCCAGCACGGGTGTCGCACGCGAACGCTGTCTGGCGGGTATGCGACCTACCTGGCGTTCAGTGCAGCGGCAGGGACACCCTGAACGATCGGCGATGGCGTTCCTCGGCGCGGGCGCGTCCACATTGGGAGGAGCGGTGTGGCCCGTGCTACTGTTCCGGCTCAAGGCGGGCACAGGCCCGCGAGGGCGCCTCTGAGACCGTCGAACCTTGCCCGGTGAGCGGGTAGGCGTTCGCCGGACAGAACGTCGTTCGCTATGGACCCTGTCACCGCCGATCCCGCAGACCGCCCTCCATCATCGCCCGCGCCGCGTGTTGGGGCACGGCCCTCGCCATCGCGCCGTTTCGTGGTCGCGATGGGCCTGCTGATGGCCTTGGGCGCGTTCGTCATCCACCTTGCTCTGGAACGTGAGTTCGCTCGGCTGCAGGTCTTCAGCCAAGCAAACGTGCTGTTCGATGCCGATCCGAACGAAGTCCTCGATACGCTGGCCACGGGAGGCGGAGGGCGCCAGGGCTTCATTCATCCTGGGATACGCGTCTTCTTCACCGCACCAATCAAGGTGGCAGCGCTGGCCATTTCAAAGGTGTCGGCCGGCACATCCGACACGTCCTACTGGCGGCGTCGACTTGCCCTCCTTGCGGCGCCGACAAGCGCCGCGCTGTTCTACGTCGTCCTCTTGAACATCCTGCTTCGGATCGGCGTGTCGAGCGTCGACTCTTGCGTCTTGACGCTGCTCGCGTTCCTGTCGTTCAGTCAGTTGCTGTTCGGCAGTATTCCTGAGAGCTTTCCCGTCAGCAACCTTGCCGTCGCAGTCGCGTTCCTTCTGTTTGTCGTGCCCCCGAACGACGACAACACATCGCGGGCGGCTGCCTGGGTGGCGGTAGGAGTCTTTGCGGCGGGCATCACGATCACCAATATCGTGCCGGTCGCCATCTTGCTCTGGCTTGATGGTGTGGCCTTCGGAGTTGGGGTGGTGAGGTCGTGTCTCAAGACGGCGATCCTGAGCCTTGTGGCCGTGGGCGTCATCCTTTCGGTCAACGTCGTCACGAACCGCGCCGCCGGGATTCAGAGCCAGGCCTCCTCTGACACCACCTTTGTCACCCGTTTCGCATCGCTCACCCCGCGTGTGGTCGCGAGGAAGTTCCTCACGTTTCCGGCCGTGCTCGTGAATACCATTGTCGCGCCGATGCCACGGATGGCGCCCGACGCATTTGCCCGCAGCATTTCGGCTCGGTATCCCTTCAGGTAGACGTTCGATGTGGACTCATGGCGTGGCTCCAGTACCAGCGTGTTGTCCCTTCGCAATCTGGCTGGCTTTTCGGGACTGGCACTGCTCGGGATTGCCGTGCTGCGGATCCGCCGGAACTCACCTCAGCCAGGACGCGCATTCCTGGTCTGTTGTGCATCGCTGATGGTGATCGCCTTCAATTGGCTGTTCCACTCGGTCTGGGGCGTCGATCGTTTCCTATACTCGCAGCACTGGGACGTGGCTCTGAAGCTCCTGTTCGCTGGAGTTCTGTGCGCATCCATGCGGCCTTCATACCGGACGACGGTCGCGCTGGCCGGCATCACGATTCTGGTCGGCGTGAACAACGTCTACGTCCTCAGGGGAATTCTGAGCATGCTGCGCGGCTTCTGGTAGTGTCGCCTCGATCAGGTCGAGAAGCTTCTACCGGCGGCCCCAGCTGTTGTTTGCGGTGATCGTTGCAGCCGGGCACAGGCCCGTGTCGGCCGATACCGGCCAGAACCGGCTGTCTGCCGCATGACCGTCGTCATATGTCGTGCGCCCGGGGCGCCCGACAATGGCAGTGGTGTCGCGCCTCCTCAACGCCCTACTCATCCCCGCCATGTTGTGGCCTGTGACGGTTCTTGCCCAACGGGCGCCGCCTGAGAAGCCCGCGCCTCCTCGCCTGCAATGGCATCTCAGGGACACTACCCGCGCGGAGGTGTGGCGCTTCTTCGAGCCGAAAGCCGGCGGCGGTAATCCCGACTACTGGTTCCTGGCGAACCGGCTCTTCGTGGGCGCGGACCTGCGGGCGCGGCGCTGGGAAGTTCACGCCGGCGTGCAGTACGTGCAGTTCGGCTGGTTGCCGGCGGCGTCCATCGGTCCGGGCCCGCTCGGCACCGGACCGCAATACTTCGATCACGCGGGCCGCACAGACAGCCGCCAGCTCTACGTGAGCTTCCTCAATGTGAAAGTTCAAAACGTCGGCGCGTCCGGCGTGAGCCTGCAACTCGGGCGCATGGGCTACGCATCTGGGGCAGAGTCAGCGTCGGGCGACCCCAAGATCGAAACGATCAAGCGCCAGCGGCTTGATTCGCGGCTGATCGGCGAGTTCGAATGGTCCCTGTATCAGCGCGCGTTCGATGGGGCTCGTCTCGATGTGGATCGGCCCGAATGGCACGCGACAGGTGCCTACTTCCAGCCGACGCAAGGTGGTTTCGAGGATCGTGCCGGCGCCTTCCTGAAGCACGTCCACATCGCTGCGGCCACGATCAACCTCAAACCCGGCCAGTCACGACGTCACACGGACCTGCAGGGGTTTGTCTACCGGTATGACGACACGCGCGTGGTGACCACCCGGCCGGACAACCAGTTCGTTTCAGCGACGAAGGCGGATGTCCATATCAGCAGCGCAGGCGGCAGCCTGGTCGGAGCGTACCCCTTGGGAACCCGCGCTCAGGTCGATATTCTTGGCTGGTTTGCCGGTCAGAGTGGCCACTGGTATGGGCAGACCCACCGGGCCGGAGCGGCCGCCGTGGAACTCGGCTACCAACGCACGAAGGCGCCGTGGCGGCCATGGATTCGCGCAGGTTGGTTTCGGTCGACTGGCGACTCCGATCCCAGCGATGCACGCCACCAGACATTCTTCCAGATGATCCCGACGGCGCGTCGGTACTCGCTGTCGACAGTCTACAATTTGATGAATCTCTCTGAACTCTTCGGTCAGGTGCTCCTCCGACCACACGCCCACCTGAATCTTCGCCTCGACGTTCATCACCTTCGGCTCTCGAGTCCGGCCGATCTCTGGTATGCCGGCAGCGGTGCCACGCAGGCTGGCGGGACCACGTTCGGATTTGCGGGTCGTCGGTCCAACGGATCCACGGACCTCGGCGCGATGGCCGAAGGCGCCCTGGACTGGGCCGCATCGACACACCTCTCCGTGAACGGCTACCTGGGCGCGATGCACGGCGGGCACGTTGTCTCAGGCACGTTCGCCGGCAGTCGGCTGGAGTTTGGTTACGTCGAGACCGTCGTGTCCTTCTGACACTGCACGTCCGGCGCGTTCACCGGGGGATTTTGAAATGAGAAGGCACGTCTATTGTTGCGTCGCGACTCTCGCGTTCGGGGCGCTCTCGTTCGGGGCGTGTGGTCGGGCGACCGCACCAGCACCCGACGCAGTACAGGGCACCGAGGACGCCGTCCTGACGGATGCCCCCCATGTGCCGCCGCCGATTACCCGCACGCACGCGACCAGGGTCATCGTCAAACTCGAGGTGCGCGAAGTCGTCAAGCGTCTCGCGGATGGCGTGGACTACACCTTCTGGACGTTTGGCGGATCGGTCCCGGGCAAATTCATTCGCATTCGCGAGGGCGACGATGTCGAGTTCAACCTGAGCAACAGCCCTTCGAGCAAGATGCCGCACAATATTGACCTGCATGCGGTCACCGGCCCCGGTGGCGGCGCGGCGTCGTCGTTCACCGCTCCGGGACACACCTCGGTCTTCTCCTTCAAGGCGCTGAATTCAGGTCTTTACGTCTATCACTGCGCAACGGCCCCGGTCGGGATGCACATTGCCAACGGCATGTATGGGCTGATCTTCGTGGAGCCGCGCGGCGGCCTGGCGAAGGTCGATCGCGAGTACTACATCATGGAGGGCGAGGTTTATACGGCGGGCAAGAACGGGGCTCCGGGTCTGCAGCCGTTCAGCATGGAGAAGGCGATTGACGAGAAGCCCGAATACGTTGTCTTCAACGGCGCCGTGGGCTCATTGACCGGTGACAACGCCATCACCGCCAAGACGGGCGAGACGATTCGACTCTTCCTCGGAAATGGCGGCCCGAACCTCGTCTCGTCGTTCCACGTCATCGGCGAAATCTTTGACCGTGTGCACACCGAGGGTGGAGACGCGGTCACCCAGAACGTGCAGACGACGCTGATTCCGGCCGGCGGGTCGTCGATTGTGGAATTCAAGACCCAGGTGCCCGGGACCTACGTCCTCGTAGACCACTCGATCTTTCGGACCTTCAACAAGGGCTCTCTGGGGATGCTCAAGGTCGAGGGTCCGGAGGACAAGGCCATCTACTCGGGCAAACAGAACGATCTGGTCTATCAACCAGAGGGACCGGCGATTCAGTCCCTCGGCGCGGCGCAGGCACCGCCGACGCCCGCTCCTGCCGCGAACAAGGCTGAACGGATCGCGCGCGGCCAACGCATCTTCACGACGATCTGCGCCGCCTGTCACCAGCCGAGTGGCCTGGGCATCGAGAACGTGTTCCCCCCACTCGCTGCGTCGGATTTTCTCAACGCCGACAAGAAGCGCGCGATTGGAGCCGTGCTCAACGGGTTGAGCGGACCGGCAACCGTGAATGGGAAGACGTTCAACAGCGTCATGCCGGCGTTGGGCCTGTCGGACGAGGATGTCGCGAACGCGTTGACGTTTGTCTACAACAATTGGAAGAACGCCGGCTACGATGTCACGCCCGCGGAAGTGAAAGCCATTCGCGCCGCGTCAGGTAAGTGACCGTGACCCGTCAGCCACGTGCCGTCGTCTGCATCGCGAGAGGGGCCGCGTGCGCGGCCGCCCTCGCGGTGTGGGTGTCACTGCCTGTGCTGGGAACAGCACGCCTCGCCGCAGGCGTCGACGCGAGAGCGGCCATGGTGCGCATCCCAGCGGGGAGCTACGTGCCGCTCTACGCACCTCCCGCGCCGCCACGCGAGGTGGTCGGTAAGCGGACGGCGACGTGGCGGCTGGGTCGGTCCACGGTGGCGGGCTTCGACATCGACCTCCATGCGGTGACCAACGGGGAGTTTCTCGAGTTCGTCACGTCGCACCCGGAGTGGAGGCGTTCCCGGGTCAAGTCCCTGTTCGCGGATGCCTCATATCTTCATCACTGGCGAGGCGATCTCGAACTGGGTGACACGGCTCCGCGAGCGAGTCCCGTTGTCTATGTGTCCTGGTTTGCCGCGCGAGCCTATCTTCGCGCCGCCGGCAAGCGCCTGCCGACCGTGGATCAGTGGGAATACGTCGCCGCCGCGAGCGAGACAAGGCGCGACGCCTCTCGCGACCCGATGTTTCTCGAGCGATTGCGTGTCTGGTACGGCCAACCCACCCTGGTTCCGCTGCCTGCCGTCGGCTCCGGCCTGCACAACATCTACGGCGTCCGCGATCTGCATGGCCTGATCTGGGAATGGACTGAGGATTTCAATTCGTCGCTGGTGACCGGGGAGTCGCGGGCCGATTCATCACTCGACCGCGGGTTGTACTGCGGCAGCGGGGCCGCGGGGGCTTCTGATTTCAAGGACTACGCTTCGTTCATGCGCGTGGCGTTCCGCAGCAGTCTGGAGGCGCGCTATACGGTCGGCAATCTGGGCTTTCGAGGCGTAGCCCCGATTCCGGAGGGATCACGATGACGCGTATCGGGCGATGGTGTGGACTGGCGGCGCTGGCGGTCGTCGGTGCAGCAGGCGTTCGAGCCGATCGGCCGCGGGATCCTGTCGGGGCCCCTGCTCAAGCCGCCGTGAGCCCGGCGTCGGAACGCGCCTCCATCTACGATCTCGATTTGCCGCTCGTCGACGCGGAGGGCCGCCATTTAGTCCTGGCTGATCTTCGTGGTCGGACCCTCGTCGCGGCGATGATGTACACCTCCTGCCAGTCCGTCTGTCCCCGGGTGACGGAGGACATGAAGGGCATTGAGCGGCAGCTTCGAGGACTGACCAGACAAGACGTGACGTTCGTGCTGTTCTCGCTGGATGCAGGTCGGGATACGCCGGGGATGTTGGGGGCGTTTGCGGCCGAGCACGAGCTCGACGCCACTCGCTGGCGCCTGTTCGCCGCGACGGATGATGGAGTGCGGGACCTCTCCGCGGTTCTTGGCGTGAAATACAAACAGGAGGCAGACGGTGACATCGCCCATTCCGCGATGATCGTCGTCGTCGATCCTCAGGGCGTGATACGTCACCGGCAGGTGGGCCTCACCGAGAGCCCCGCCGAACTCATCGCGGCGATCAGCCGCGCCAGATCGTGACCGCGACCGCGCCGACGGCTCACGACGCAGCCAGAGCCTCGAGGGCCTTGCGATCCACGATGACAAACCCGTCCTTCTCCGTGCTGAGCACGCCCTCTTTGTTCCAGCGGCTCATGATGCGGATGGCGGTCTCAATCGTCGTGCCCGTGAGGTCGGCGAGCTCCTGTCGCGAGAGCGGCAGTGGAACGAAGACGCCGCCCCGGTCGTCGCGGCCCATCTGATCGGCCAGTTTCAGGAACAGCCGGGCGAACCGTTCCTCGACGCGTCCGCCGGTCAGTTCGGCCAACCGGGTTGTGAGTTCGACCAGGCGAAGCGAGAGACTGCCCAGTAGGCCACGCACGAGCGACGGATGTCCTTCCAATAGCGTGAAGAAAACGTCACGTCTGATCAGGAGGCAGCTCGCGAGTTCGAGCGCCGTGGCAGAGGCTGGATACGGTCGGGCCTCGTAGGCGGCCACGGCGCCAAGCGGGCCGCCAGGCCCGAACATCTCGAGAATAATCTCGTTCCCCTTGGGGCCGTGTTTATGCACTTTCACGCGGCCGGAGACGACGACATAGAAGAAATCTGACGGGTCGCCTTCATCGAAGATGCGTTCGCCCCGGGCGTATTCGCGGAGGCGGCCCACCGCCGCAAGTCGCTCCCGATCTTCAGGGTTGACCCGCCTGAACAAGGGGATCGCGGCGAGAATCGCAGGCGTCGCTGGCGTCATGGCACGATCGTAGACCCTCAGGCCAGCCGCCGCTCGAGGTCAATCGCGCGGGGAAACAGAATGTTGTTTTCGAGGTGGACGTGACGATGCAGATCTGACTCGTATCGTCCGAGTTCCTCGTAGCAGAGACGATATGTGGTGCATGCGTGCGACGGCGGGGTGTAGTCGAGCGTCAGCCTCCGCAAATGTGTGAGCCCGTCGCCGGCCTCCCGATGGTCTTCCTCCATCATACGAATGGGATTGAGAATCGTGCCGAAGGGGCTGGGCGGCAAGCGGCCGCCGGATCTCGCAGCCACGGCGAGGCTGTCGATGTACGGGAACAGGATGTGTTCCTCCTTGGTCATGTGCGCGGCCAGATCCTCGGCCAGCGTGCGGAATATCGAACGCACTTCGTGGAGTTCAGCATGCCGAGCGCCGTGGTGGTCGGCCAGCTTGGCAAGCCATTGTTCGATGATCGGCGTCATACGTCGGACATAGCCGTGATGGTGAGTAACGACGTGCGCGGTGAGGTCGTCCAAGGCTTCCCGTGTGGCTCCTGAGTCGGTTGCCGCCGGTGGCGGACCAAGGGTCTCCAGGCTGGTGAGGAGGGCCTCGATCGGAATGCCACGGGAGACCGCGGCATCCTCCAGCGTGTCTTGACCGTGACAGCAATAGTCGAGATTGGCGCGCTCGAAGATCTCGGCGGTCCGGGCATCGTGAGTCACGATATCGGCGAGTGGTTGTCTGAGCAGTTCGGCACGAGCGTGATGGGACATGCGGCACCTCCCGGGCTGCGCGTGTTCAGCAGCCGAGCGTTCAGGGTACCGGCCGCGCCGGGCAGGGAACATGATGCCCGTCATAGACGGCAACGCCAGACGGGGTCCGTGACGCGCCTGAAACCGACCAGCGTCATGCCAATCGCGATCAACTGAGACACCGTTAAAACAGGGCAGGCGAAACGGCGTGGAGCGCGTTCCGGTCCGGGAGACGATCGCCGGCTCGGGCCGCGATCGGGTGTTCCGGAGTGAACAGTCGGTCGTCAGGAGGGCTGACATCATCGAGCTCCAGTACCCATGCAGGCCAGCCAGATCTTTCCGGCGCCACAGGCGGACGAGGCCCTCGCCCTGGAACGTGCGCAAGCGACCGTTCTGAACGCCCTGCCAGCCAGCCTGGCGTCCCTCGGTCCGGACGGAATGATTCTGCTGGTCAACGACTCCTGGCGTCGGTTCGCCACGGCCAATGCGCTGCAGGGGCCGGAGTTCGCCGTGGGTCTGAACTATCTCGACGTCTGCGACCGGGCGACCGGCGAATGGTCCGATCACGCGAAGGACGCCGCGGACGGTATCCGGAGCATCCTGCGCGGCGAGGTGCAGGCCTTCTCTTTGGAATATCCCTGCCACTCGCCCGCGACGCAGCGCTGGTTCAACCTCGTCGTCGCCCCGCTCTCCGACGGCCTTCTGTCCGGCGCACTCGTCATGCACGTCGACATCACGGCTCGAAAGCTGGTCGACATCGCGCAGCAGAAAGAGCACGACCTCCTCGCCGCAGCCTTCGAAAACGTCACCGATGGCATCGCGTCCTGCGACGCCCGCGGCGTCTTGACCGTATTCAACAGGGCGGCGCGTGAGTTTCACGGCCTGCCGGCGGTGCCGATTTCCGCTGAACGCTGGGCCGAGCACTTCGACCTCTATCTGCCTGACGGCCTGACGCGAATGGCGACCGCGCAGGTGCCGCTGCTCCGGGCGCTCACGGAAGGCGCCGTTCACGACGTCGAGATGGTGATTGCGCCACGCACCGGTCCGGCGAGGCGCGTCCTGGCGAGCGGCCATGCGTTCTTCGATGCCGACGGCACGAAACTCGGCGCCGTCATCGCCATGCACGAGATCTCCGAGCAGCGGCGCATCGAAGAGGCGCTCCAACGTCAGCAAACCGAGTTGCGCGTGCTCTTCAACCTCATGCCCGCCATGATCTGGTTCAAGGACACCAACAACCGCATCCTGCGAGTGAATCAACGGGTCGCCGAGGCCGCCGGGAAATCCATCGAGGAGATCGAAGGCAAGCCGTCGATCGAGATCTATCCCGACGATGCGGCGCACTTCTACGCCGACGACCTGGAGGTGATCCGGTCGGCCGCGCCCAAGCTCGGCTACGTGGAGGCGATGCGCGGTCAGGACGGCGAGGAGCACTGGGTTCAGACGGACAAGGTGCCCTACCAGGACAAGGATGGCAGGGTTATCGGCCTCGTCGTCATGGCCCAGGACATCACCGCGCGCAAGACGGCGGAGCAGGCCCTCCGGACGAGCACGGAAGAATTCCGGATCCTGGCTGAGGCCATGCCGCAGATCGTGTGGATCGCGCGCCCCGACGGGTGGACGGTCTACATCAACCAGCACTGGTCCGAATACACCGGCCTCAGGTCCGCCGACGGTCTCGGCGACGGGTGGAACAAGTCCTTCCATCCGGACGACCGGCAGCGAGGCTGGATCGAGTGGCAGCATGCGGTCGAGACCGAGAGCACGTTCTCCTTCGAAAGCCGCATGCGCCGCGCGGATGGCATCTATCGGTGGTGGCTGATTCGCGGCGTGCCAATGCGCGACGCCGATGGCACCGTTTTTAAATGGTGTGGCACCTGCACGGATGTCCAGGATCTGAAGCAGGCGGAACTCGAAATCTCGCAGAGCAACCTGGCGCTTCAAGCCGAAATCGTGGAGCGCACGCGCGCGGAGGGCGTGGCCGACGCCGCGAACCGCGCGAAGAGTGAATTCCTCGCGAACATGAGCCACGAGATCCGAACGCCGTTGAACGGTGTCGTCGGCATGACGGAGCTCATGCTCGGCACGAACCTCGATGTCGAACAACGGGACTACCTCACGCTCCTGAAAGCATCGGGCGATTCACTCCTCACGGTCATCAATGACATCCTCGACTTCTCCAAGATCGAAGCCGGGAAACTCTCAATCGAGGATATTCCGTTCGATTTGAATCAGGCGATCTCGACGACGCTCAAGGTGCTGTCAGGGCGCGCGCACGTGAAGGGGCTGGAACTGGCGTGCGAGATACGGCCGGGCGTGCCGACCAGCCTTGTCGGAGACTCCCACCGAGTGCGACAGGTGTTGACGAACCTGCTGGGGAACGCCATCAAGTTCACCGCGAATGGCGACGTCGTGCTCACCGTCGAAGCCGAGTCGCGCTCGGAGACACACGCCGTCCTGCGCTTCAGCGTCGCGGACACGGGTATCGGCATCCCGACGGAACAGCAGGCGGTGATCTTCAAACCGTTCATGCAAGCGGACGGCTCGATGGCGCGCAGATACGGCGGCACGGGCCTGGGTTTGGCCATCTCGACCAACCTTGTTGCGTTGTTGGGCGGCCGTATCTGGGTCGAAAGCGTGCCGGGACAGGGGAGCACGTTTCACTTCACGATCCCGTTCGCTCTCCAACCGGCCACGGCGGCGGAGCCGATCGACACCGAGGGCCGCCTGCGACCACTGCGTGACATGCCGGTTCTCGTCGTCGACGACAACGCCGTCAGCCGCCGCATTCTTGGAACGACCCTCTCGACGTGGCGTATGAAACCTGTTCTGGCTGAGGGCGGGCGCGCGGGATTGGCCGCCATGCGGGAACGCCGCAAGGCCGGCGCCGCCTTTCCCCTGGTGCTACTCGACGCTCAGATGCCGGACGTCGACGGATTCGCCGCGGCCGAGGCCATCAGGAGCGATCCGGAGCTGGCGGGTACGGCCGTGCTCATGCTGACGTCGGCCGGGCAGATTGGCGATGTCGCCCGTTGCCGCGCGCTCGGTATCCTCGCGTGTCTGACGAAGCCGACGACTCCAGACGAACTGCTCCGGGCAATCTTCGTCGCGTTGGGCCGGCCCGAGGCGGCTCCGGATCGCCGGTCGGTCTCGCGCGATCCCCTGCGGTCGGTCGCGACGCGGCCACTCCGCATTCTGCTGGCCGAAGACAACACCGTCAATCAGCTCGTGGCGTCGCGGTTGCTGGAAAAGCGCGGGCACTCGGTCGTCGTGGCCAGAAACGGACGCGAAGCGCTGGCCGCGATTGGGACGACCCTCGCAGCGGGCCAGGCGGGAAGCCGTCCCTTCGACCTCGTCTTCATGGACGTGCAGATGCCGGGGATGGACGGCTTCGAGACCACGGCCATCATCCGCGAGCGAGAGAAATCGACCGGCGCGCATCTGCCGATCGTCGCCATGACCGCCAACGCCATGGTCGGCGACCGCGAACGCTGCCTCGCGGCGGGAATGGACGACTATGTGGCCAAACCCTTCGAGGCCGGCGAAGTCTTCGCGACGATGGACCGGGTTCTCGCGTCCCTGGCCCGCGGTCCGGTGCATTCTGCTCTACTATTACCGAGCAACTGACGCCCGTCTGTCGGCGTCCGCGTGCCGCCCACCATGAAATTGCTGTTCAACTACCTGAAAGGCTACTGGCCGCTGGTGGCCCTGGCCCTGCTGCTCGCCGCCATCAACCAGGTTTTCTCGCTGCTGGACCCGTTGATCTTTCGTCACGTCATCGACGGCTACGCGACGAAGTTCGAGCAGTACAGCACCGCGGAGTTCTTTCGGGGCGTGAGCCTGCTCCTTGGCGCCGCGGTGGGTGTCGCGTTCGTGTCGCGCGTCGCCAAGAACTTCCAGGACTACTACATCAACGTCATCACCCAGCGTCTGGGCGCGCGCATCTACGCCGACGGCCTCGGCCATTCGCTCGAGCTTCCGTACTCCGTGTTCGAGGACCAGCGCAGCGGGGAAACCCTCGGCAAGCTGCAGAAGGTCCGCAGCGACGTGGAGAAGCTCGTGTCGGCGGCGATCAACGTGCTCTTCACGTCCCTCGTCGGCGTGATCTTCGTCATGGTCTACGCCTTCAGCGTGCACTGGATCATCGCGCCGGCCTACTTCCTGACCGTGCCAATTCTCGGCGTGCTCAGCTCGGTGTTGAGCCGCAAGATCAAGACGATTCAGAAGGTCATCGTCGCTGAAACCACGGCGCTGGCGGGCGCGACGACGGAGTCCCTGCGCAACATCGAGCTGGTCAAGAGCCTCGGCCTGGCGCAACAGGAAATCGCGCGCCTCAACACGACCACTGACAAAATCCTGCAGCTCGAGTTGAAGAAGGTGAAATACATCCGGAGCCTGAGTTTCATTCAAGGGACCACCGTCAACATGCTGCGGACGAGCATCCTGTTCCTGATGCTGTACCTGATCTTCATCCGTGCGATTTCCGTCGGTCAGTTCTTCTCGCTCTTCATCTACTCGTTCTTCATCTTCGGGCCCCTCCAGGAGTTGGGCAACATCATCAACATCTACCGGGAAGCCGAGGTGTCCCTGAAGAACTTCCAGGACATCCTGCTGATCCCGAAAGAGCCGCGACCCGCCAATCCGATCGCCGTGCCCGAACTCCGGCATCTGGCATTCGATCGGGTCACGTTCCAGCATCAGTCCGCGTCATCGCCCGCGCTGGAATCCATCTCCTTCGACGTCGGGCGCGGCAACGCGATCGCGTTCGTCGGGCCGTCGGGAGCCGGCAAGACGACGCTCGTGAAGTTGCTCGTGGGGCTGTACCGTCCACAGAGCGGGGTCATCCTGTACAACGGTCACCCCGCCGACACGGTCGATCTCGAGCAGCTCCGAGCCCGAATCGGATTCGTCACCCAGGACACGCAGCTGTTCTCCGGCACGATTCGCGAAAACCTGCTCTTCGCCAGCCCGGGCGCCACGGATGCGGAGTGTCTCGACGTGCTGCGAAAGGCCGCCTGCGACCGCCTGCTCCAACGGGCGGATCGCGGTCTCGACACGCTCATTGGCGAAGGCGGCGTGAAGGTGTCCGGTGGCGAAAAGCAGCGGCTCTCGATTGCCCGCGCGTTGCTGCGCCGGCCGCACCTGCTCGTGTTCGACGAAGCGACGTCCTCGCTCGATTCGCTCACCGAAGAGGAAATCAGCGAGACCATTCGTGACGTCGCCGCCGGCCAGGACGTCATGACCATCCTCATCGCCCATCGCCTCTCGACGATCATGCACGCCGATCGCATCTTCGTCCTCGAGCGTGGGCGCATCGTCGAGTCCGGGTCCCATGACGCTCTGCTCGCCGAGAAGGGCTTGTACTCCGCGATGTGGCGCCAGCAGATTGGCGAACGCCGTGGCACGCCAGGAACGGTGCGATCGGTGCCGGACGCGGCGCGCGGCTCGGCGCGGGTCGCCAGCGCGTAGGGTGTGTCGTCGCGCGCTCTTACGGGGCGTCGTCCGCCAGGTGGCGGCGTGGAACGTCCGCCGGACGTCCGATAAGAGACATCAGCGTGGGATGGCCCTTCTTCGGAACCGACAGGGCCGCGGTGCGGCGCAGTCGCACGAGCGCCGGCAGCGCGAACGGATAGCGCGCGATCGTGGTCAGCGCCTTCGCGGCGTGGCGACGCATCCAGGACGAGAGGAACGCCGCGTTCGTCTCAGGCAGCCTCGATGGCGCGAGTTTCAAGTCCACGAAGTGTTCCCGTATGGCGAGCGCCTCGAACCTCCCGAGGGCCTGGCGCTTCATTCGGTCGAGGTTGTTCGCGAGATCGCGGACATTCCAGACGGACTCCACTCGCCGCGTCCATGAGGCGCCTGACGCCACGACGATGTGGTCCGGATCCCACGGGTGCGCGACCGGATCGAGGCCGAACATCAGCGCGCTGCCGAGCAGGCCGTCCTGCCGGTACAGACCAATCGGCATGCGGACCGCTTCCGAACGCAGCGCGCGCACCGTCTCGCCACGGAGGGCGTACAAGCTGCCGTTGATTTGCGGCTCCTTCATCATCAGGTCCCGCAGGGCCGCCGCCGAACGCCCAACGGAGGGAACCGCGGCCGCTGCGAGCGCCCGCTTCGAGGAGTCGAGCGCGTCCGCGAGGCGATCGAGCGCGTCCACGTTTGCGCTGGCGTAGCCATCGACGAAGAACGTGACGCTGGCGCCCGGCCAGACGTGGTGGACGTACTGGTTCCAGGCATTGGCCTTGTCCGGCATGACCAGACTCCAGACTCTGATCGTGGCCGATGCGGAAGATGCCGAGGCGGGGGCCGCGAAGCGCGCCGCGATCTGCTCGGCCAGGCGCGCGTTGCCGTTCACCATGACATCGATGACGACATGCCTCCCAGCCACCGCCGCTCTGGCCGCATCAATGCTCGAGGCCAGGGTCTCGACATCCTCACGAGACGACAGGATGACGACACTCCACACGTCGGGGCTGTCGTTCAGGCCAGAGGCGGGTGCGGAGAACGCCGATGTCAAATGCGTGTCCGGGTTCGCGGTGTATCCCAACGGGTCGTCCCTGTAGTCCGCGACGTGCGGAGAATCGGTCGATGGCATCGGAGCACAATCTCCGGTGCAGTGTCCGGCAGGCAAAACAGTGGGGGAGCGGCACAGGCCGCGGAACCGTGTGGCGACGCGCAAGTTCCGCGGAGCCAACCCTATTCGCCACGGTATCACACCGTTAGAGGGCAGGCGACCGCGCCAGCAAAGGGGCGGCGCCCCGATTGGATGACGGGTGGCGCGCTGTCACGATCCACTCCCTGCCGACACCAATTCCCTGCGAGCCGATTCCGGCCGCCGGGCAATGGGGCCCCGTGGACGGTTCCGCCGCAAGCATGGGCCTGTGCCCCGCGAAAGGACACCTTCGATGGCAAGCATCACGAACGCCACCTTGGCCATTCAGCACGATCACAGCAAGAAGCTCGCGAACGTCACCGTGAAGTGCGACGTCAACTTCACGGCACTGGAACTCTGTCAGATGAAGAGTTGTCGCGAAGGCCGCCACTTCAAGCTGAAGTGTCAGTTGTGGGGTGCGGACTCGGGCCTCACCGGCGCCGACGATTTCCTCTACACGTTCGGCAACGCGTTCTACTTCCCCGACACCACGCCGGCCGCCACCGAACAGCGGACGTTCACGGTGACTCTTGGCGAAGGGGTGCTGGACGAGGATTGGGGTGAAGACGAGGTCTACGGCAAGCTCCTGCTGACCAACCTCACGAGCAGCGCCCAGATCGCGAAGAAGACCAACGAGGTACACCACTCCTTCTAGCCCGCTCGGCACGCCGTCCGATGAGGCGCCAGCGTTCAAGGCGCACGTCGGACGCGCGTGGCGCGTCGGCTTGGGTCTACGAGGGGGCTCCGTACGCCAGCATCGCGCTGGTGACGCCCTCGAGCGCCAACAGCCGGGCCTTCACGTCGATTCCGCCAGCGAAGCCGGTGAGCTTACCAGTGGACCCGATGACGCGGTGGCACGGTGACACGATCGACACGGGATTCCTGCCATTGGCCGCGCCGACCGCGCGGACGGCCGTGGGCATCCCGATCTGTTTCGCGATCTCCGCGTAGGATCGGGTTTCCCCGAACGGGATCGTGCGCAACGCCGCCCACACCGTGCGCTGAAAATCCGTCCCGGTCACGTCGAGTGTCAACGAGAACGTCCTCCGGTGGCCGGCGAAGTATTCCCGGAGCTGGCGTTCGGCCTCGACCAGGACGGGGTGATCGTTCTCCTCGTCCTCGAGCTGCAGCCGGACGCGATGCGGCTGGTCGTTCTCCCACAGGATGGCCGCGACGCCGTCGTCGGTTGCCACCAGCGTCAGTCTCCCGACGGGGGACTGGATTCGCTTGTACACATGACGTTTCGGTGTTCGGCCACTTCGTTCGATCATTGCGGTGTCCTTTCGGCGTGCCGGCGATCCGAATATACGTCCGGTCAAGGCGCGGTGCTCGCTGTTTTCGGACACGGCCATTGGATCACCGACGTGTCCGAAAATGGCTGGATTGCTGTTGGCATCCGGACGTACCGTGAGGGATGGACCTCGACGGCCGCCGCTTGTACACCGCCTTGAAAGCCCGCGATCGCCGGTTCGATGGCGTGTTCTTCGCAGGCGTGACGTCCACCGGGATCTATTGTCGGCCGATTTGTCCGGCCAGGACGCCGAAGGCGGCCAATTGTCGATTCTTCGCGACGCCGCACCAGGCTGAGCACGCCGGGTTTCGACCGTGCCTCCGCTGCCGGCCGGAGCTGGCGCCGGGGAATGCGCCGGTCGATGATGCCCAGCGCATCGCGCACCTGATGGTGCAACGCCTCGAGGAGGGGCACTTCGATGAGAAGGCCGGCCTGGAGGAGATTGCCAGCCAGTTCGAGCTGAGCTCGCGGCAGATTCGCCGGATCGTTCAGAAGGAATTGGGCGTACCGCCGATGCAGCTGCTCCTGACCCGCCGCCTGCTGCTGGCGAAACAGTTGCTGACCGAGACGATGCTGCCGATTACCGAGGTGGCTCTGGCCAGCGGGTTCTCGAGCGTGCGCCGGTTCAACGACGCGTTCCGCGTACGCTATGGCATGCCGCCGACACGGCTCCGCCGAATGGCGACCGACGATCTCGCCGCGGTCGTCGACCGCCAGACGTCCTCGCTGCAGCTGGCTTACCACCCACCGTACGACTGGCGAGGGATCCTGGCGTTCCTGAAGGCGCGCGCGCTCACTGGCGTGGAACACGTGACGGACGACTCGTACTCGCGCACCGTGCAACTGGGGTCGGCGAAGGGCTGGATCACGGTCACCCAGGTCTGCACAACGCACGTGCTGATGATCGAGTTCACCCACAGCCTCACGCCGGTTCTGCCGGCGCTCCTCGGTCGCGTCCGCGCGTTGTTCGATTTGAACGCACGACCCGGCCCGATCGCGAAGCATCTCCGCAAGGACGTCCGGCTGGCCGCGGCGGTGAAGGCGAACCCGGGTCTGCGCGTGGCGGGCGCCTTCACTGGCTTCGAGTTGGGCGTGCGCGCGATCGTGGGCCAGCAGGTGACCGTGAAGGCTGCCACCACGATGGCCTGTCGATTCGTCGCGGCGTTCGGAGAACCCATGGCCACGCCGTTTCCCGAGCTGAATCGGCTCGCCCCGACGCCGGCGCGCGTCGCTGCCGCGAGCATTGATGACATCGCCCGGCACGGCATCGTCGCGGCGCGTGCCAGGAGCATCATTCTTCTGGCGCGGGGTCAGGCGTCCGGCGATCTCTGTCTCGATGGCGCGGCACATCACCACCCCGAGGCCACCATCAAACGACTTGCCGAGCTTCCCGGGATCGGCCCATGGACGGCGCAGTACATCGCCATGCGCGCGTTGCGCTGGCCTGATGCCTTTCCCAAGGAAGACGTCGCGCTGCGCCATCGCCTCGGGGCTGTGACCGCGAGAGAAGCGGAGGCGCTGTCAGAGTCATGGCGGCCGTGGCGGAGCTACGCGGTCATGCACCTGTGGAACATGCCGAAGTCCACCGGTTGAGCGCTCAATGCCGGAGGCTTTGGCTGACTCGTGTCTCCCGCCCTGCCCGCCAGCGCCACGACGCGGCCAGCAAGTCCACGGCATCAATGGGTTTCGGGATGTGCGTCTGGTAGCCGGCCAGCAGGGCGCGTGCGCGAGCGTTTCTGGTCGAGGTCAAGGGCGGCGGAGCCGCGTTCCTCATCCTGAACGCCCTTCAGCGGGCCACGGAAGACCACAGCTTCGTCAGGAGCGCGCCGGCGCCTTCGCGTCCAGCGCCGCTGTCGTATTCCATCCAAGGGTCGGCGGGCTGTCTGTCGTGGTCAATCACGGCCAATCGCTCCACGGGCTGGAGCGCGCCCGTCACGTCGGCGCGCTGAAGCGCCAGCTGACTTTGCGCAATGAGCGCCGATTGCGCGTTGGGAAACAACACCAGCGCGGCGTCCACGTGCGCGGCCGCTGCCTCGAACTTGCGGAGCCGTGCGTTGGCCCGGCCGGCAAACAAGTGCGCGAGATACGACGTTTCCCGATTGGGCATCGTGGCGAGCGCCCGCGCGAGTTCGATGTCCGCCTCCGCATAGCGCGTCCGGACGATCAGTAGGCGGCCCAGCCGCATCCGCGCATCCGCGCGCGTCGCATCGATGGCCAGGACGCGCCGGCAAAGACGCTCGGCCTCGCTGTTGGCCGAACGTTCCGTGATGAGGCTGGTTCGAATCGGCACCCGCCCTTGCGCGGTGCCCGTTATCTCCTGTGCCCGTGGATCCATCAGCACCTGCTGATTGCGCGGCAGTCCGGTCACCTCGGTCAGCAAGGCACGGTCGAACAAAATGAGCACGTCCTCGGGCAGCAGCTCGGCCGCCCGTTGCAGCAAGGGCGTCGCTTCACCATAGCGGTGGTACGCCATCAGATAAGAGACGATGGAGTGATACCACTGAGCGACGAACGGGTCGGACGATGGCCGCGGCGTCACGCGATCGAGGAGGTCCCTCGCAAACTTCGAGTGCCAGCTCTGCTGCGTGCGCCCCTGATATTCGCCGTCGCGCGCCGAGACGAGCTGGCTGTCACCTGCCTGATTGTCGCGCGCATCAAAGGGCGCCGCCGGCAAGTCCGGTGCGAAGATGACCGCGTCGCCGTGCAGCACCGCCGCCCGCTCGAGCAAGCGTCGCGCACCAGGCGCTCGTGACCGCTCCACGCCAATCAGCGCGATCCGTTCCTCCGCCGAATTGGACGTCGACGTCGCCCGACCCGAGAGCGCGGCGAAGAACAGTTCGAGAGCCTCGGCCAACCGGTGCCGCTGGTCGTAGGTCAGGGCCGCGATGCCCGTGAGCGCGCCGTCTCTGCGTCCAGGGGTGTGCTGGTCGATGGCCGCCGTCCACCGTTCCAGTGCGGCCAGGTGCTCCGGTCCAAGCTTCACGGCCGCTACATTGGAGGAGGCGATCACGATTGCCGCGACGGCGATCAGGACGATCCGGCAGGTACCCATGGCGCGCGTCAGTCTCGTGCGGCTCCGCCGATGTATCCCGGACGCGCCTTGACGGAGGCGCGGGTTCCGCGCACCTGCACCGCGAGGCTATGAAATCCACCTTCCGCCACGCCCGTGGGGACGAACGTCAAGACGTACCGGCTGCGAAATTCGCGCAGGATCGCCTCGAACTGATTCCGGATCTGGCGGCTCGATTCAATCTCCGTGGTTGCGCCGCCCGTGGCGTTCGTGAGGTCGGTCAAGACGGACCACCGGCGCGCGCCGCCCGTGGCGACGACGGCCATGACGGCATTCGCGCGTCTTGCGCTCTCGAGCAGTTCGTCCGGATCGAGCCAACTCGACGTGTCGCGGCCATCGGTGCACACGACGAGCAGCGATCGGCCGGTCTCCGCCTGCGTCGCCATCAGGGCGGCGTAGATGCCGTCGAGGATCGCGGTTTCGCCCGCCGGTACGACCGCGCGCATCGACGTGCGAATCAACGAGAGGTTCGTAGTGAGGGCCACGCGCGGCGTGATGACGCTGCTGAACGTTGTGAGTGCCGCCCGGTCGATGGGGCGAAGGCCATCGAGCAGCGCGTTGGTGGCCGCCGTGATGTCCGCCAGCCGCGATCCCGCCGTGCTGGCGCTCATGTCGAGCGCGAGCACCGCGTTGATGGGCATGTTCTCGGTGTTGAGCAGTCCGACCGTCTGCCTGACGCCGTTGTCCCGGACCTCGAAATCGGCGGCCGTCAATCCCGTGACCGGCTTGCCGCCCCTCGTGACGAGGACGTCGACCAGTACGGCCTGAATGCGCGAGGCGAAGACAGGATTCTGCGCCGACGCGGACTGGGCACCGGTGACCGGTGTCGCGAGCGTCGTCACTCCGGCGAGTGCCAAGGCGAGGATGGTCCGTCGCGTCATCGGAACGGCCTGACCATACCAGACTCTGCCGAGGACGACAGCTGGCGCCGGGAGCGCTCCGTTAGTGGACGCCGTGCAGCATTTGCCGAATGTCCGGCCAAAATTCCTTGAGCTCGTTGGCCACCGTGTCCCACATGGTCTGCGTGCCCCAGCGCACCAGCGTGTCGTGCGTGTTGCGTTCGTCTGCCGGGTAGTACAAGTTCGAGACGTTCGCCACCACCAACGTGCCGCCGAGTTCGGACAGGTTGAATTGGCGCTCGCCCGTCCGCGATTTCGTCACTGCACTCCGGCTGGCCGCGTAGGCCAGTCGATGAAAGAAGCCGGTTCTGTTGCCCTGGTAGTAGCGGGGATCCTGTTTGAGCAGACTCGGCATCAAACCCGTCGTGACGAGGCTGCACACCGTATTGTCGGCAAAGGCGGCGCCGTAACGTCTCGAATAGCCATGCCAGCCACGACCCCACTCCGGCGGCTGGTTCTGCGCTTGGCCCACCACTGCGACGAAGCCGAAGAGCGGGTACACGAAGGGGTCGAACGAATCGAGCGCGGCCATCTTGAACGACTGACCGCTTGTGATCGGTTTGACCCGGGCGGAGCCCTCGACGGTCGTGTAGTTCGGCAGCACGCCGAAGATGCGGTCGGCGCTTTTCGTGGGATCGGTCGAGTCGTGGCTCGACGAGGACGCGCCCTCTGACGGAGCCGGTGTGGACGGAGAAGCCGGAGGCGCAGCGGGCGATGCCGGCTGCGGTTGTTCGGACGACGGCGCCTGGGCACGTGCGGAGGCGGCGAAGGTCAGGACCATGGCGCTCACGACGATGGCGCCGAGCGGGAGCCGGAGCAATGGGTCGTGCCGGTTAACCAGTGGCATGACCTCAGTATGCGGTCGGGCCACCCATCACATTGTTAAACGGAAATAAGCTGGCGCGCCCTACAGCTTCGACGGGTCCACCCGCCACGCGCGCAGGATCGCCGACTCATCGTCGGCTGACGCCGCCTTCTTGAACAGCGCGCCCGAGCGGCCCTTCACCCGGCGCTCGCACTCCGCCCAGGTGGAATGCCGCATGGGCGTGCCATCGACAAGACTGAGATACGAGTGCGCCGACGCCTTCTTGCCGGCCCCCCGCGCGGACGTGGTGGAACGCTTCGGCACCGTCGTATCGTCCGGCACGTCGAAGATCGCGAGCGCATATCCATCGAGGGGGCCGTCGTACAACAGCACCTGCGCGCCACGCGCGAGCCCGTCAGCGATCTCGTCAACGCGCTCGTTGCCCGGGGTGCCGACGTGACCACGCACGTAGTGCCAATCGATCGACCCTTTCGGTCGTGCCGAGACGACGGCATCGAGACGCTGCCAGAGGTCGCGATTCTGCACATCTCCGCCGTCGACCGTCTTCCAGCCGCGTCGACGCCACGCCCAGATCCACTCGTTGATGCCCTTGATGACGTACGTGGAGTCCGTGTAGATCGCCACCGGACCGTCCACTTCGCCCACGTGCTCGAGTGCTTCGATGGCGGCAGTGAGCTCCATCTTGTTATTGGTAGTGTGGGCGGCGCTGCCGCCGAGCTCGGTGACGTGACCATCCGCCGTGGCCACGACGACGCCCCATCCCCCCGGCCCCGGATTGCCTTTTGATGCGCCGTCGCAGAACACGACGGTTGCTTGCCTGCTCATAGGGATTTGATTTTACGGGCCTTTTGGGGATGCTGCGACGATCTGCCGCAGCGACAATCCGCCGCACCGCCAACGGCTTTGCGCTACCCTGTGGCAGCCCCTCTTCTTGGGGGTCCCCATATGAATCGCAATCGTCGTTCGTTCCTGCAGGGCCTCGCGACCCTGGCCGGTGCGACTACCGCCACCGGCGCATCTGCCCAGCAGGGGGCGCCACCCACTCGGGCCGATCGGCCGGCAAGGTTGTCGTCTGGATCCGTCGTGCCGGTGGTCACGCCTGACGTGCCTTTCCTGCCATTCACCCTCGATCAGGGCGTGAAGGTGTTCAAACTCCGAGCAGAGCCGGTGAAAACCGAATTCGTGCCGGGTCGACGCGTTGATGCCTGGGGCTTCAACGGCAACATTCCAGGGCCGACCATCGAAGTGACGGAGGGCGACCGCGTCCGGATTGTCGTCGAAAACGGACTGCCCGAGATGTTCACACCGCACTGGCATGGTCTCGAAATCCCCATCGAGATGGATGGCGTGCCCGGCATCTCGCAGCCGCCGATTCCACCGGGCGGGTCGTTTACGTACGAATTCGCGCTTCGGCAGAATGGAACATTCTTCTACCACTCGCACATGGCCATGCAGGAAATGATGGGCATGATCGGCTTCTTCGTCGTGCATCCGCGGGCGGCGCACCAGCCGCGGGTCGATCGCGACTTCGGGCTGATCATGCAGGAGTGGATGATCCTGCCGTATAACACCGTTCCGAACACGCTGGCGATGGAGTTCAACTGGCTGACGCTCAACGGCAAAGCCGGCCCGGCGACGACGCCGCTCGTGGTGAAGCGCGGTGAGCGTGTGCGGATTCGTCTGGTGAACCTCGGAATGGATCACCATCCCATTCACCTGCATGGCAATCAGTTCTACGTCACCGGAACGGAAGCGGGGCGCGCCGGCGGCCCCTTCACGATGGCCGAAAATACGGTGCTCGTCGGCGTCGGCCAGGCGCGCGATGTCGAGTTCGTGGCGAAGTACACGGGCGACTGGATGCTTCACTGCCACCTGCCGCACCACATGATGAACCAGATGGTGTCCATGGTCGGTCCGATGATGGTGCCGATGAACGGCACCACGGGCCCGGGCTCGACCGATCCATCGCGAGTGCCCGGTTTCCCGCAGGACATGTGGGTGCCGGCTGACGATCTCGCCGGTGACAAGCCTGAGCTCCACGGGCTCCCGGAAAATTGGTCGGGCGCGATGATGGGCATGATGACCCTCGTCCGTGTCGTCGAACCGGACGTCTTCGAGGAGATCGAACGCCAGCGCGCGGAGCGGCGCGCGGCCATCGAGGCGAATCGTTGAGACGAAGCGGCGGCGGCCTCCTGCTGGCGCTGGCGATGTTCGCGACGGCAGGGCCCGCCGATGCACAGCAGGCTCCGGCACCGGGTGCCCCGTTGCGGCTCGAGGCGCTCGAGACTCGCGTTCTGGCCTCGCACCCGGCGCTCCGTGAGGCCACGGCCCGCGTCGACGAAGCGCGTGGCCGCGCTGTGCAGGCCGGCGCCTGGAGCAACCCGACCGTCGGCGCAGTGGCGCAAGAGGTCCGGCCCCCCGAACGGTCGATCGGTGTGTTTGGTGCGTACGTCGAACAGCAGATTCCCTTGGGCGGCAAACGGTCGGCCGCGCGCACGGAATCCGAACGGGAGACGGCCCGGCGCGAGGCGGACCTCGAGGTGACGCGCCAGCGCGTGCTCACGCGTGTGAGGGCGGCCTACTTCGATGTGCTCACCGCCGAAGAGCGGCTGACGACCATCGAGCGATTGACGACGCTGGCGAATGAGGCCGTGGAGATCAACCGCCAGTTGTTCAACGTCGGTGTGGCGGATCAGCCCGATGTGCTCCAGGGCGAGGTGGAGGCCGCACGCGTGCGTCTCGACTTGGTGCAGGCGCGCGAGAGACGGCAGGCGGCATGGCATCGGCTCGCGGCGGTGGCCGACCAGCCGCTGGCGCCCGGTCCGCTGGCGTTATCGGTCGAGACGGCCTTTCCAATGTTCGATCGCCAGACGGCGCTCGAGCACATTCTCGCGGAGAGCCCCGCGGTCCGCACCGCCGCCGGCGCCGTGGCGCGTGAACGCGCCGGAATCGGCGTGGCGCGACGCATGACGGCGCCTGACCTGTTCCTGCGGGGCGACGCAGGCTGGAACCGCGAGCCGCTGGCGTCCAACGGCGGTCCGCTCGGATGGGAGTTCGACGTCGAAGTGGGACTGAGTCTGCCGTTCTTCAATCGCAACCGCGGCGGCATTGCCGCGGCCGTCGCGTCGGCCTCGGCGGCCGAGGCCGCCGAGGCGCGCGTCCGTCTCGAAATCCGGACGCGGTTCGCCGACATCTTCGAGGAATACGAGACGGCGCGGACGGCGGCGGTCACCTACAAAGCCGACATCCTTCCTCGAGCCCAGCGGGCCTACGAAATGTACTTGGCCAAGTACCGCGAGATGGCCGCCCCGTATCCGCAGGTGCTCATGGCGCAACGCGGACTGCTGCAGATGACCGAGCAGTACATCAACGCCGTGGAGCACGCCTGGCGGGCGGTGGTGCGGTTGCAGGGATTCGTCGTCGAGGATGACTAAACGCACTCAGGAACGGAGCGGAACAATGCAGGTCACGGGGTGGGCAAGACGTGCAAGCGTGGGTGTTCTCGGCCTCTCATTCATGGCCGTACTCGTGGCCAACGAGGCGATCTACAAAGGGACGATCAGCGCCGTCGACAAGGCGCGCGTCCAGGTGCGAACGATCGACGATGCGGGCAAGCCGTCGCTCACGCCCGAGTGGTTTGCTGTCACCGCGAAGACGAAGGTCGTGCGCGGCACAACGGCCGTGACGTTCGCGACCGCCAGGATCAAAACCGGCGAACGCGCGACCGTCGTCGTCGGCGCCGGCGACGAAGCGGGCGTCGAGTGGGTGTGTCTGATGCACCCTGAGACGCCACGGGCCGCGGCTGGCGCCTGCCCCATCTGTTCGATGACCCTGAAATCCCGAGCCCGCCCGGCCAAGGCGGCTGAAATTCGATTGGAGGCGCAATGAACTCGTCACGTCGTGTTACGACCGCGATCGCGGTCCTGGTCCTCAGCGTTCCCGCATTCGCGCACGTCCGCTCAACCCCGCGCGAATCGGCGCTCGGGGCAACCGAGACCTACACTTTCCGTGTGCCCAGCGAGCGAGGGCTGACCACGACGGCCGTGGTCGTGGACGTCCCCGAAGGGGTGACGATCGTGTCGGTGAGCGCGCCCGAAGGCGCCGCGCACGCCGAGACGATGCTGAACGGGCGCATCGTGCACATCACCTGGACGATTCAGATTGCCGCCGGCGCGGTGGCCAACCTGGAAGTCGTGGCGAAAAATCCGACGCGCGGTGAGTCGATCATCTGGAAGGCGCATCAGAAGTATTCCGATGGATCCGTCTCCGACTGGGTCGGCGCCGAAGGCACGCCGAATCCGGCCCCGTTCACGACGCTCATCGCTCCTGACAAGAAGTGATGCGCTGGACCGTCCGCGTCCTCGTCGGCATTCTGCTGCTACTCTTCATTGGGGCCTGGTTGGGGCGCGGCATGGGGTTCACCTCGCGTGGAACGCCGTCGCCGGCCGAGACGACGATCATGCGGGCGGCCCGCAAATGGGGCATTCCGGCGGCGATGCGCGACCAGCCGAATCCTGCCGGCACATCCGATGTAGCGATGCGCGGGGCCATGGAGCACTGGGCCGACCACTGCGCCATTTGCCACGCCAACGATGGCAGCGGACATGCGGAGATGGGACACGGGCTCTACCCGAAATCGCCTGACATGCGCGCAGCCGCCACGCAATCGATGACCGACGGCGAGCTGTTCTATATCATCGAGCGGGGTGTGCCGATGACCGGGATGCCGGCATGGGGCAACGGCACGCCGGAAGGTGAGATGGCGTCGTGGGAGCTCGTCCGCTTCATTCGACGTCTGCCGACGCTGACCGAAACCGATCTCGAAGAGATGCGGAAGCTCAACCCCAAGAGCGCGCTGCAGGTCGAGCAGGAACAGAAGATCGATGACTTTCTCAGTGGCAAGTAGTCCGTTCTGTCACTTGTGGTCCGTCAGGGGATATCGCTCATGAAGCTCCGTCAGATGATTCTCTCTGTGGCACTCGCGGTTACCGTGGGCATGGTCGTGCTGGCCGCCCACTCAATCACCGTGCAAGGCACGGTGGTGGCGGTAGAACCGACCCGCGTGCAAGTGAAGACGACGGACGCGAAGAAGACCGAGCAGACAGAGTGGTACGCGGTGGACAGGGACACGCTGGTCAAGCGCGGCCCCAAGACCGTGAAATTTGCGGACGCTCGGATCACGGCGGGCGAACGTATCGTCGTCATCGTCGACGAACACGCCGAAACGAAGAACCTCGCCGAAGAGATACGACTCGCCGCGAAGTAGGGCGTCAGACTGAGTGCCGCGGCGCGCCGCCGAGTCGGCGCTCGATTTCCTGCTTCCGCACAGACAGGGCGCGCGCGTGGCGGTGAGCGCGAAGCAACATGATGCCCGCCACGGCAGAGAGAGACAGCTGCGCGAGCCCTGCAAGAAGGCCCGGCCGTCCGGCGCCGATTGCTGACGCCACGGCCCACGTGCCCACAGCGCCCGTCAGCGAGAACACCAACGCCATACGCGCGGCGATGACGCGGTCGAGGCCGAAAAGCACGCGGCGCGCCTTGAGCACCCAGACCGCGAATCCCGTCCACGACAGCGCGATCGCGACCATCACGCCGAAGGCGATGCGGGTGCGCAAGGGCAGCCCCGGTTCCGTCAGCCACAGCGAGCCCAGAAGGACCGACATGGTCGCCGACACGACCAGGAGAACGACGTACCGCAGCCGCGGCGTGGCCAGCTCGTCGGCCGCCATGCGCTGGATGTCGGCGACCGACGGTACGATTGGCGATGGGTTCGGTGGTTCGGACGTGATCATGGTCGAATGCCTTTCTCGGCGAGCTGCCGGCGCAGCAAGTGCCGGGCGCGATGCAATCGCGACTTCACCGTGCCGACTGGCACGGCCGTCACGTCGGCGATTTCAAGGAGACTGAGTTCCTGCAGGTAGAAGAGATCGAGCACCTCGCGCTCGATGGGCGGAAGGGTCGCGAGTCCGGTCTCCATCGCCGAGAGGTCCTCGTGGCGATCATCGACCACGGGCTCTGGCAGGAGGGACGTGTCGACGTCCTCGAAGCGTGGTTCGCTGTAGCGCAGACGCAGACGGTCCATCAACACGCGCCGGGCGATACCGAACAGCCAGGGCCTGAACTTCGATGGATCGCGGAGGCCCGGCAGGCCGCGAAGCACACGCAGCCAGATGTCCTGCACGATGTCGCCGGTCCGATCGCCATCGCCCCCGACGCGTGAGGCATACCGGGAGAGGGCCGGATGCCACCGGGCGATCAGCGGATCGAAGGCGTCCCGCTCACCAAGCTGGCATCGGACCACCAGCCACTCGTCGTGCAGCGCGTGGCGCGCCGCCTGATTGTCCGGTTCAACGTTGCTCATCGGTGCCCGTCAGAGGAGTCGGAGCCGGCCACGAAAGGTTCATCTTGTCGTGAACCTGCTCGTCAGGAGCCCGACTCCCTCCACGACCCCGTCGCCAGCTCCGGCGCCGGTGGGTCGCGGAGGAGGAACGATGTTCGGACGTTGTCTGCGTGTCTGGTTCAATGCAGTTGTAGTGTGTGCCGGCCTCACGACGGCTGTCTCTGGCCAGCAAGTGGGCTGGACGCCGATGGACGTCGAGGTGCCTCACGCGCCGGCCGTCGTGACGTCGTTGGGACGTTCACACCTCGTGTACGAACTCCACCTGACGAACTTCGGCCAGGACGCCCTGACATTGGAGCGTCTCGA
>JBDTNQ010000048.1:0-30699 GCA_039933635.1 Acidobacteriota bacterium
CGATTGGCTTCTGCGCCCCCTCCGTGATATCGATTGCCAACACATCTTCAGGGAGCGCGCACATGGGACGGATCGGTCGGAGTTTTCAGCTCGTCGGGCAGTCCTACCGGGTCTTGATGCAGGACAAGGAACTCATGGTCCTGCCCCTCATGTCCGGGCTCATCGTGCTGGCGTTGGTCGCCGCGATGGCTGTCGGATTCGGATTGAGCGGCGCACAGTTCCAGCAGCGGGGCCCTGAGACCTACATCCCGATCTTCCTCATGTACGTCGTCGCCTATTCAGTCGGTCTCTTCTTTCAGGCCGCGGTGGTCGCGGGGGCGATCGAACGCATGCGTGGGGGCGATCCTACGATCGGCTCGGCGCTCGGCGCGGCGAGCCGGAGGATTGGACCGATCCTGATGTGGGCGGTCGTCGCGGCCACCGTCGGCACGCTGCTCCGCATGGTGCAGGATCGCGTCGGGTTCCTGGGGAAGATCGTCGTGGCGATTGCGGGCGCCGCGTGGTCGCTCGCCACGTTCTTCGTCGTCCCCGTGCTCGTCCTCGAAGATCGGTCGATGCGAGAGTCGTTCACGCGGTCAGTGAGCATCTTCAAGACCACGTGGGGCGAGACGATGGTCGGTGGCGTCACGCTGGGTATGGCCGGGCTCTGCGCCTGGGTCACCCTCATCGCCGTGACGGGGCTCCTCGCCTATCTCATCGGCGTGGCCGCGGTGGCCTTCTTCGTGATCGGGGCCGTCGCGCTGATGGTGCTCTTCAACACCCTGAACGGCGTCTACCTCGCGTCGCTCTATCGCTACGCGACAGAGGGTGAGCCGCCGGCCGGCTTCGACGCGGCGCTCCTGGCCGGCGCATTCAAATCGAAAACGTAGCGCCCGCGCCGACGCGGATGCCGCTCACGCAGCAGGTCACGAGGGTCACCGCACGACGACCGGCGCGTTGTACAGATTGGACGCACCGGGCGTCGGCAAGTGGCTCGCGACCTGCGCCCCGGCGGCATGCGCCTTCGTCAACGCCGCGGCAAGCGTCAGGCCACTGCCTGAGACCTGCGCACCGGACACGTGAGCGAGCGTCAGCGGCACGGTGACCGTGATGGTCGCGCCGCCTCGGCCGCCCGTGGTCGACGCCACCACCGCTGTCTCCTGGTTCGCGCCGCTGTCTACCGTGATCGTCTGGCCTGCGGCAAAGCCCGCCGCCGCTGCAACAGCGATGGTCGTCGCTCCCACGTTGGCGGCAGCACCGACCGTGGTGGCCCCAGCCGAGCCTACCGTCGCGATGACCGCCGTCTCCAGGCTCGCGTCTGCATCGATCGTGATCGCCTGACCCGCGCGGAAATCCGCAACGCTACCGACCTTGACGTTCGTGGCGCCCGCGGCGGATGCCGCCGACAACGCGGTGGCGGACTGCGTCACGAAATCGGTGCAGAGGTTGTCGGTGTCGCGGCCGTTCGGGAAACGTCCCACGCTCTTGTTGGGCCCGCCAGCCGGAGGAGTGGCCGGCCCCGCGCCGCGTCCGACTGTGGGCACCACGACGATACAGCCGCCCCTACCCTGATCAGCCTCAAGGGTCGCGAGTTCGGGGCTTGCAATGGTTCCGTTTCCGCTCGAGCTGCTCTGTTGCGATCCGTAGACCAAGGCATCGACGACGACCGCGCCGGTGGCGTCCACGAGCGCGATCGATCCGGCCCTGGCCGAGAGGACGCCTCCAAACCACTGGTTGGGCGCGGGCGGCCCCTGATAGCCGCTCGTCGTGTCCACGGGATTCCGAACGGCGGCGCCGTAGGCGTGGGTCCTCAGGAGCGGACGGTCGAGCGTGATGCCGCCGCCGAGCGCCTGCACGGCATCCCCGCTCGCGTGCGGGAACGTCGTGGCCGGCGAGAAGCTAATCCCAGTCCCCACGTCAGAGACGTCGATGCCCGACTGGTGGTCGAACCTGAGCGGTGACCCCACGTCCACGCCCGTTCCAGTTGCGCCAATCGTTCCAACCTTCGTCACCTTGACGATCTCCTTGCGGGCGCCCGTGCCGACCGTCAGCGCGTCGCCGATCGTCATGTTCGAGGTGGCCGCAACCTTGATGTTCGTCGCGCCCGCGAGGACGACGGCCGAGAGCGTCGTCTGCGTGGCCGCCTTGCCGACGGCGGTCACCGTGGCCACCTCGTGATTCCCGCCGGCGTCGATGCCGATCTTCTGCCCCACCTCGAATCCGCTCGCGTTGGTCACCGGCAGGTTCGTCGATCCGGCCTGGATCGTGATCCGCGGCCCCGTCGATACTGGAATAAAGACCGTCGTGATTGCTGCGGCCGCCGAACCGACCTTCACGATCGCCCGCGCCTCGCCGTTGACGTCGATCGTCTGGCCGGCCGCGAAGCCGGCCGCGCTCGTGACGTTGACCGCAATCGCGCCAGCCCTTGCAGGAGCGGCCAGCCCTGACGCCGACAGACCGAGGAGGTAATACGCCCCGCTCGCCACTTTCGTCCCGGCCGGGATCGTCGCCAGCGTCACAGGCGCCCATTGGCTCTGCGTGTTGATCAGGCTCCAGTTCGAAAGGTCGACCACGCGCGGAGAAGAGTTGTACAACTCGATGAACTGGTTGGTCGAGTTGGCGCCGGCGCTGAAACGGACTTCATTGATCTTGATCGGGAAGACGTTCCGCACGCGCTGACCAGCCGTGTCGAATTGACGCCCCTTCGTCGCCGGGCGTGTCCACTCGGCTCTGCCGACCAGGAAGCCCGCGCCGGTCGCCGCCGCAGACGTGACCTTGAAGGTCGCGCTCACGCGCCCCCCAGGCGCCACGGGAGCAGCGAACGTCATCGACGATGCGGCTCCGCCCGAGACGATGGCGGTCCATCCCGCGGGCAGGGACAGGCGTAACGTGACGCCGGTCGCGACCGCCCCCGTGGTGTTCGTGAACGTCGCGGTAACCTCTTGCATCGAACGCGGCGTGAACGTCGTGACGCGCGACAAACTCAGCCGCTGCACGTCGTATTTTGCCGCGACGACGTTGGCCTGGACCGCGTCGGTGGTGGCCTCGGTCGGATATCCCGACGTCATCACACCCTCGTAGAACGTGCCGGACGAACCGTTGCCGTTGTCGCCGCCGATGCCGAGCAGAATGGCGCCCTGCTTGTGCATCGGGTAGTAGCTGGTGCTGGCTGGTGAGCCGGGCCGAACGCCGCTGTAGAAGGTTGTCAGGCCCCCGTTCTGCGCATTGCCGCCGCGGAGATCCCACCTGTTGCCGCCCCCGCCATCGACGACCGCGGTCACGAAACGCCACGAATCGATCGTCGGATCGGCGACGTTTTGCTTCGCGTTGTATCCGGAGAACAGGCCCGCTTCCATGTCGGCCATGATCCACGGGCCCGGCCCGTTGCCGCTGCCCCATGCGGTCGCGGTGCCGAAGTACGCGGTTTCCATCGTGCCGGTGCCGACGGCCCGGCCATTCGTCGAGGAGTTGCCGTAGTCGAAGCAGCAGCCGCTGTCGTAGTGCGTACCGTCGATGACGTAGTAGATGCCTTCGGGCTCGTCGTCGATCGGGATGCCGGTGGCGTCGTTGTTGCGGAACCCCATGCCGGGCATGACGTACACGCCGTAGGCCTTGTGGCCGCCGATCGTGATGGGCGCCATGTCCGCGATCGGCTGTGTGTCGAATCCCCCTTTCGCCGGACCTGGGAAATTAGGTCCCGGTGGCGCCTGATTGAGGTGATTACCTTTGCCCGACTGGTCGTAGATTCGCGTGATGAGGCAGATCGTGTTGACGCAGAACGCGTCGTGCGCGGCCGCGTCGACGTATCCACCCGGATCGGGCACCGGGACTTCGGTGGCCTGGACGATCCCGATGTCGAGTGTTCTGCCGTCAGACAGGCGCTTGAGCTGATAGAGCGGACCGTTGTACGCCGCAGACAACGCGCGCGTGGTGCTGTGGGCCGCGACGCACGGTGTTCCGGCCGCGCGATAGATGTCGCACGGTCCCTGCGGCCGTGGCGGCGGCGCCGTGGCCAATGTGGTTCTTGTCGACGTCGCCGCAGCGAGGCCGAGCGCCAACGACAGCATCAGGACAACGGGGACTCTCTTGTTCATGGGGATCAGGCGGTCCGCTACTTGAGGATGACGTTCACTGTTCGGGTTCAATCACCGGCTCGGCGTTCACACGCGCGGATTCGAACCGACAATGCATGGTGGTGTGGGAGACGTCGAGAATAACATGAGCACGCGGCATCCCTATCACCCTCTTCCTGGCAGGCTTCATCTGGACGTGGCCCCCAACACCTTCATCCAGCGCTTCTTCGACCCGATGACGATGGACGGCCCGCGAACCTGGTATTTCAAGAGCGAGTTCGGCGTAGGCCTGGCGATGACGTCGCTCTGCCTGGCGATCTACTTCACGCGTCGGAGGGCGGAGGTCGAGGCAGGACCGGAGAAGCCTTAGGCGCGATCGGCGCGAAGGTATCGGCGGTCGATGCGCACCGCGAGCGCGCTCAGGCCAATCATGAACAGGCCGAACGCGACGAGCGCGATCGGCCAGCCCACCGACTCGGTGAAGTGCTCGGCGGTGAAGTAGCCCGTGTAGGACAGAATCGCCAGCGTCGCCACGACAAGGAGCGTTCGGCTACGCAAGACCACGCTGAGGTAAACAAAGCCGGACGCCGCCGCCAGGAAACTGAGTTCGACCATCGTCGACTCGACCAGGTCGAACAGACCAGCCAGACATGCCGCGGCGCCGATGAAATGCCACAGCGGCGTGATGTCACCGTGCCCGGCCCGATCGGCCCACACCGCCATCAGGACGAGACTGCCGCCGACCGTGAGCGCAATGACGCCGTCGTCGAAGCCGGCGAGATCGAGCGCCGTGCACACGCCGACGGCCCAGAATGAACCCGCGATCAGGAGCACCGTGGAGCGGCGCGCCGCCGCGTACGCCAACCCGAACTGCGCGGCCATCGTCAGCGAAACGACGAGACTGGCCCAACGCCAGTCGCCGCCGGATCCGTATTCGTCAAAGGCCACGAGCATGCCCACCGGCTCGAGGGCCGCGGCGACCAGATAGAGCGGCGTGGCCGCGCGGACGAAGCGCGGCTCCCGACGCGCCAGCAGGGCGAGCGCGAACGCGGTGACGCCGGTACCGAGCGTGATGACCACGCGCGCTGGCGATCCCATCCCATCCCATTGCAGCGCAATGAAGACACCAAGTCCGGCAAAGACGAACGTCCCGCCGAGGAAGCCCAGGACGCGGACGAGCACGCTGCTTGATGGCGTGGGGGCGCCGACATCGCGCATCTTCTGTGCGACGCCTGCACCGGTTGCGTCCCGCTCGAGTGCAGCCGCGACGTCCGCCGCGGTGATCTGGTGCTCCCGGGCAAGGCGAGCGATTTCGGTCAGGGCCGCAGCACGGTCCTCCACGCTACTCGCCCTCCGCCGCCAGCCAGCCCACCGGTTGGATGGAGTACCGATCCGGCTCGGGGATGGACATGGGCACCACGCGACCACCCTTGGCGATGGCCACCCGCGATCCGTACCGATTCATCCCGAAGATGTCACCGACGAGGCCGGGACCGCGTTGATAGCGGGTGTCGAACGCGTAACCATCGGGAGCGCTGGCGGCGTCGAGCACGCGCCGTTGTGCGAGTTGCGCGATTGGAATGGTGCGTGACGCCTCGCCATCGTCGAGACGTGACGGAAGCTCGAGCCGCACCGCGGTGACACTCAAGGTGCGGTGGTCGAAGAGGAACAGGGCGGGCTGACGCGGGTCCGTGTTGGGCTGAAGCGGCTGCACATCGGCCACCACATGGCCGTCGCGCACGACGACGTTGACGAACGTCTGGCTACGCGCCGGGCTATAGCTGCTGTCGGCGCGCAACAGTAAGTCGTACTGCGGCGGCGCCACGGTCCACCGCGGCACCGCGGACGCCACCAGAAACACCGCGACGACCAGCAGGGGGAGGACGACCGCGGCGATCAGAAAGGCGCTCGCGCGGGGTCGATCAGCGGGCTCTGCCATCCGCGGATTCTACCCTCTCGGCCGCCCGCGACTACTGGACGCCCAGCGCTCTCAACTGCGCCAGCACCGATCCCTGGCGAATGGGCACGAACACCTTGATCGGATTGATCTCCGGGCTGCTCTGGTTGAACGGACGCCTGAACGTGCCCTCGTGCGTGGCTTCATTGAACGAAATCACGCGCCCGTCCTTGGGCTCCTCGGCGACGATCGGCGCGAGCACGGGGATGAGATCGTCGACCTGTTTGGCGATGCGCTCCGGCTGCGTCAGCGTGCGCGTCAAGGCGGCGAGCGCCGCGAGATAGCTGCGCTTGAACGCCTCGAGCTTGAAGGTCCGCGTCATCAGGTCGTAATCGACTTGTGAGGCAAAGGGCGCCCGTTCGAACCGGTTCACCCAGGGATGCATGATGTCCAGCTTCTGCTGGGACTCGATCGACCGCCACGGAATGAACTGCCCGAATGAGTGATCCTGATCCCACGGCAGAAACACATACTTCTTCGTCGTCGGATTGAAGTGGACGTAGTAGTTCTGTCCCTGCTCGAGCAGGCTGTCCGGATTCGCCATCCAGACGACGACCGCCATGTATTTTGCAAACGCGTCAACGTCGAGGAAGCTTCCGATCTGCGCCGTGAAGACATCGTCTGACGCGTGCGTCAGCATGTCGCAGAAGTCGATGACGCGCTGTTTGTCCGCGTCGGTCAGATCGGTTTTCGGATCGTACATCTGGTTGTAGTCCTTCCAGTCCTTGCTGAGGAACTTGAATGGAAGGATGGTCACCGGCTTGAACAAGGCACCGCCGTCGACCTTGAATCTCGACTGCGTGAAGCTCTCGTCCACGTTCTCGACCAGGGTATAGAGCCCCAGATACCGGTCCGCCTCGCCGCCCTTGGCCGTCAGGTACACTCGAGCAAAGGCCGTGCGTGGCGCCGGCACGCCCGCGTCGCGGTACAGACGGAAGGCCAGAGCCTCATTCATCCAGGTGGGATCGAACAACGAGTTGTGCAGATTGATCGTGGTGACGCCCGCCAACTTCTGGCCCTTCACGAACTTGTTCAGATCGATCTTCAACGAGGGCTTCTGTACCTTGCCTGTGAGGACGGGGTTGTACGTGCCGTTGCCTTTCGGACGCACCGCAACGTCGGCGAACTTGATGCCCGCGAAGTCGAGGGACGCGTGCACGTACGCGAAGTCGATGCCCTTCGACCCCGAGATCCCGTTGCGACCGCCTTCAGGTCCGAGGAAGCCGCCGGCCGCGACCATCTTCAGCAGGTCGAGCGGCAGAACCGTCGGAATCTCACGCGGCGGAGCCGCCACCTGCACGGCAGACGGCGGCGGCGTGGCCGGGGCCATCGGCATCAGCGCGCTGAAACTGTCGTTGGGCAGGGTCAGATGGATCGTCCAGACCTTCGAGGTCTGAAACAATGCGTCAGCGGTGAGTGTTGACGCGCCTGGCGTCTGAGCAGACGGGGCTACGCCGAGACTGACAAGCCCGGCGACAGCGAGCGAGATGGCAATCGGGGAAAGGCGCGCGCCACGCACGGGAGCCTCCTTGGGCCTGGTAAGTGTCTTACAAAGTTAAGCCAAGACATTAACATCGATTGGGCCATGGACGGCCATCGAACGTCCGAGGAGAAGGACGGCACGCATTCTGCAAACACTTAGGAGCTCACAAACATGACACCAAAGAACACCATCTGCGTCTGGTTCGACAAAGGTGCGCACGATGCGGCGCGCTTCTATGCGGCCACGTTTCCGGATAGCACAGTGACCGCCGTTCGTGAGGCCCCCGGTGACTACCCCAGCGGCAAGAAGGGCGATGTCCTCACGGTGGAGTTCACGGTCTGTGGGATTCCCTGTCTGGGACTGAACGGCGGTCCGGCGTTCAAGCAGAGCGAGGCCTTCTCGTTTCAGATCGCCACGGACAACCAGGAGGAGACGGACCGCTACTGGAACGCGATCGTGGGCAACGGCGGCCAGGAGAGCCAGTGCGGGTGGTGCAAGGACCGCTGGGGTCTCTCGTGGCAGATCACTCCGCGCACGCTCACCGAGGCCATGGCGGCGGGTGGGAGCGAGGCGCAGCGGGCGTTCGAGGCGATGATGCAGATGAAGAAGATTGACGTCGCCACCATCGACGCGGCGCGCCGAGGCTGAGGTCGCCACGCGGGGGATGCGCGCGAGCCTGAACGTCCGCCGCGGACTTGTGGAACAATCCGGTGCGCGTGAACCCATGAAACATGTGCTGAGTGATCGACACCGGTTCCGGTTGGCCATGTGCGGGCACAAGGCGGTCGAAGTCGGCGCCGTGTGCGCGGTGCTGATGGTGCAGGGGCACCTCGTGGATCTCACGGTGACGCACCTGCTGATCGCCACGAAGACCGGCCTACTCGCGGTGTTCCCCGTGCTCGGGGTGACGTTCAGCCGCTACGCGCCGCACATGCTGAATCGCTGGACGTCTTCTGCCTTGCTCGCCGGGTGCACGTTTCTCGCGGATGCCGCCGTGCACGGATCTCACTACCCCGGGGCCTACACGGAAGCGGCCCTTACCGGTATCGGGGCCTTCCTCTTCTCGGTGATCGTGTCGTACACGCCGATCGGCGCGTACATCGATCGCCTGGCCGAAGGTTTTCTGGAACACCATTCCCGGGCCTGACACGGCGGCGTCAGGCGTCGACTTCGACGTTCGTCAACGCGTGCGCCTGACACGCCAGGATGAAGCCCTTGGCGCGGTCGCTGGTCGACAGCGCGTCCTGCACGTCCATGCGGACCTGCCCGGACACGAGCTGCGTTTTGCACTGTCCGCAGATGCCGGACCGGCATTCAAACGGCAGATCAATGCCGTGTTCTTCGGCGGCTTCAAGGATCGTCTGTTCCGCCGTCACGTCAACCGTTGTTCCTGTGCGTCGAAACGCCAGACTGGCGGAAACGGCGTCGCGCACCGTCCCTCCATCCGCCGGTCCCGCCGTGGCGAGATCGCCCGTGGCGGCCTCGACGACATCCGGCCTCGAGACGAACTCTTCCTGCCAGACGTCGGCGTCCGGCACGCCCATGCCGACGAGCGTCTGGCGCATGGCCGTCATCATGGGCGGGGGCCCGCAGACGAGCACCGGCCCGCAGGTCAGATTGGGAACGACGCTGGCGATGGCATCGCGCGTGATGTGGCCCCGCGGCCCGTTCCACGGCGTGTCGGGATCGGCCGACACCAACACCTGCGCATGAAGACGGGGAAACCGCGCTTGTAGGTACTCGAGCTCATCACGGAAGACCACGTCACGTACCGCACGGACGGAGAACAGCAGGTAGATCTCGCCGGGCCACCCCTGGTCCGTGAGGCTCCGCACGATCGACATCATTGGCGTGATGCCGATGCCGCCGGCGATGAGCACGACACGTCGCGGATCGGACGCCGCCCCGGCAAACAGGAACTTGCCGCCCGGCGCCGAGACCTTCACGCGCTGCCCTTCGCGCCAGTCGTCGTGCAAATGATGCGAGGCGTACCCGTTCGGCGTCCTCTTGACCGAGATCTCGCAGTAGTTGGCGCGCGTCGGTGCCGAGGCAATCGTGTACGAACGGTTCACGCGCTTGCCGTCAATCGTCAGCGCCAGGTTGAGATACTGTCCGGCCACGTGCGTGAACGGCAGGGTCCCGCCGTCCACGGGCGTGAAACGGAATGTCTTCACGTCGTGCGACTCGTCGAAGATGCGTGAGAGCAGGAGCTCGCCGGACCAGAACGACCGTTTCGGCTTCACGGCCGGCGTCGCCGCCAGTCTCGTCCGGGCGACGCGGACCTCTGCGAGCAGCCCGACGTAGTGCGCGACGAGGCGGTACAGCAGGAGCAGGCCGATGATGGCCGCGAACGCGAGCGGCTGCCGCACGTCGGACTTCACCAGCAGGTAGTAGTGAAGGACGCCGGCGAGAGCAATGACATAGGAGAGGCGCTGGAGCCTCTTCCACCGCTTCGCCCCCAGCCGCTCGACCATGCTGTCGGTCGAGGTGAGGGCCAGCGGCATCATCAGCACAAGTGCCGTGGTGCCGAACCACAGATACTTCCGCATCACGATTTCGTTCACCGTGCTCGACACACTGTGCTGGCGATCGAACCAGAAGAAGATGAGGAAGTGCGTGGCCAGATAGACAAAGCCGATCACGCCCAGGTTGCGACGCATCGCGATGAGGCGATTCCACCCCGTCAGCGCGCGGAGCGGCGTCACCGCCAACGCCAGGACGATCAGGATCAGGCCGATCAAGCCCGTCGTGCGGATCGCGAAGTTGACCTCGTTCACGCCAAGCTGATGCCGTGTGGCGTCCCACAGCAGCAACACCGCCGGGACGCAGCAGTTGACGATGGCGAGCCGCTTGGCGAAGCGGGTGTCGATGAACGGCTCAGTAGTTGACATCGAGATCCATGCCCGCGTAAAGACTCGCAACCTCGTCGGCGTACCCGTTGAACATCAGGGTCGGGCGCCGGCCGGACTCACCGATGCGCTGCTCGGTGGCCTGGCTCCACCGCGGGTGATCGTGATTCGGATTCACGTTGGCGTAGAAGCCGTATTCAGACGATGCCGTGATGTTCCAGGTGCTCGGCGGCTGCGTGGGAACCAGGGTGATCTTCACGATCGACTTGATGCCCTTGAAGCCGTACTTCCACGGCGTCACCAGCCGGACCGGGGCGCCATCCTGCGGCGGCAACTCTTCGCCGTAGAGACCCGTCGCGAGGAGCGCCAGCGGATGCATGGCTTCATCGATCCGCAACCCTTCGACGTACGGCCACTCGAGGACGCCGGTCTTCTGCCCGGGCATGCGCGCGGGATCATGCAGCGTCTCGAAGGCGACGAACTTCGCATCCGCTGTCGGTTCGACCGCGGCGAGCAGCTTCGAGAGCGAGTAGCCCGCCCACGGAATCACCATCGACCACGCTTCCACGCAGCGCATGCGATAGACCCGTTCCTCGGGCGGACTGAGCCGCCGCAGGTCATCCATGTCGAACACGCGCGGCTTGTGCACCAGCCCGCCCACGGTCACCGTCCAGCCCGCGGTGGCAAATCCCGCCGCTGCCGGCGCCACGGCGTCCTTGTCGGTCGAGAACTCGTAGAAGTTGTTGTAGTTGAGAATCGAGGTGCGCGGTGTCAGCGCTTCGTCGACCCAATAGCCATTTTCATGTGGCGCCGTGATGAGGCCGCCGATCGCGGGCATCTCGGAGGCATCCAGCGAGACGCGATTCAACGATCGATACAGCAGGCCGGTCCCGGCGGCGGTCGCAGCCAGCAGTCCGGCACGCATGAAGGCGCGGCGGTTCAGGTAGACGTGACGCGGGGTGAGTTCGCTCGACGGAATCAGGGACGGCATGGCTGCTGGTGAGTCCTACGCTCCAAACGTGACCGCGGTTACGCTCGATTCGCTAAATTCGCGTGCGCCTCCGCAGCTGCGGCCACCCGACCAGGAATCCTGCGGACCCGACGATGGACGCGATCAGGATGTGCCCGACCAGCTGGTGTGGGGCGGTGTCGATCGGACAGATCACCTGCGTCGCAGCGGACGCCACCGTCACGGCCGCGGTCGCCGCAATGCCCCCGGTCCACGCCGGCTGCAGGGGCGCGGCGCGACGAAGCATGGCGATCAGCGCCCCTCCGGAGACGGCGCTGAGGATGGCAATCTCGAGTGCGCAACCGGCGTGGAACAGGCGCCCACGGCCGGCGCCCGCGTTCGCCAATACCAGAAACCACACCAGCGGCCACGCCAGAGTGGCCGCGACCGCCAGGGCACGCTGGAGAGACGAGCGCCCGGCACCTGGGACGCTCAGCACAAACGCCGCGGCCGCGGATGAGAGGGTGGCGACGACCAACGCGAGGAGGGACACCACGAATGTCGGCCGCGTGACCGCCACGGCCAGATCGGCGCGCGGGCCGATCGCAAGCACGGCCACGGCGGCGAGCGCGGCGGCGAGGGCCAGCCACCGCAGCAGGCGGACGAACGGCGACGGCAGCGGCGTGACGGGCAGAGCCGACTTCGCGAGCTGGAGGATCAGTTCGTCAGTCTTCACGACGCGGACCTCCGAGCAATCGTCGCAACGTGCGGTACCCGCGATGGGCGGTGACCTTCACGGCCGACTCCGTCATCTTCGTGCGGCCGGCAATGTCCCGCACCGACTCGTCCCGGAATTTCAGGCCCTCGATGATGTCGCGCTGGCGCGCGGGCAATGACGCCAGGGCCGCGTGAATCGCCTGCACGTCGATGCCGTCATCGGGCGCCGGCGCTGACGATGCCTCGGGCAGCGAGTCGTCCGCAAGCTCCCGCGACCGCACGCGGCGCTCGCGCCGTAGGACGTCGATCAACCGGCTCGACGCAATGGCATAGAACCAGGGCGCGAAGGGACGCGCCGGATCGTAGGTCTGTCGCGCGCCGTGAATCGTCAGCAATGTTTCCTGCACCACGTCGTCAATCCAACCGACATCGCCGACGCGGGCGCGGGCGAAGCGCCGCGTGACCGACGTCAGCATCGCGAGCAACGAGGCGTACGCGATCTGATCGCCCGCCTGAGCCAGTTGCATCCACTCCGAGGACTGGCGGCCCTGCTCGGGCGTCACGGCCTGGACTCCCGCTGAATAAACACTACGGACGCCAGGGGTGGCTGGTTACAGGCCGTGGGACGGGCAACGGCGGCGGCAAGACGCGAGGCCGGCCCTGTAACCAGCCACAGGCCCGCTCCGTAATGCCCGCGTGAAAGGAACGCACATGCGCATTTTACGCACGTTCGTGCTTGGCATCGCGCGGGCACCGTGGACGCCCAACCCGTCAGATCCTACCGGCGTCTAGATCCATAGAGGGGCCGGACGCTCGCTCATCTTCACGGACACAACGCTTGATACGCTAGTGGGTCCATGACGATCCGCCAGAGACTTCGGCAGTTGCGCTCAGCGGCCTGGCGAGGCGAGCCCCCCCGACTCTCCGACGAAAGCCGGTGGTACACCGAGCACACGGCCCTTCTTGTCAGCACGCTGAAGTGGGCACTCCTGGGCGCCGTAGCCGGGCTCTGTGTCGGTTGGGGTACTCGCGTGTTCCTGTGGGCGATTCGCCGCGCTAGTGAAATCGCCGGCGCGTTGAGCGTGCACGGCGTGCCCGTCTACGCCGGGCTGCCGCTGGCATTGCCGATCTGCGTCTGGATCATCCGCACGTTTGCCGCCGACGCGCGTGGTCACGGAACTGAAGCCGTTATCGCCGCCGTGCACGAGCGATCGGGGCGCGTCGATTGGGCCGTCGCTCCCGTAAAGCTGGCGGCGACGGTGATCACGCTGGCATTTGGCGGCTCGGTCGGCAAGGAAGGACCGGCCGCGCAGATTGGCGCGGCGTTGACGAGTCTGTTCGCCGACATCTTCCGCCTGCGGGACGAGGACCGCAGACGTCTGGTGATTTGCGGCATCAGCGCAGGATTCGCGGCGGTTTTCGGGACACCCGTGTCCGGCGCCCTCTTCGGTATCGAAGTCCTGTATCTCGGACGGATCGACTATTCCGTCATCTTCCCTGCCCTGGTCGCCGGCATCGTCGCGCACCTCGCCTGCGGTGTCCAGCCGCCCTTCCCGACCATTCACGCGAGCCTTGCCGACAGCGGGCAGGTCAGGAGCATTCTGACCGCCATCGGTGCTGGCGCGATCTTCGGCCTGGTCGCGTGGGCGCTGATCGAGTCCCTCAGGTGGTGCGAGCGCGCGCTTCGTCCATTCGAACGCCATCCCTACTGGCTCGCGGCGGGAGGAGGCGCCGCGTTGGCGGCACTGTACGCCATCGCTGGCGGGATGTACTCGGGACTCGGCACGGACACGATCGCAGCCGTGCTCGAAGGTGCGCCTGTCATCGCCGGCGCATTCCTGCTGAAGATTCTCGCCACGTCAATCACGCTCGAGACCGGTGGCAGCGGGGGCATCGTGACGCCCATCTTTTTCATCGGCGCCACCAGTGGTGCCGCACTCGCTCCGCTGTTCGGCGTCTCGAGCGCGCTGCTCGGTGCGATGGGCCTCGTGGCGGTCCTGGCGGCCGCAGCGAACACGCCCATTGCCGCGGCGGTCATGGCCATGGAACTGCTTCCGGCACCGGATGGCGTCTACGCGGCGCTGGCCGCCGCAACCGCGTTCCTGATGGTCGGACACCGCAGCGTCTATGCCAGTCAGAAACTGGGGCTGTCCAAGTCTGCGGCGCTCGAGTTGACGCTTGGAGGGGCCGTCGGCGATGTCGACCGCTCAGCCATGCGCGTCCGCAAAGGCAGCTTGACCGATCGAATCCATCGGATCGGCCGCGGCCCGCGGCCCTGACGCGGGCCCACCCGCGCGATCAGCGCGCCAGCAGCGCGACTGCCGTTGCACGCTCTCGGCTGGTCGGACTCAACGACGGAGTCAGCGCTGGCGGCGACGCTTCCACTCGGCGAATTCGCCGTGCATGAGGTAGAGCGCGAAAAGGCAGAACGCGGCGGATGTCGCCTTGTGCTCCGGGAGCGTCACAATGGACGCGCCCATCACGGTGGCGGCGGCCCCAAACGCCGCCACGAGGTAGGCGCTTCCAGTCGGCTTGGCGAGCTGCATGGCGGCAGTATATGTTGCCCGTGACGATCGGGCCCTGCCACTCGAGCCGTTCAGCCAATCACCCTCATGCTCTCCATCCTCGCGATCACCTTCCCCTTCTTCGCGCTCATCGCGGCCGGGTACGTGTGCGTCGTGTTGACGTGGATTCCCGTCGATGCCGTGCGCGCGCTGAATGCGTTCGTGCTCTACGTCGCGCTGCCCTGCATGCTGTTCAAGTTCAGTGCGGGACTCGACATGGGCACCCTGCTGAGCCAGCCGTTCCTCCCAATCTACGGCCTCGTCGGCATCGGGCTCTTCACGCTCCTGCTGCTCTTCGGCCGCATGCGCGGCATCGCATGGCGCAATCTCTCGTTCGCGGCCCTCGTCGGCGTGTTTCCAAACACCGGTTTCATCGGCGTGCCGCTCGCCGTGTCGATGCTGGGCTCTCGCGCGGCGACGCCAGCGATCGCCATCGTGCTGTTCGACATGATCGTGACCAGTTCCCTCTCCGTGGCCACGTCCACGCTCGATGGTCACGGATGGTCGAGCGCCGGCAAGGCCTCGGTGGCGGCGATTAGAGGCGTGTTTTCGAACCCCATGCTCTGGGCCATGCTCGCGGGCATCGCGATGGCGGTGATGCACGTGCGGCCAGGTCCCGTATGGCATCAGCCGATCTGGATGATGGCCGACGCCGCCACGCCGGTTGCGCTGTTCACCATCGGCGGCATCCTCGCGCGTTCGCGGATCGACAACACCACGCCACGTCCGCAGCACGCGTCCAGCGCCTTCGTGGTCGCCAAGCTCGGCCTGCACCCGTTCATGATGTGGGCCGCGGTGTGGACGGCGGTGAAGATGGGGTGGCAGATCGAGCGATGGGTCGCGCAGACCTTGATCCTGATGGCCGCTCTGCCCAGCGCCAGCAACGTGTCGTTTCTCGCGGACCGCATGGGCGGCGACGCGGCTTGGGTCGCCCGCGTGATTCTGTGGACGACAGTCGGCGCCTTCGCGACGTTGACGATGTGGGCGTGGTGGCTGGGGCCGGCGGCCTGAAAGGTCTAGCTGCCGCCGAAGTCCAGCGTCCAGTAGAACCCGTAACTGGAACCCGCACCGTAGGCATAACCAACACCGGCCACGCGAAAGCTGCCATTCATGATGGCGGTGCAATGGCCGGTGCTGCTCATCCAGCCGTCGACCGCCGCGGCGGCCGAGCTGTATCCCGCGGCGATGTTCTCCGCGTACGGTCCTGATCCGGTGTAGCCAGCGGCATACATACGATCGAGGAATGACCGGCCGTCGAGGCTGGTATGTGAGAAGTAGTTGTTGGTGGCCATGTCCAGGCTGTGGGCGCGCGCAGCCGAGCGAAGGTTACCGTTCATCGACAGCGGCGCGACGGGCGGATACGCCGTCCCTCCACAGGTCGCGCCAGCGCCGCGGCGCAGATTCACACGCACCAGGACGTCGTCTTCGAACGCCCCGGCCGATGGATCCGCGGGCGCTGGCACGGGCGGAGGGGCAGGTGGCGCGGGTGGCGTCGGTGGCGGCGTCGGTGTTGGACCGGGAGCCGGCGCGGCCGTCACCGAAATCGTTGAAGTGGTCGAGTCGACCGAACCCACGAGATTCGACACGCGCACCCAATACCGCGCGCCCTCGGTCAGTGCTGGCGTCGTGAACTTGGGGTCGGTCGCTCCTTCAAGTGGGCTGGACGTCGATCCAGCCGCGCCCTGAAACCACTGATAGGTCAGCGTTCCCGATCCGGACGCTTCGACGCCGATCCGGGCGGTCTGTCCTGACACGATCGATTCGTCCTTCGGCTGTCGCGTGATCGTCGGCGCCGCCGCATCCACGGTAATCGTCGCCGTCACGGAATCCACCGTCCGGCCAGCCGCGGTCACGCGAACCCAGTAGCGGGCCGTTGCTGATAGTTCGAGTGTGGCATAGGCTGCGCCGATCGCGCCGGCGATCGGCGCGCTCGTGTCTCCCGCCCCGCCCACGTACCACTGATAAGCAATGCCATCCGCGCCGGCGGCGGAGACGGTCAACGTTGCCCGGGTTCCGGGTGCAATCGTCTGACTCTGAGGCTGAGCGGTAATCGCCAACGACCCTGCCCCATCAGGTCCGCTCGGCGCCGTCGGCCCACGTTGTGCACACGCTGACACGAGGACGAGGCAAACACATCCGAAGAAGAATCGCACGCGTCGAAGACTCAGCATGGCGCGACGGGATGCTGGCCCAACTCGCGTGCCAGCGCGCGTCTGGCACTCACCGCGAGGCTTCGCGCCGGTGGTGGGCGGACAGGCGCCCGCGGAATCACGGAAGTGTCTCGCGGGCCTCAGTTCGGTGCGCCACTGGTGTCGTCACCTTTCTTCGCATCAGCCGATTGATCTGACCAGATGCCACTCCGCATGCCGCTCATCGTCCTTCTTGTGTTGGTGCTCACGAGCGGCTGCCGTGCGGGCTCCAAGGGCTCGCCGACTGGGCCCGACGATCCGGCCGGCTCCCTCGCGTTCACCGTTGCGCCGATCGACCCCGCATTACTCCAGTACATCGTGCCGCTCGGCAACATGGGGCCCTGGGCGCACACCTTTCCCACCGACCACGCGTACTTCTATCACCACCTCGGGGCAGGCTCGTTCGCGCCGGTCACGATTCTGGCGCCGGCGGCTGGCGTGATCGAGAACACCTATCCAGGGCTGAACGGAGAGGTCAAGGTCTGGGTGCGCGTCACCAGCCAGTACACCTACTACTTCGACCACGTGATCCTGTCGCCTGGCTTGAACACGGGGACACGGATCGATGCGGGCAGCGTGGTTGGTGTGTCGGGAGGCGCCGCGTTCGATTTCGCCGTCCGGGACATGAATCTGAATCTGCCCTTCGTGATCCCGGCGCGCTACGGCATGGACACGGTTCACGCCCAGTCACCGTTGAAGTACTTCGTCGAGCCGCTGCGATCGCAGTTCTATGCGAAAGTGCAGCGCGACGGCGGCGACCTGGATGGCCGCGTCAGTTACGACCAGGACGGCACCCTGTCGGGCAACTGGTTCGCCGAGGATCTTCCGGTGTCCGGCAGCACGGCCAACGACATCAGCGTCGGTCAGCGACAGATCGCCTTCGCTCGCGATGTCCGCGCTCCGGATCGGCAGCGCGTCTCCATCGGAGGCTTCAACTTCACGGGCCTCTACGGCGTCCCGTCCGACGCGCCAGACTTTGCCGCAATCACGCCGGCCTCCGGTGCGATCGTGTATCGCCTCCTCGAAGCAGGTGAGCCCGGGGGACCGGCGGGCACGCGGCAAGTGGGACTGCTCCTTGCGCAGTTGCTCGACGCTCGACGGCTGCGTCTCGAGGTCGTTCCCGATCAACTCGCCGCCGGCGCTTCATTCAGCGCTGCCGCGGCGACGTATGTGCGCTAGGCGACGGCCGGCGATTCTGGCGCCAATCTCTGGTGGGCGCGCGTGACTATCTCTCTGCCAAGGCCTGCGCCCGGCTGCGTTCGTAGGTCGTTTCGTCCATGGGCACGGCGTGTCGGTCGCCGAGATCCTCGAGGCGGACGCGGAAGGTCTCGCGGGCGCTGAAGGCGGCAATCGCGGCCAGAACCGTGATCCCGAATGTGATGGATCCGACGATCAGCGGCACGTGGGACCCGGGGGGCGCGAAGGCCGCGAACATCGCGGGCAGGAACGCCGTCAGCATGGTGCCGACGTTCTGGGCGATGGCCATCGCCGACACACGCATGCGCGCCGGGAACAGTTCCGGATAGAAGCTGGGGAACACGGCGTTGTAGCCCTGATAGACCAGTCCCCACATCGCAAGCGACGTGACGAACGCGAGCCGGACGTTCCCCACGCTGATGAAATAGAGATACGGAAACGCGAGCAGCCCCGACCCCAGAGCCCCGATGATGATCAGTGGCCGGCGGCCCACACGGTCGGACAAATGGCCGACGAAGGGAATCGCGAGGATCGCCACCGCGTTGCCCATGACCGGAATCCACAGGTAGACGTCCTTGTCGAATCCGACGCCGTACGCTGGCTGAACGGCATACGCCGCACCGAAGACGGTGGCGACGACGGCGATCGTGTTCATGAGCGCGGCAACCGTGACACGGACCATGTCTGGCCAGCAGTGCCGGATGGCCTCGGCCACGGGTGCCGTGGAGACGGCTCCCCTTCGATCCGAATCCGCGAAGACAGGCGTTTCATCCACGGCGCGTCGAACCATGTAACCCGCGACGATCATCAGCGCGCTGAGCAGGAATGGAATCCGCCATCCCCAGGACATGAACGCCCGGGCCGGCATGTAGTGCGCGAGCGGCAGGAAGACCGCCGCGGCCATGATCTGCCCGGCCTGCACGCCCTGCAAGGTGAAGCTTGCGAAGAAACCGCGGCGGCCGAATGGCGCGTGCTCGAGGATCATCGAGCTTGCGGCCGAGATCTCACCGGCAACAGCAAAGCCCTGCACCAGCCGCAGCAGCACCAGCAACGTGGGCGCCAGCAAACCGACTTGCTGGTACGTCGGCAGCAGCCCCACCGCCATCGTGGCCGACCCCATCAGGAACATGCACAGAACGAGCACCTTCTTGCGGCCGTAGGTATCGCCGTAGTGGCCGAGCACGACACCACCAATCGGCCGGGCGACGTACCCGACGCCGTACGTGGCGAGCGACGCGATGATCGCGGCGCTTGGATTCCCAGACGGGAAGAAGACCTGCGGAAAGACCAGCGAGGCGGCGGTCGCGTAGATGAAGAAGTCGTAGTACTCCAGCGCCGAACCGACCCAGCCGCTCGCAGCGGCCTTCTTCGATTGATCACGGCGCTGCTGGCCAGTTCTGGAGCTGGCAACCGGCAAACTCATAGGCTGGAAAGCCTAGCATCCCATGGTCCCCTACAACTTCTTGATCGCCGTGATCGCGGCCGCGTGATACCCCATGCGCCGCTGATAGAAGTCACTGGCGCGCGCGTTGGCAGCGAGATACTCCAGCGACGCGAACGTCGCGCCGTGCGCTCGTCCCCAATCCTCGGCGGCCCGCAGGAGCTGCGCGCCGACCCCATGCCCCTGACGCGCCGCAGTCACCGCTATCTCGACAATGTGGCAGTAGGTCATCTCGCGATGCATGGCGTCCGGTGATCGGTCGAGGCGGGCGTCGACGAAGCCGACGATCTCGCGGCCGAGTTCCGCCACGAATGTGACGCCTTCCGCGCTCGTGTCGTGCGCATGCTGGCGCCCTTCCCGGTAGCGCGCCACGACGGTCTGGACATCGGGAACCGCATACCGTTCCGGGTCCAGGCGCGCATGCTGCTCCGCGCTGTCGAGATACGCGCGCACGATCCGTTCGGCATCATCTGGCGTGGCCTGCCGGATGGTCACCACCAGGGGAGAGGTGTCGCTCATGGGACTAGGATGGCGCGAGTCGGCGCGTGACACCCGCCGGTCCTCGGCGGGCCCCTCGTCCGAGTTGCTCGATTCTCGATAACTATGGCATTGTCTGCGTCACACCGATTCCCAACGATTGCTGGTCGAGCGTGGGCAGACACACCATGAAGCAGATCTCCAGGCGCGAATTCGCGACGCTGACGGTTGCGGGTACGGCCATGAGCCGGGTCGCATCCCCCTTTGCTCGAGGACTCGCACCGGTCGCGGCGACGGTAACCGCCGCCGAGATCGTGGCTCGCATCAAGAAGCAGATCGGCGGCGCCTGGGACAGCGACGACATCGATGCCTTCAAGATCGGCGACCCCTCCACCGTCGTCACCGGCGTCGTCACGACGTCCATGGCGACGCTCGATGTGCTTCAGAAAGCCGTCCAGGCCGGCGCGAATCTCATCATCACGGCGACGCCCACCTTCTACTCGAGGGCGGATCTGAGTACGCCGGGTGGCCGGGGACTCGGCGCTGGTGGCCGCGGACAAATCCCGGCACGAGGCGCAGGTCCAGCGCCGCCGAGTCCAGCGACGATCAGCGGCCCGGGCACGGGCGCATCGGCGCCCATGCCGCCGGCTCCAACGCTGCCGTCGTCTGTCGTGCCCACGCCGCAACGAGGTGGCGCGGCAGCGCCCCCGGCTGCTCCGCCGCCGGATCCGGTCTTCGCCGGCAAGAACGACTTCATCGCCAGGCACAAGCTCGTGGTGTTCCGTATGGGCCAGCACTGGACACAACGCGAGCCCGATCCGCGCGCCGTCGGCCTGGCCACGGCGATGGGCTGGACCAGATACAAAGCCGGCAACGACGCCCTGCGCTACGACGTGCCGCCCATCACGCTCGACGCGCTCGCGAGCCAGTTGAAGAAGGCGCTCAATACGCGTGGCGGCATCCGCGCCGTCGGTGATCCCACCGCCACAGTACGGCGCATCGGATTGCTCCCGGGCTTCACGACGATCCAGGCATCCATCGCGATGATGCCCAGCGTGGACGTGATCGTCACCGGCGAGGTCCAGGAGTGGGAATCGGCGAGCTACGCCCAGGACGTCGCGTTCGCCGGCATCAAGAAGGGGTTCATCTCCATCGGACGCGTCGTGAATGAAGCACCCGGCATGCAGGTCTGCGCGGACTGGCTGAAGACGATCGTCCCCGAAGTGCCGGTCCGTTTCGTCACGGCCGGCGATCTGTACTGGCGGCCACTCTAATGCGCGCACTCACGGCCGGCGACGTCGTCAACCGCATCAAGTCCCTGATGGCGCTCCAGGGGGTGCCATGGAGCGACGCATCCACCCGAGACCGGTTCAAGTTCGGCGGCGCCGATACCGTCGTCACCGGCATCGCGACGACGTTCATGGGCACGTTCGAGGCGATCACGAAGGCCAGTGCGATGGGTCTCAACATGATCATCGCGCACGAGGACACGTACTGGAACGATCCCGACAACACACAGGTCGCGGAAGCGGACACGCTCGTCTACAGGAAGAAGATCGACTTCATGACGGAGCACAACATCGTGATCTTCCGGATCCACGATCACATGCACCGTCAGCGGCCTGATTTCACGTTCTCCGGAACCGCGCGCGAGGTGGGCCTCGACCCAGCGACGGAAACCGCGCCGGATTCCCGCCGCTTCGTCATTCCTGAAACCACCCTCGGCGAGCTCGCGGCGCGCGTGAAGAAGGTTCGCGGCGACGACGCGATCCGCGTGGTCGGCGATCCGAACGCCAAGGTCCGGAGAGTCGCCACCGGTGCCGGCATGGCGACGCCGGCCGTCAACTCGCCAGACATCGACGTCGTGATCGGCGGCGAACAGCGGGAGATCGAGGGGACGTTCGACAGCCCTGGCTATGTCGCAGACGCCGCAACGCTGGGTGTCCCCAAGGGCTGGATCATCATCGGCCACAACATGTCGGAAGAGTCGGGCATGCAGGAGATGGCCGCATGGCTTCGACCGATCGTGCCGGAAGTGAAGGTCCAGCACGTGCGCGCCGGCATCGTGTACTGGGTGCCGAAGTAGCGTCAGCTCATCGCGTCCGCGCGTTGCCCATGATCTCGAACGCTTCCCGATAGCGCGGTTGCCGAACGTTGTGTGTGAGGCGCTCCCAGTTCACCCGGCCGAAGGCGACCTTCGTCACGGGAATCGACAGGTCGATATCGCGTGACCACATCTGCTGTTGAAACGCGCCGGGGTCAGGCACCGGGACGTTCCAGTCGACCGGTTGTCCTGCCGCTCCCACATACAGGAACGCCATCGTGTAGAAGAGATGGGCGATCTGCTGCATCACGTGGAATCGCGCGCGCTGATACGCATCCGGCGCCTCGCCGAAATACGCCTGAAGAAACGACCGCTCCTCGTCATCGTTCGTGACGATCTGATTCGCCACCACCGCGAGGTCGGCATACCGGTCGTTCAGGAACGCTGCTTCCCAGTCGACCAGCCACACGCGCGCTCCATCGAACAGAATGTTGTCGGGCTTGAAGAGGTCGTTGTGAGACGACACCATCTGGGCATCGTCGTACGGGTAGATCGCGGCGAGAGCGGTGTGTATCGAGAAGAACTCGTCCCGCACCGGCCCTGGGAGCAGGTTCGCCGCCTCGAACTTCTGCAGGAACGCGTCCTGCGCCGGTCCAGGACTCAGTAGAAACGTGCAGGTCGTGTTGAAGGGGGCGCGGGCAAACGGCGGAGTGTCGTGCAGCGTACGCAGCAGCACGGGCAGTCGCGTCAACGCGTCCACTCTCGACAAGGGTCTCGCGCTGACAAAGTCCGTGATCGAGATCCGCTCAGCCGTGTTGGTGTGCCAGACCCGCGGCGCAACGCCCGCGGCCGCCGCCGCCCGCATGCTCGTGTAGTGCCTGGTCGGATCCTCGTGGCGCGTGATGATCTTCAGCAGGTAGGGCGAACCACGAACGATGATGCGATAGACAAGCGACGGGGTTTGCCCCCCCATCACGGGCTCGATGGATTCGAACGCGCTCACGCCAAACGCTTCGTGCAGGCCAGCCGCGACGGCCTCGGACTTCTCCGTTGGAATCATCAGGCGTGCCTCTTCACGGCTCGATGGCGGCGTCAAAGGTCACGTCGTAGCTGAACGTGATCCCCGTGTCGAACTTCTTCTCAGGTTTCAGAAACACGTGCCCCGCAATCGACGTCGCGTCGCTCCGCGTCGTCTCGAACGTCTCCTGGCCGCCGATGCTCATGCGACCGTGGAACCCCTGATCGTAGATCTCGTTCGACACCGCCACCTTCTTTCCCTCGCGGTCGTCTCCGATCAAGATCCCCATCGCGTGGAGCGTCCCGTTGTTGCCGAGCTCGGAAAGCTTGGTGTCGTTGGCCGCATCGGCGGCCGACAGCGCGATATCGGAGAACACGAGCAACACCGCCGGCCTCCCGAACACCTTCTTCGTGAACGCGCGCACGTGGCTCAACTGCGACACCTTCCCTGACACGGTCATCGAGCCCTTCACGGCTCTGCTCTGGGCGACGAGGGGATGGCCAGCGACGACGGTCATTGCGACGACGAGGACGCACACGAAGGAACGGACAAACATCGATATCTCCTGCTGACGTAGCGCACGGACGATCGGCCGCGTCCTGGCAGCGTATGCCATCCGGCCGGGGAAGTCGCGTCTTGCCCTGAATGGCCCACGTCGCATCGAAAAGGAGCAGGGCCATGATGGCGTCGATCTGACGCCCGACTTCCCGACCGAGTGCAACGTTCTGCCCGGCGACATCACCACTAAGGGCCAGGCGATCCCGCCTGTTACCGGCGGTGAGCGCGAGAAACCCAGTTCACCAGGAGCACTCGACATGAACGACCTGAACATCGAATTCAAGCTTGACCGCATTCACTGTCACGACGAAGGTGACGGCCCGGGCAACGCCGAGCCGTACATGTGGACCGTGTTCTTCAAGGTCGACGGCGACACACTGGTCGTGAACTCCGACGGCCCCGTTGCACCATTCCTTCAGGGCGCTCCGACGGTGGTCGGCACGCCCGGCAATCACGGCAACCTGGGCACGAGCGACGTGGACGAAGGCGACGACGTTGCGGTGCCGGCCATCATCGGCGAGTACCGCACGATCATGAAGCCCATCCCCCTGACCACGCCGCTGCTCGGCACGTCCGAGGTCGGAGGCCTGATCGGTTGCATCGTGGTGTTGATGGAAGAAGACAACACCTCAAACGCCGCCATTGCGCTGGGTCACGAAGCACTCGACAGATCCGTACGGGACAAGCTGGCGGAAGTGCTAGGCACGCTCAGCATCAGCAAGCCCGAACCGAGCGAAGAGGACATCGCGGCGCTCACTGATCAAATCGGCAGCGCTGTGAAGGACGCCATCGGGAACGGCGTGTCCGTGTTGTCCTGGATCGCGGGGTTCGGCAACATGGACGACCAGATCGGGAGCGCGCTCTTCCGGTTCTCGCACAGCCAGCTCGAGGCCTCGGGCGGCGCTGCGATTCCCTTCAGTCGCCGCTGGGACAACGAAGGCGACTGGGAACTCTTCGGTCATATCAAGGCCACGCCGATTCGTCGTCCCGAGTCGAAGTGCTGCGACGAACTCAAGCAGATCATCGCCAGGCTCGAGCGCGTCATCGCGAATCACGAGAAGCGCATCGCGCACCTGGAACTCATGGCGCGGCTCGCGGAGTTGGCCAAGGGTTCAGACACCGTCAAGATGGTGAACAAGAAGGCCAGCGTCCAACGAGGATAGCCGCGCGTCGACTCACCGGCCGGGACGCGTTCGCGAAGGGCGCGGTTCCCGGCCGCCCGGGTGGAGAGTCGAGAACGGCCTCGGCCTCCTGGGGAAGAACCTGCATAGTGTCAGCCGGCCGGCCTAGCCCACTTCCGGCTTCGGCCGCCAGAGGACGAAGATCTTTCCAACGTTGCCCACGCGCGCCGACGCGGTGCGCGCGCAGATCGCCTCGGCGGCCTCGGTTCGGGCCTCTCGGTCGTTGGTGTCGATCCGCACTTTGATCAGTTCGTGATCGGCGAGCGCGCGATCGACTTCCGCCACGAACGCGTCGGTGAGTCCGGCCCGCCCCAGTCGGACGATCGGCTCGAGATGATGGGCCTTGGCCTTTAGAGCGGCTCGTTGACGGGTCGTCAGGGCTGGCGGCATGAGTATGTCTGGCACAACTGTTCTCATCCTTCTTCGATTTCGATCCTATGCGCGACCTGGTAGCAGGTGGCAGCGCCGATGAACCCGATGAACACGAGGATGCCCGCCTGACCGGCTGGCTCCTGGAGCGCTTCGAACCAACGGAACATCTCGACGCCCGTGCGCCCGAAGAGGATGAACCGCTGGCGCTCGACGACCGCGGCCGTGCCGGGCAACAGTTCCTCGACGGTGGGCCCGCGATGCGCGAGGCCGAGCCGATAGACGATCATGGCCGCAGCGATGCCGGCCGCCAGGACGCACGCGCCGATCCGCCGCAGACGGGTCACTCGTCGTTGCTGGTGGAGATTCAACCTGGGCCCCTGGTGCACACGGCGATCCTAGACTGAACGGTCAGTACAAGAACATGCTTGTGGTCGACCACTCGGGTTGCTGGCCCGCGACGATCTCTGCATCGCTGAAGAAGTGGGCGACGCGGTTGCCATCCACCGTCAGCGTACCCCCGCCCGGCGCCGTGCCGAAGCGGCCCGCGAACGCGGCAATGGGCGTGCTCTTGAGCCGGCGCGCATCGCCAGTCCACGTATACGTCTTCCATTCGCGCCAGACATCTCGTCCATTTTTGGAGCGCCACCACCGCAAACGGACCGTGATGTTGTTCGAGGAACCAGTCACCTTCGTCTCGAGTCGCAGCAGGTCATCGATGTTGTCATCGGGATCGAGGTTGGTGACGTAGAGCGACTCGACGGGGTCGTGGAGCTCACTGTTCAGAGAATGCCAGATGCCCAGCGCGCCGCTCGAGATGCTCCAGTGCCCCTCCTCGACCGCCAGCACGTCGGTGACGCCGTCTCCCGTGAAGTCGCCAAACTGCAGCTTCTTCATCGGTATGTCCGAATTCTGGACCTCCGTCCAATGCGGCGCGGCCAGCGGCGTCACGAACCATTGTCCGTCACCGCGGCGCCAGAATGCGTGCGTGGTGCGGCGGGTGGCGCCTGCCCGGGTATCCGGATCGGCCAGATCGAAGCGGCCCAGCCGCACCTCGGACAACGGCTTTCCAAACTGACCGAGGTCGTGCCAGCCGCCGTATCCGCCGCTGACATAGACCCAGGCTCCGTCGGCGCGCTGGCCGAGCACGTCGCAACGCTGGTCGCCGTCGAGATACGCCAGCCGCAACTCGCTGAGCCGGTGCCGCTGCGTGTTGAGAAAGCTCCACGGAAACTCGCCGTAGCTGGAATACCACCAGCTGACCCCGGTCGCGAGGAACAGATCGTCGACGCCGTCGCCGTCCATATCGCACACGCCGTAGTCACCGAACGTCCGTGTTCCCGTCAGGTTGTTGTCGACGACGTCCACGTTGCTATCCGTGTTCAAGTGAATGGCGGCGCTGCCGGGGTAATCACCGACGTGAATCAGTTCCTCCTGCATGAACGCGTTGTCGCCGATCGTGGCGCGCTCACGCGGCATACCGCGAAGGCTGATCGCATTCTCCCGGTCGTACTGGAACGCGTTGTGTTCGAGTTCGAACCGGAAGCCCGCATAGCCACAGTTCCAGAGGCTGCTGCTCAGCACGTACGTACCGATCAGTCCACCGGCAACAATGATGCCGCCGATGATGGCGACGGGACCTGCGGCGGCGCCGAGCACAATCGCAACAGCGCCGAGCACGACAATGCCCAGGATGGCCCACCCGGCCGACCGCGCCGTGCAGTTGTCGGTACCGTGCACGTCGAACATGTGCTCGTTCGGGTTGAAATAGCCGCCGTTGTCGCCGCCGCCATTCAGCACGAGATTCGAGGTGGCCCGATATCCGCCTGAGAATCCGCTTGCGGCAATCGCATGCCGGTTGAAGTCGAACAGGTTGCTTTCGATGCGAGCCCACGAGCCGACGCCAACGTCCACGCCGTAGCCGCCCGCATGGCCTCCGGTCGACGGGTGCTGGTTGTGATGCAGGAAGTTGCCCACGATTTTCACGTCGTCGTATCCCGTCAGGCGGCCGGCATCGCGATTGGAGGCCTTGATCTCGGACGGATCGTCATCGTCGATCTTGATGGCGGCGCCGCCCCATCCCGCGATCTCCATGTTGGACACGGTGATGTTGCGGCAGCGAAGGATGGCCACGCCGTACGTGTCGCGCGTCTGGTTGCCGAAGCTCGGCCCGAACAGGCGGAAGCCGGAGATACGCACGCCGTCAGCTTCTGTGTCGTCACCATCCCCGCAATCGAGCTCGAAGAATCGATCTACGTCGCCGTCGCTCGACTTATGGTCGCCACCAAACCGCAGCACGGGCCCGAAGGACCTCGGTGACCGCGCCTCACCGGGACCAGTTGATCCGTCGACGACCAGTTCGGGCAGGTCTGTCCGCACGTTCACGCCTCTTCCCGAAAGGGAGGGCAATGTCCGCATGATTCGGCCGCCGATGCCCGGTTGGAGGGGCCGCCCCGCGAATATCGTTCCCGGAGGGACGCCGCCGCAACTGAACGCCGGCGCCTGTGCGGGGACGGGATGTGGAGGATCGAATCGGCTGACACTGGTCAGCGTCACGCAGCGGGCGAACTGCAGCGGAAAGTCGCGTTCGTGACGGCCGTCGAACGACGGCTTGACGTGATCGAACGACATGTCGACGTCGGGCCCAAGCCTGACGAGCGTGTCGGGACACGCGACCGCGGCGGACAACAGACTGCGCCAACCGGCATCGCTGCCTTCGATGTCGACGACGCGGGCCGGAGTGACGGGACAGACGGCCGTGTCGTTTTGCGCCGCTGCCACGGCTGGCAGCATCACGAGCAGCCACAGACCGGCAGCAACCGACATGCGTCGTCGTACATCCCGCAGATGCCGTGTCATGGCGCGACCTCGCTTGTCGGGGAGACTACCGGAGAGGGTAACCGATCGACAGTGGCGTCGCGCGTTGGCTTCTAGCGCACGCCATACACCTGCGCGACCTGCCACATCGCATCGGCGACATAGAGGGCGGCGAGACCGATCAGGGCCGGAGACCAGGCTGGCCATCGGAGCGGATGCGCAACCCCCTGGACCGGCGTGTGCCGGGCCAGTACGCGATGACATCGCGCCTGCGTGCGGCGTGTGCGGTCCGGAGCCGGGATGGCTGGCGGGAGCTGCGAGATGAGATCGAGGATCGGATCTTTCATCGGAGCACCTCGCACCGGACTGGCAGAGGGACTTCAGCACGAGCGTCCAGCGCCTGTGTCAGTTGCGCGCGGGCCCGGCTCAATCGCTGACGGAAGGCCTCGGGTGAGATCCCGCAAACGGACGCGGCCTCGGTTGGCGACAGGCCAGATGTCGCCACGAGCAGCAGCACCTCTCGAGACCGGGAAGGAAGGGACGCCAGCGCACGCTCCAACCGCCGCTCGAGTTGGTTTGCCGCCGTCTCTTCGAACGGCGACGACCGATGCACGCCGTAGGGCCACAGACCGACGAGATCTCCTGACACCGCATCTTCGAGCTTGCGCGATCGCAGGTAGCTGACGTGAAGGTTGCGCGCCACGGTGAAGAGCCAGGGTCCAATCGTGGTGTCAGACCTCAGGCGCGATGCGTGTGTCACCAGGCGGAGCCAGGTGTCTTCAAGCAGATCCTCCGCGACATCGCGCCGGCACGAGAGCCGCAACAGGAACGTGTACAGACGGGCATTGAAGGCGGCATGGACCTCGTCGAACGCCGCTCGGTCACCCGTCTGCAGCCTGGCGACGAGCCTCGCTTCGGTCCCGCGGTCCATATCTGAATAACGCGCGAGCGAGCCGGGCGTGACAGACGTCACGTTGGTTCGCGCCCTGCGTTTATACCTCTACATTCAGGAGGATGCCTCGATGAATCCCATCGAACTCTTGCACCAAATCGGACTGTTCGCCCTGCTGACGTTGCTGATTGACACCGTGCCGCTCATCGCAGCGGCCTCCTACGCGTCCCGGCCCAGCGAGGGGAAGCTGGTGCTCATGCGGCCGTTTTCGCTGGCCGCGCTCTTTGCCGGCACTGCGGGGTCGCTCAACGGACTCCTGAACATGCTCCAGGGCCTCGCCAGGACTCCCGACATGACGGGGCGATGGGGCCCTGTGTATGGCGGCGCATCGGAGGCGTTGGTGCCCGCGGTGTTTGGGCTGACCTGCCTGACTGTGGCGTGGCTCCTGGTCGCCGTCGGCATGTGGCGCGGCGTCCGTGAGGCATGACGGGGGGATTTCCAACTATCGAAACGACAGGATCAGCATCGCCGCGAAAATGGCGCCCACGACCACAGCGCTCAATCGCGAATGACGCACGAACATCTGACCGACGGGACGGCCGCGCAGCGGCGCCTGAGGATGCACGAACATCTGGATGCACCACATCAGGCCGCCGATGCCGACGATGCGAACGATCCAGACCTCGGGAATCATCGGGCCTCACCGCCCCGCCGTCTCACTCGCTCCAAGAGTTCGCGCGGTCCTGTCTGTTCCGCCAGGTCGCAGACTTCGTCGACCCCGGCAGCGACGTAGGGCCAGTCGATTCGGTCGCGATGACGCCGCGCGATGCCGACCGCATCGAGCAAATCCTTCTCGCGTCCGCTGATGATCTTGAAAAGCAGCAGGTCCTCGGGCGTAGGCAGCGGAACCTCGCGATCGAACAGCCGGGCCACGATGGCGCGCTGGCGGGCCCGCTCCTCGAACGGCAGGGACGCCACGATGATGTCCAGCTGAAACGGCGCGCGGTGAAACCGCAGTGTGCCCGTCGCACGCAGCCGATCGGCTTCGTCAGCTGCCACGCCGAAGCCTGCCGAATCGGCCCGCGCGATCAGCCCTTCGGCCGCCTTCATCGTCACGAACGCGACGACGTCAACGTCCGCGGTGAAGCGAGGCTCGCCCTGAGCTGCGACGGCAAGCCCGCCAACGAGCAGGAATGGAATACGTTCAGTCGCGAGGAAGTCGATCGCGGCCTGGCAGAACTCGTCGAAGGCGTTGGCCCTCACTGTCGAGGCGGCGTCCGGCAAGCCTTAAGCCGATCGTCGGCGATTCCGAGTTGCCGGGCGTAGTTCTGGTGCCTTGCCTCCGGCACAACCGTGACCGCCACGGCGACGGCCGACGTCCACAACGCCATACCAAGCGCCAGGCTCTCGCCGGGGGACAGGCGCGCCAGCGCGCTCCATGTTTCATCGGCGCGCCACCGTTCGTAAGCGTCCCCGGAGAGGATCATGACGCCACTGTACTGCGCCGACTTGGTCTTCGCCAGCGATTCGCAGAGGCAGCTGGCTCCTCCGGGAAGTTTCGGCCGCGAAGATGGCGCGACTCCGCCTGGGTTCGATTCCGCACACGCCAAAAACGCCGTGACGGTTCCCAGAGAACCACCCTGAAGAGACCATCCGAAACGGGCGACCCGTCTTGTACGTCGATGGAGCATTCCGTTCTCACTGAACCATGTCGACGCTGTTCTTGAGGAGATCCACGAGGACGCCAAGCGCGACGCAGAAAACGACCAGCCGGATAGGCCATCGGATCCAGAAGGCGGTGGTCGATGTTCTCCACACGAGCACTCCCAGCACGACACACCAAGTTAGATCGAGCACGATTCGCATTCGCATCGGGTTAGTCAATGGCTAGCGTGATCTCTTGACTGCCGCGGCGCCAAAGATGAAGAAGGTGACGGCCAGGGCG
>JBDTNQ010000049.1:0-29734 GCA_039933635.1 Acidobacteriota bacterium
CTACGGCGACGCGATGCTCGTCGTCTGACGAGGGACCAGGGACCAGGGACCAGGGGACCAGGGGACGAGGGGACGAGGGGACGAGGGGACGAGGGGACGAGGGGACGATCCAATATCTCGATCATCCATGAATTGGCGATGTCAAACGTGTCGGTGCCCATGCCCATGCCCGATGACAGATGACAGATGACCCGATGACCCCTGACCCCTGAGCCCTGAGCCCTGAGCCCTGAGCCCGTTGACCCGATGAGATATTCCCAATGTCCCGATCATCCATGAATTAGCCCGATCTCCCGACGCCCCGATGCAATGCCCCGATGACCCGATAGCCGATGACCAGATAGACTTATCGGATGTCGATCGATCCCCAGGCCACCCAGTTGAACGACGTCATTCGTCAGGCCAATCCCGCTGTTGAGCGCATGTTGTCCGCGCGGGGGCGCGCCATCTTTTTCCCGAAGCTCGGAGTCTTGGCCCAGAGTGCCGAAGCGGCGGGCAAGGACATCAACGCCACGATTGGCATCGCGCTCGAAGACGACGGCGGCCCTGTGGCGTTGCCAAGCATTTCGAGCAGCCTCAACCTGCCCGCCGGCGACGCGTTTCCCTACGCGCCGAGCCCCGGGCGTCCGGATATCCGGAAGTTGTGGCGCGAGATGCTCATCAAGAAGAATCCGGGTCTCGCGGGCCGCTCGTTCGGCCATCCCGTCGTCACGGCGGCGCTGACGCATGGCCTGAGCATGGCGGGCTATCTCTTCTGTGAGCCCGGCGACACCGTGATCCTCCCGGACTTGTACTGGGAGAACTACGATCTGATTTTCAACAACGCCTACGGCGCGTCGCTGAGGACCTTTCCCACCTACACGGACGCAGGCGGGTTCGATGTCGATGCCCTGAAGTCCGCGATGTCCGGCCCGGTGGGGAAGAAGGTCGTGTTGTTGAACTTCCCCAACAATCCCAGCGGCTACACGCCGACGGTCGCGGAGGCGCAGGCGATCGTCGAGGCGCTGACGGCGGAAGCCGCACGCGGCAGCGCGATGGTCGTCCTGATTGACGATGCGTACTTCGGGCTGGTGTTCGAGGACGGCGTGATTGGCGAGTCGATCTTCGTGGCGCTGTGCGACGCGCATCCGAACCTGCTCGCCGTGAAGATCGACGGGGCGACGAAGGAAGACTACGTGTGGGGTTTCCGCGTGGGCTTTCTGACGTTTGGCGTCAAGGGAGGCACGACCGCGCTCTACGATGCGCTCGAAGCGAAGGCGGGTGGCGCCATTCGCGGCAATATCAGCAACACGTCCAACCCGGCCCAGTCGATTCTGGTCCGGTCGTGGAAATCCGGCGAGTACGACGCGGAGAAGAAGCAGAAGTTCGAACTCCTGGCGAAGCGCTATCGCACGGTCCGCGACATTCTGGCGACCCATCCGGAGTACGCGGCGCGCTTCGTGGCGTTGCCGTTCAACTCCGGCTACTTCATGTGCGTGCGCCCGCTGCACGTGGACGCGGAAGCGCTCCGCCAGAAGCTGCTGGCGGACTACTCGACCGGCACGATCAATTTTGGCGGCATCCTGCGGATTGCCTTCTCGGCGACCCCGACAGCCAAGCTGCCGACGCTCTTCGAAAACCTGTACAAGGCGGCGGGGGAACTGGCTGTCTAAGAGACCGGGTCTCCTTGCGGCTCTTGGGAGAACGGATAAGACCGGGTCTCCCCGCGGCGCTGCGGAGACCCGGTCTTTTTGTCTCTGATATGATTTGCCACTTACGCCGGTGTAGCTCAGCTGGTTAGAGCATGCGGCTCATATCCGCAGGGTCCGGGGTTCAAGTCCCTGCACCGGCACCAATTTCCTGCACATGGCCTCGCCCTTGGCGCGTCGCGTCGCCCACGCGATCCGGCGTCGGGCGCTGTGGACTGCTGACGACCGCGTCGCGGTCGCGGTGTCCGGGGGCGCGGACTCCGTCGCGCTCGCCCGGCTCCTGAGCGAACTCGCGGCTGGGAGCCCGAGCCCACTTGCCGGCCTGATTCACGTCAATCACGGTCTCCGCGGTGCCGAGTCGGACGCTGACGAGGCATTCTGCCGGACGTTGTCCGCCGACCTGGGCGTGCCCATCGATGTCGTTCGGGTCGATGTGGTGACGCATGCCGCGCGTGAGCGGCGGTCCCTTGAGTCGAGCGCGCGCGAGCTGCGGTATGCCGCGTTCGAGGCGGCCGCGACGCGTCTCAGCGCCACCGTCGTCGTCACGGGGCACACGGCGGACGACCAGGCCGAGACCGTGCTGCTGCGGCTGTTTCGGGGCGCGGGCATGCGCGGGGTCTCGGCCATCCGTTGGCGTCGCGGCCGCTATGCGCGGCCGTTGCTCGGGGAGCGGCGCGAGACGCTCCGTGCCTACATGGACGAAATGGGTGCCTCATTTCGCGATGACAGCTCGAATCTGGACGTGTCCATTCCGCGCAATCGACTTCGACATGGCTTGATGGCGCGGATCGCGTCGGATTGGCCCGGAGCGGTGCTCGCATTGGCACGGTTTGCCGAACTGGCGGCGGAGGACGAAAGGACGCTCTCCGCGGAGGCGGCCGCGAGCGGGGCGCGAATCCTTTCGCCCCTGGCCGGTGTCGAACTTCAGAGAGGGGTGGTGACGGAGTTGCCGCCGGCGGTGGGCCGACGCGTCATCCGCGATGCCATCGAGGAGGCAGGCGGGCGCGCCACGACGCGCGACATTGCGGCAATCTGGAGGGTGTCGCGGTCGGCGCGCCAGAGGGGCCGCCTGGTTCTGCATCGGCTGCGGGTCGAGCTGAACGGCGATGTCCTGCGGCTGGCGGCGCCTCAGATGAGCCGTGCGATTGCTGGCGAATACGAGTTACCCGTGCCAGGAAATGTGCTGATCCGTGAAACTGCGACCACCATCCGAGCGTCATTAATTCAAGGGGCCGATCGCCCGGAGGTGACCGGGCGGTCCGCCGTCCTCCAGCTGGCAGAGCTCAACCTGCCTCTCACGGTTAGAGGACGTCGCCCCGGCGACCGATTTCATCCTTTAGGGGCGCCGGGCACGCGCAAGGTTCAGGACGTCCTGGTCGATCGAAAAGTCCCAGCGGACGCACGTGACGAGGTGCCGGTCGTCGTCGACCGCCTTGGTCAGATTGTGTGGGTAGCCGGGCTGGCCATCGCGCATCGTTGCCGGGTCACGAGGCCCGAGGCCGGCATGGTAAAGTTGGATTTGGAAAAGAAGGACAACCAGTGAATTCAACCCTGAAAAGCCTCCTGTTCTGGATGGCGCTCGTCGTTGTTCTGGCGCTGATCTGGCAGTTCTCGACCGCCCTCAATGGCGGCGGCGCCCAGATCACGTTTTCAGAGTTCATGACGAAGGTCACGAACAAGGAAGTGGCTGAGGTCACCTTCACCGGCAACGAGCTCGCCGGCAAGTACACGGTCGTTGACAGCAGCGGCGCGTCGAAGAGTTTCAATACGTACGTCCCCCCCTCGTATGAAGGCTTGGCCAACGAGCTGTACAGGGCGGGGGTTACCGTCAACGCGAAACGCGAGACGGCCGGGGCGTGGACGACGGTGCTGCTGTCGTGGGCGCCGATCATTCTGATGATCGGATTCTGGGTCTTCATCATGCGGCAGATGCAGAGCGGCGGGAACAAGGCCCTGTCGTTCGGCAAGAGTCGCGCGAAGCTGTCGTCGAGCGCGCAGAAGAAGGTCACGTTCCGGGACGTAGCGGGCGCCGACGAGGCCAAGGAAGAACTGCAGGAGATCATCGAGTTCCTGCGTGAACCTCAGAAATTCCAGAAGCTCGGCGGCCGCATCCCGAAGGGCGTGCTCCTCATGGGATCGCCCGGCACCGGCAAGACGCTGCTCGCGCGCGCCGTGGCCGGCGAGGCCAACGTGCCGTTCTTCTCGATCAGCGGCTCGGACTTCGTCGAGATGTTCGTCGGCGTGGGCGCGTCCCGCGTCCGTGACCTGTTCGAGCAGGGCAAGAAGAACGCGCCCTGCATCATCTTCATCGACGAGATCGACGCGGTCGGGCGTCATCGCGGCGCGGGGCTTGGTGGTGGTCACGACGAGCGCGAGCAGACGCTGAACCAGTTGCTCGTCGAGATGGATGGCTTCGAGTCCAACGAAGGCGTCATCCTCATTGCCGCGACTAACCGTCCCGACGTGCTCGATCCCGCGCTGTTGCGCCCGGGCCGCTTCGACCGACGCATCGTGGTCAGCCGTCCCGACGTCAAGGGCCGCGAGGGCATTCTCGCGGTGCACACCAAGAAGATCCCGGTGGCCGACGACGTGGACATCAAAGTGCTCGCGCGCGGCACGGCGGGTTTCTGCGGCGCCGATCTGGCGAATCTGGTGAACGAGGCGGCGCTGAACGCGGCGCGGTTCAATCAGAAGGTGGTCCGCATGGCGGACTTCGAGTACGCCAAGGACAAGGTCATGATGGGCTCGGAGCGCCGCTCCATGGTCATCACCGACGAGGAAAAGCGCGTTACCGCGGTGCACGAGGCCGGTCACGCGTTACTCGCCGTGCTCCTGCCGAACGCGGATCCGGTCCACAAGGTCACGATCATCCCGCGCGGCATGGCGTTGGGCCTGACGACGCTGCTGCCGGTGGACGACAAGCACAACCACTCGCGGGACTATCTGGAGGATCAGCTCGCCATCCTGCTCGGCGGCCGGATCGCGGAAGAGATTACCAACGGCAAGCTCACCACGGGAGCCGGCAATGATCTCGAACGCGTCACGGATCTCTCGCGCAAGATGGTGTGCGAGTGGGGCATGAGCGATGCGATGGGGCCGCTCACGTTCGGCAAGAAGGAAGAGCAGATCTTCCTGGGTCGTGAGCTCTCCAAAGCGCAGGACTACAGCGAGGACACCGCCCTTCGGATCGATCAGGAAGTGAAGCGCTTCGTGATGGACAACTACGAACGCGCACGGAAGGTCCTGACCGAGAACAAGGCCACGCTGCTGAGAATCGCCGACGAGCTGCTCGCGCGCGAGGTGCTCGACGCGGATCAGGTGCTGCGCGTCGTCAAGGGCCTTCCGCTCGCGGAGTTGCCGCCCCCTGTCGCGGCAGTTGCCCCGGCCGCCCCAGGCGAACCCCGTCGCGAGAACGCCGAGCGGACTCCGATCGTGCCCGCGCTGGGCAAGCCCGTCGGACAAGAGTAAGCACACGTCGAAGTTTGAATCCTGGCCCCGGACCTGACGGTCCGGGGCTCCACGGACCGCCCCCACCCCGTGTCCGTTTCCCCCCGCCCTCTCTTCTCGGTTCCATTGCCAGGCGGCCGCGTGCTGGAACTCGGCCAACGCACGCTGGTCATGGGCATCCTCAACGTCACGCCGGACTCGTTCGCCGATGATGGCCTGCGGATGGATCCCGATCGGGCGGTCGCCGATGCGCTGCGGATGATCGAAGACGGCGTGGACATCCTGGACATTGGCGGCGAGTCCACGCGGCCGGGGGCTCCGGCCGTGCCGGCCGACGAAGAGTGGCGTCGCGTGGCGCCCGTGCTCGAGCGTCTGCGGGGTGTTGGGATTCCGGTCTCGATCGATACCTACAAGGCTGAGGTGGCCGAGAAGGCGATCGCCGCGGGGGCGACGGTCGTGAACGACGTCAGTGGCCTGACCTTCGATCCCGCCCTCGCGGCCGTTGTCGGCCGCTCGGGCGCGGCGGTTGTGCTGATGCACCATCGCGGACGTTCAGACGCGATGTACGCGCGCGCCCAGTATGTGGACGTGGTCGCGGACGTCATCCACGAACTGGCGGCTCGCGGTGTGGTCGCGCGCGAGGCCGGCATCGAGGCCGATCGGATCATCTTCGACCCCGGAATCGGCTTTGCGAAGCGCGCCGCCCAGTCGATGGCCGTGCTGGCTCAGCTCGACGCATTCGCCACACTGGGCCGGCCGATCCTCTCGGGTCCGTCCAGGAAGTCGTTCATGAAGAGCGCCCTTGGCGACGTTCCGCCCAACGAGCGCGTCTGGGGCACCGCCGCCGCCGTGACCGCCTCCATCCTCGCCGGCGCCCACATCGTCCGCGTCCATGACGTGCGCGAGATGGTCCAGGTCGTCCGTGTCGCCGACGCCATCAGAAGCAGCATGCCTGCGCAGGCTCCGAGGCCCGAGACGGGTCCGAAGTCTCCCGTTTGATACTCTGTCCACGCCCATGGGCCAGCTCGCCTCTCTGCTGAACCGCCCGCAGGTGTCGGCGTGGGATGTCATCGACATCCTGATCGTCTCGCTCCTCATTTATGAGGCGCTGAAGCTGATCCGCGGCACCCGCGCGATGCAAATGGCCATTGGCTCGCTGCTCGTGCTGCTGTTGCTCTACATCTCGCAGGAGTTTCCGCTGCGGACCGTTGGATGGCTGATTCGCAATCTGCTGGCCTACGTCGTGTTCGCGGCGATCGTGTTGTTTCAATCCGACATTCGCCGTGCGTTGTCGCACCTGGGCCGCGCACCCTTCTTCCGCGCGCTCGGGCGTTCCGAGCGGACCGCCGAGACGATGGAAGAGGTCATCACGGCCGCGGGCATGCTGGCCAAGGCCCGCGTCGGCGCCATCATCGCCTTTGAACGGGAAATCGGCCTGCGCAACTATGTGGAGAGCGGCATCCCCGTGGATGCGAAGGTCAGCTACGACTTGATCACGACCATCTTTCAGCCGACGACACCGCTGCATGATGGCGCCGTGATCATCTCCGAGGAGCGCATCGCGGCCGCGTCCTGCTTTCTTCCACTCACCGTCAATCCGCTGCTCGACAAGGATCTGGGGACGCGCCACCGCGCGGCGATCGGGCTGACGGAAGAAACCGACGCGCTGGCCGTGGTCGTGTCCGAGGAACGCGGGGAGATCTCGCTTGCGCGCCAGGGACGCTTGTCGCGCGGGCTCACGCCCGACGACCTGCGCAATCGCCTGCGCATGCTGCTGCTGCATCGCCGTGACGAACCGGCTTCGGCCGTGGAACTGGACGACTGATGGCCTGGCACCCCTTCCGCAACATCGGGCTCAAGGTCGCGGCGCTCGCGCTGGGATCGCTGCTCTGGTACACGGTGAATGGCCACCGGATCGAACGTCGGTTACCCGTGCCTGTCTACTACAGCAACGTGCCCGCGGCGCTCCAGTTGACGGGCGACCAGGTGGATACCGTGAACGTTCACCTTCGCGGTGACGAAGGTGTCGTGACCGGTCTGAGCGACGGCCGCGTCCAGGTGGTGGTCGACCTGGGCGACGCGCGGTCGGGCACGAACATCATTCCGCTGCGCGTGGACGATGTGACGGCGCCGTCGGGCGTGGAGGTGGAGATGATCGATCCCGGCACCGTCACGGTGACACTGGAGCGTACGGGTCAGCTCGACGTGGCGGTCAAGCCCACTATCGATGGCAATCCCGCGCCGGGCTACATTGCAGGACCGGCCAAAGTGGAACCGTCGGTCGTGACCGTCGCCGGGCCTGAAAGCCGTCTGAACGCGCAAGTTTCCGTGATCACCGAGCGGGTCACGCTCGACGGTCGCACCGGGACGGTTGTGCAGGACGTTGGTGTCGGCGTGGCCGACGCGGAATTGCGCGTGCTGCACCCGCACAACGTGCGCGTCACCGTGCCCATCGCTCCGAGGACTCCCTGAATCCCGTGACACAACGATTGTTTGGTACCGATGGCGTCCGTGGCGTGGCTGGCAACTGGCCGCTCGATCCTCCAACCGTGGCTCGGATCGGCGCCGCCCTGGTGCGCGCGCTGCCGCTCAAGCACCCGCGGATTGTCGTGGGGCGCGACACGCGCGAATCCGGTGAATGGATTGAGCGCGAGCTGGCGCGAGGCGCGAGCGGCGAGGGCGCCGAGGTGACGAGCGCGGGCGTCGTGCCGACGCCGGCCGTCGCGTTTCTGGCGGGCGCGAGCCATTTCGATTTGGGCGTCGTGCTCTCGGCCTCGCACAATCCGTACGGTGACAACGGCATCAAGGTGTTTTCGGGACGCGGCGAGAAGTTCGGCGAGGCCGAGGAGCGCGCGGTCGAAGCGGTGGTCGCGGATCGGAGCTGGGCTGTGGCGCCTGGCAGCGAAGCGCGCATCACGCGCGCCCCGCTGGTCGACGCCTACCTCGAGCACACGCGGCGGATGCTGGCCGATGCCGGCGCCCTGAAGGGTGCGCGGGTGGCGGTCGACATGGCGAACGGCGCCACGACGACCACGGCCGAGCAGGTGCTGCGGCAGCTCGGCTTCGAGCTCGTGACACTCGGCAACCGGCCGGACGGCCGCAACATCAACCTCGAATGCGGATCGACGCATCCCGCGGGTCTTGCCGCCGCGGTGGTGGCCCACGGATGCCGGTTGGGCATTGCGTTCGACGGTGACGGCGACCGCGCGATCTTCGTTGACGAGCGCGGGCACGTGGTCGACGGCGACGCGGTGCTGCTCGTACTGGCGCGCGCCTATCAGCAGGCCGGCCGCCTTGCCGGCAACACCGTGGTCGCGACGGTGATGAGCAATATCGGCCTCGAAATCGCCCTGAAGCCGCACGGCATCACGCTCATCCGCACGGGCGTCGGCGACAAGTACGTGATGGAAGAGATGATGCGCGGTGGATACGTGCTGGGTGGCGAACAGTCGGGGCACGTCATCCTCGTCGAGCACCTGCCGACCGGTGACGGCCTCGCGACGGCCCTGGCGGTGCTGCGGGTGATGGCCCAGACCGGCGCGTCGCTCTCCGCCCTTGCGGCCGAGCTCGTGACGTTTCCCCAGACGCTCGTCAACGTCCGCGTGCGCGAGCGCGTGCCCATCGACGATGTTCCCGCGATCCAGCACGCGATCGCGAATGTCGAGTCCGCCCTCGCCGGCCGCGGCCGCGTGCTCGTCCGCTATTCAGGCACCGAGCCCCTGCTGCGCATCATGATTGAGGGCGAGGACATCAAATCGGTCCAGGCGTGGGCGGAGGAAATCGCCGCCGCGGTCCGGGACAACCTGGCGTGAAATGATTGCTCTTTCGGTCAACGTCAACAAAGTCGCCACCCTCCGCAACTCGCGCAACGGGCGGGAGCCCAGCGTGCTGCAGGCGGTCCGGACGTGCATCGAGGCCGGCGCCCCGGGCATCACCGTGCACCCGCGGAGCGACGAACGGCACATCCGCCGATCGGACGTGCTGGAGATCGCCGCCTCGCTCGATGATCTGGTGCCGGCCGAAGGCGCGCGGCCGGAGTTCAACATCGAGGGCGACGCGCGGAGCGACTTCATCAACCTCGTGCTCAACGCGCAGCCCGATCAATGCACGCTCGTGCCAGTCATGCCGGGTGAGGTGACGAGCCAGGCCGGCTGGTCGGAGGCGACCGAGCCGCGCGACATGCGGCGCATCGTGTCGCGTCTGCGCGAGGCGGGCATTCGCGTCAGTCTGTTCGTCGATCCGACGCCCGCAGCGGTGCGCTGGGCGGCTGATCGGGGAGCGGACCGCGTGGAGCTCTTCACCGAGCCGTATGCCGTGGCGTTTGCGCGGGACCCCGTCGAGGGACGCCAGTCGTTCGAGATGTACGCTGAGGCGGCTCGACTGGCGCATGAGCTGGGGCTCGGCGTCAACGCCGGTCACGATCTCGACCTGGTGAACCTCGGGCTGTTTCGCGAGCTGCCGTTCCTCGCCGAGGTGTCGATCGGCCATGCGCTCGTGAGCCGGGCGCTGTTTGTCGGTCTCGACGCCGTCGTCCGCGAGTACCTGGCCGTGCTGGCCGGCGATCGTGCGGCGAACGCCTCCGGGACGGTATGATCAACGGTCTGACCTTATGAAACGTGACTCCCTGGTCTTTGGCATCGCCGGCACCTTCTTCGGCGTGCTCGTCGGCTGGATCATTGGCACCCAGCAGGCGGCACCGGCCGTCGCGACGACCCCGACCGCGGCTGCCGCAACGGCCGCGCCGGTATCGCCGCCCGCCGCCGCTCCGCCCCTCGATGCCGCTCGCGCGACCGAGCTCGAACGCGAGGCCAATGCGCGGCCGACGGATGCGGCCGTGCGCATGCAGCTCGGCAACATCTATTTCGACGCGGAGCGCTATGACCAGGCGATCCCCTGGTATGAAGCGTCGCTCAAACTGGATCCGAAGAACGTCAATCTCAGTACCGACCTTGGCGTCGCGTACTACTACACGAACCAGACCGATCGCGCGCTGACCCAGCTGGACCGTTCCCTGGCGCTCGACCCCAGCCACCTCAAGACGCTCCTGAACCAGGGCATCGTGCTTGCTTTCGGAAAGCAGGACCTGGCGGGTGCGGCGAAATCGTGGGAGCGGGTCGTCGAGATTGCACCGAACAGCGACGAGGGACGCCGCGCGAAGCAAGGGCTCGACGGACTTCGCTCGGCGCATCAGACCGGCGGCGGGGCATCTCCGGCTGTGCCCGCCCAGTAGCTCATCATGGTCCTCGCGTTGTGGCTGCTGCGGATTCTGATCATCCTGCTGATCCTGCGCTACATCGTCGGGTTCTTCGCGCCTCGTCGCCAGGCCACCCGGCGCGGCGCTCCGACGCGTCCGATCGAGCGCACCGGCGGCACGCTCGTGCGCGATCCGCAATGCGGCACGTACGTGCCCGAATCACGGGCCCTCGCGCTCAAGCGCGGCGGCGCGACGATCCACTTCTGCTCGACGACGTGCCGGGATACCTGGCTGGCCGGGCAGGCGACGTAAACCGTGAGAAGCTGGCCCGCGTCGGGTTCGTCATGATCATCGATCAACTCCGCGCCGATATCTGCGAGGTAGGCCGTCGCCTGTGGGTGCGTGGCTTCGTCGCGTCGAACGACGGCAACATCAGCGTGCGCATCGCGCCGGACCGCTTGCTGATGACGCCCACCAACGTGTCCAAGGGTTTCATGACGCCCGACATGATGGTGATCACGGATCTCGACGGCACGCTGATCTCCGGCGCGCCGGGGCGCAAGGCCTCGTCGGAGATCCTGATGCACCTCGTGGCGTACCGCGAGCGGCCGGACGTGGGATCGGTGGTGCACGCGCATCCGCCGTTGTCCACGGGCTTTGCGGTGGCCGGGATGCCGCTCGATCGCGCGGTGCTGGCAGAGGTGGTCACGACGCTCGGCAGCATCCCGATTGCCGACTACGGCACGCCGTCGACCAACGAACTGGCTGATGCGGTGCGGCCGTACGTCAGATCGCACGACGGGCTGCTCCTGGCGAACCACGGTGCGCTCGCGCTCGGCAAGGATCTGTTCTCGGCGTACTACAAGATGGAGACGATCGAGCATTTCGCGAAGATCAGCCTGGTGGCCAGGCAGCTGGGCCGCGAGAATCTGCTCTCGCGCGAAGAGGTCGGGCGCTTGCAGGATCTGCGCGGGCGTTACGGCATCGCGTCACCCGCGCCGATCTGCCCGCCCGGGGCCCCCGGCGGTCCCGGCGGCAAGGACGGCAACGACGAGAGCGATGCCACCTGTCAGGTGGTCGTGGCCCCGTCGGCTCCCGGTGAGCGCTTGGTGCCGGCCACCGCGGTTGGCCCGGCCGCCGCATCATCCGTAGGTACCAGTGGCGAGATTCGGCTAACATACGCGCAACTGACAACGCTGATCGATGAAGCGGTCAGACAGATTCTGAAGGCTTAGGGCTGAGCCGTAAGCCGTACGCCGATTTCGGAGGCTCCAAATGGGTGAGGCGCTGGGAATGGTCGAGACGAAGGGGTTGGTCGCGATGATCGAAGCGGCTGACGCCATGGTCAAGGCCGCGAAGGTCACGCTGGTCGGGTGGGAGAAGATCGGGGCCGGCTACGTGACCGCCATCGTGCGCGGTGACGTGGCAGCGGTGAAGGCCGCCACGGACGCCGGTGCGGCGGCCGCGCGTCGTGTCGGCGAGCTGGTGTCGGTGCACGTGATCCCGCGTCCGCACGCCAACCTCGAAGACGTGCTGCCTATCGGCAAAGCCGCGAAGGGATAGCGCGCACGCGCGCGTCCGTCCCCCATGCTCCTCGCGAAAGTCGTTGGAACGGTCGTTGCGACCAGGAAAGACGAGCGGCTGGTCAGCACCAAGCTGCTCATCGCGCGGCCGATCGATCCGACCGGCAAACCTGAAGGCAACTACCTGGTTGCGGTGGATACCGTCGACGCTGGCGTTGGCGAAACGGTGCTCATCGTGAGCGGCAGTTCCGCGCGCATGGCCTCCGGACTCAAGGACACCCCGGTCGACGCCGCGATCATCGGCGTGATCGATCAGATCGACGTCAAGGACTGACCGTGCAGATCGCCCGCGTGGTCGGCGACGTGGTCGCCACAATCAAGGACGCCGCGCTCGACGGCTACAAGTTGCTGGTCCTGCAGCCGGTGCTGCCCGATCGCACCTCGGCCGGCCGGGCGCTCGTGGCTGTCGACTCCACCGGCGCCGGCGTCGGCGAACACGTGTTCTTCGTACGCGGCAAGGAAGCCTCGTTTCCGTTCCTTCCCGCGGCGCCTCCCGTCGACGCATGCGTGGTCGGTATCGTCGATCGGTGGGACGTGGACGGCGCGTCGCCGTCGAACTTCGACGTTCGGACGTCGAAATCCTAGCCATGCAGATCGCGCGCGTCATTGGCACGCTGGTCGCGACGCAGAAGCATCGCAAGCTCGAAGGTGCGAAGCTGCTGCTGGTCCAGCCGCTGGCGCTTGACGGCAGTGCGCGTGGCGTGCCCCTGCTCGCGATCGATTCGGTGGGCGCTGGAGTCGGTGAAAAAGTGCTCGTCGTGATTGAGGGTCGTGCGGCCGGCGAAGCGCTCGGCCGGAAGGCCGCGCCGGTCGACGCGGCGATCATCGGGATCGTGGACGCCGTCACCCTGCAGGAGGAGACGGTCGCGGAGGCGTCGGTATGACCGATGCGGAACTGCGGGCGCTCGTGCGTGACGCCGTCGCGCGCCACCTGGGCACGGCGCCACGCGCGCCGATACCCGAGCCGGCGTCGGCACTCCTACAACAGCGGCCGTCCTCGTGGACGCAACACCCAAGCCACCACATCTATCTGCAGGTGGTGAACACCACCGACGCCTGCGTCATCGAGCCGGCGGTATCGTGTGATCACTGCGGGTACTGCAAGAGCCATGGTCACTGACCCTTTGAAAATGTCTTCTTCGATCCTCGTCACCCGACAGATTCCTGATTCCGCGCTCGCGTTGCTTCGTGCGGTGGGCCGTGTCGAGTTGCCGGCCACGCCGCCGGCGGCCGAGGCGCTGCGCGAGCTCGTGCGCGGGCGCGACGCGGTCGTGACCATGCTGACCGACAAGGTCGACGACGCGCTGCTGGCCGCGGCGGGACCGTCGTTGAAGATCGTGGCGAACGTGGCTGTGGGTTACGACAACATCGACGTGCCCGCGGCGCGTGCGCGCAACGTCATCGTGACCAATACGCCCGATGTGCTCACGGGCGCCGTTGCCGAGTTCACCTGGGGCCTCATTCTGGGGATCACGCGTCGGATGGCTGAAGGTGATCGCCTCATTCGGCGTGACGGGTGGAAGGGGTGGTCGTTCACCTTCATGACCGGCATGGAGCTCAGCGGCAAGCAGCTCGGCATCATCGGACCCGGCCGTATCGGCCGGGCCGTAGCCGCCGGCGCGTCCGCGTTCGGCATGAACGTCGTGTTTGGCGCGCGCCAGTCGGGTGGCGTCATCGACGGCCACCCGATCGTGACGATCGACGAGGCGCTGGCCACATCGGATGTCGTCTCGCTGCATGTGCCGCTTCGCCCGGAAACTCGGCATCTGATCAATCGCGATGCCATCGTCCGGATGAAGAAGACGGCATATCTCGTGAACACCGCGCGCGGTCCCATCGTGGACGAAGCCGCGTTGGCTGCTGCCCTGCGCGAGGGCGTCATCGCGGGCGCGGCGCTCGACGTCTTTGAACGCGAACCCGTCGTCCATCCGGATCTGCTGCCGCTCGAGAACGTCCTCCTCGTGCCGCACCTCGGGAGCGCCACCATCGAGACCCGCACCGGCATGGCCGAGCTCGCGGCGAAGAACGTGGCGGCCGTGCTCGGCGGGCAGTCACCCCTGACCCGGGTGTGACGACGCCCGCCGAAGTCCTTCGCCGGCTGGGCCGTGCCATGCGGGGCATGGACGAGCTGGCCGTCGAGAAGATCAGCGACGACAGCCGTGAAGACCCCTTTCAGGTGCTGATCGCGACGATGCTGTCCGCCCAAACGAGGGACGCGGTTACGCACGCCGCGTCCACGCGGCTCTTTCGCGTGGCCCGGACGCCCCAGACGATGGCGAAGCTCAGCGAGGCGCGACTGCGCCGCCTCATCTATCCCGTCAGTTTCTACCGGGTGAAGGCGCACCACCTGCGCCTGACCTGCCGCGCGATCGGTGAGCGGTTCGCGGGACGCGTGCCGGACACCATGAAGGACCTGCTCACGTTGCCCGGCGTCGGACGCAAGACCGCGAATCTGGTGCTCATCCTGTCACACGCCAGCCGCGACAACATCTGCGTCGACACGCACGTGCACCGCATTGCGAACCGCCTGGGGTGGGTGCACACACGGACGCCGGATCAGACGGAGCACGCGCTCTACGAGGCCGTGCCTCGCCGATTGTGGCCGGTGGTCAACCTGCGGCTCGTGACGTGGGGGCAGAACGTGTGCCGGCCGGTGTATCCGCGCTGTCCCGTCTGCGCGGTGAGCGATCTTTGTCCTAAGATTGGCGTAACCAGGATGGGACGGTGACCGATGTGGCAGTGTGTCTTTGCAACCGCCATGGCCGTGCTGGCACTTGCCGGCGCGCCGCAGCAGCGTGGCGCGGTCTCGTCGCCGGCGCCCGCCGGCCCGAGCGTGACCTACGATACGCCGAAGGGCGCCTTCGTCATCCAGTTCTTCCCGGTTGACGCGCCCAAGAGCGTCGAACACCTGCTGGCGCTCGTCAAACGCAACTTCTATCGCGGACAGCGGATTCATCGCGTGGAAGCATCGCTTGTCCAGTTCGGCGACCCGACGTCGCGTGACATGTCGCGGCGCGACTGGTGGGGACGAGCGGGCAGCGGCGATCCGATTGGCGTCGCGGAATTCAGCAAGCGGACGCATGTGCGGGGCGTCGTTGCGCTCGCAAACACCGGCAATGCGAAGGGCGCCGACAGCCAAATCTACATCTGTAAGACGGCGATGCCGTCGTTGGACGGCAAGTACGTCATCGTCGGACAGGTCATCAAGGGCATGGAGGTCGTGGATCGCCTGCAGGTGACCGACGTCCTTCGTAACGTCACGCTCACAGCGGCAGCCCGGTAGTCCGCACGATGCCGTCGAGCTCGGGGTAGCGGTCGACCATCTCGCGGGGGTAGTCCCCAGGTACGAGATCGCCGAGCTGATGCTTCAGGACCGCCGCGTTCGCCACGGCCTTGGCGGAAAAGTGGTTGTTGAAATACGTCAGGACGCGGCGCCCGGCATTGGCAGCGCGCGCGGCCGCTTTGCCCACGGGCGCCAGCTCGTCGGGCGAGTACAGGTAGTCGTACCGATCCTCGGATGCGTTGTGTTCCCACCACCGCGCCGCGTTGCGACCGTGTAGTCGAAGGTAAGTCAGACCAGGGCCATCGCCCGCCGTGACGCTCGTGACGTCCCCTCCATGGATATCGACGCCGGACTGGCGAACCGATGACTCGAACTTGGGTTCGTCAATCCACACCCACGCAGCGTCGTGCGTCTTCAGCAGCGCTCGCGTGCCTTCCGCATCGTCGCTCCAGGAGCGGTGCCGGAGTTCGACGGCGAGTGGATAGCCTTTGAGGGCTGACGCCAGCCAGTCCAGGTAGCCACGCGTCTCGGGCGTCGCGTGAAAGCTCGGCGGAAACTGCAGGAGCAATGCGGCCAGTCGTCCGGCCGCGGCCATCGGATCGATGCCGAGGCGAAACGCGTCCAGGTCGCCGCGCGAGACGTCCCAATCCGTCACTCCGGGCCGTTTCAGGTACATGTCCGGATGCGTGAACTTCTGATAGAGCTTCACCGAAAACAGGAACGACGGCGGCGTCCGGCGCAGCCACGCGGAAGCCGCGGCGGGATCGGGTGAGCGATAGAAGGTGGAGTTCACCTCGACCGTGTTGAAGTGCTCCGCGTAGTAGGCCAGCTCATCGAAGCCCTTCGGGCGTCGCGTGGGGTAGAACACACCATTCCACGTCCCTTTGCCGCCGGGATAGTTCCATCCAGAAGTGCCGATGAGGACCTGCATGGATACTCAGTTCAGGGTTCTGCGGTTCAGGGTTCTGCGGTGCTGTCCGAGGTTCGAGGTTCTGGGTTCGCGCACGCCGCGAGATCCGAGCGTAGCACCCCGGAACGCCAGGACCGAGCCCCGGAACCTCTGAGCCCGGAACCACCTCCCGTGTCAGAATCTTCCGAGTGTTGACGATCAGCGAGATTTACCGATCCATTCAGGGCGAATCCACGCACACAGGGCGGCCGTGTGTGTTCGTCCGGCTGACCGCGTGCAATCTTCGGTGCAGCTGGTGCGACACGGCCTACGCGTTTACGGGCGGGCGGAAGATGTCGGTCGATGAGGTGATCGGCGACGTCGCGTCGCTCGAGTGCCGGCTGGTCGAATTGACCGGCGGCGAACCGCTGGTGCAGCCGGACGCCATCGACCTGATGACTCGCCTGGTGGCAGACGGGTACGAGGTGCTGCTCGAGACTGGGGGGCACATGCCCCTCGACGAGGTGCCGGACGAGGTCGCGGCAATCGTGGACGTGAAGTGCCCCGGCAGCGGCGAGGCTGCCGCGATGCACTGGCCGAATCTGGATCAATTGTCGTCGCGCGATGAGGTCAAGTTCGTTATCAGGGACCGCGTGGACTTCGACTACGCGTGCGATGTGGTGCGCCGTCACGATCTCGGCGCGCGAGCGGGAGCCGTGTTGTTCTCGCCCGTGTTTGGCGTGTTGCCGCCAGCGGACCTGGCGGCGTGGATCCTGGACACTGGCGTCGCGGCGCGGTTGCAGTTGCAGGCGCACAAGTACATCTGGGATCCGATTGCGCGGGGTGTGTGATGAGTGGCCAGGCCGTGGTGTTGTTGTCCGGCGGGTTGGATTCGGCGACGGCCGCCGCGCTGGCGCGAAAAGACGGGTGGACCCTGAACGCGCTGACCATCCGTTACGGGCAGGTGCATGCCATCGAGCTCGAGGCGGCGCGGCGAATCGCGATGGCGCTTGGCGTGGCACGACACGTCGAGCTCGATGTCGATCTCAAGGCCTTTGGGGGATCGGCGCTGGTGGGCGACGGCGAGATTCGGAAGTCGATCGACGATGAACTGCCCGTGGCGGCGGACCCGATTCCTTCGACTTACGTGCCCGCTCGCAACACCGTGATGTTGTCGCTCGCGCTTGGCTGGGCCGAGGTGCTCGGTGCCGAGCGCATCGTGATTGGTGTCAACGCGCTGGACTACTCCGGCTATCCCGATTGCCGGCCCGAGTACATCTCGGCGTTCGAGTACATGGCCTCGCTCGCGACGAAGGCGGGTGTCGAAGGCCGTCCTCTCCGCATCTGGGCACCACTTCAGCAGCTCTCGAAGGCCGCCATCATCCGGCTCGGTCTCGAGCTCGGCCTGGACTACGGCCTGACGCACAGTTGCTACGATCCGATGCCCGACGGTCGTTCCTGCGGTCGCTGCGACAGCTGCATCCTGCGCGCCAAGGGATTCGCCGAGGTCGGCGTGCCCGACCCCGCGCTGGCCGTCGGCCGACCACAATGACCCTCCGCCTTTACTACACCGACGCGAACCTCCGAAGCTTCGACGCGCGTGTCCTCGCCTGCGAGCCTGACGGGGATCGCTTCCACGTTCGTCTCGATCGCACCGCCTTCTATCCGACGTCCGGAGGGCAGCCATTCGACACGGGCCGCCTCGGCGACGCGCGGGTCGTCGACGTTGTCGATGACGAAGCGCGTGGGGAGGTCGTGCACGCGGTGACGACCGCACTGGGCGTGGGTGACTCGGTGCGGGGCGAGATCGACTGGGATCGGCGCAGCGATCACCGGCAGCAGCACACCGGACAGCACATCTTGTCGGCCGTCCTCGACGGGGTCTTTCGCGCGCCGACCGTGAGCTTTCACCTCGGGGCTGAGACCTGCACGATCGATGTCGCGCGCGAGGTCACGTCCGAGGAAATCGCCGCCGCCGAGACGCAGGCCAGTCAGGTCGTCTGGCGCGACCTGCCCGTCGAGGTCAGCCTGGTCCCGGCCGAGCAGGCGGCCGCCATGCCCTTGCGTAAACCGACGGGGCGGACGGGAGACGTGCGGCTCGTCGCCATTGGGGACGTCGACGTCTCCGCGTGCGGCGGGACTCACGTTGCCTCGACCGGGTCCGTCGGCATCATTGCCGTCACCGGATGGGAGAAGTTCAAGGGAGGCACCCGAATTTCGTTCGTCTGTGGCGAGCGGGCGCTGGTCTCTCACCGGAGGCTTCGGGACGTCACGACGGCCCTTGGGCGGCAGTTGTCCGTGGGCATCGGTGACATCGGACCGGCGATCGACCGGCTGCAACAGGAACTCCGGGAGCGTCAGAAGGACGTTGCCACGCTCCAGCGCGACCTCGCGGTGTACCGATCCCAGGAATGGCGCGCGAATGCGGAGACCATGGGACCACATCGCGTCGTCTTAAGGGTCGACGCGACCAGTGACGCCGCGGCGCTCAAGACGTTGGCTCAGGCCATTACCTCGGAGTCGGGTCTGGTGGCGGTGCTTGTTGGTGGCGGCACGCCGGCGCCGCTGGTCGTGGCGCGCGCGGTTGATGCGACGGTTGACGCCAGCGCGCTGGTGCGTGCGATCACCACCGCGCTTGGCGGCCGGGGCGGCGGACGTCCCGAACTGGCGCAGGGTGGTGTCTCCTCGACGCCGGACGAGATTGTGGCATTTGTGAGGCAGACGCTTACGTCGTAAGCAACACGCGGCGAGACGGCGTAGCAGGGGACGTCAGGGAAATTTTCGCGGCTGTTGATGCGCCCGGATGCTCCGGGACGTTGGGATACAATCGGCCTTTCCGTGCTCGAATCGATTTTTGGTTTTCTCTTCAAGTACGAGCGGCTCGTCTTTGAACAAGGCCGATTCGTCTTCGGTGCCACCCGATCGATGTGGCTGATCGCGGCGATCGCCGCGATCACTGGCGTGTACGTCGTCTTCACCTATATCCAGGTTGGCGCGCTTCGTGGCCGCCCTCGCGTGGCGCTGCTCGCGATGCGCGTGGCGCTGCTGGCGGTCGCGCTCTTCGCCGTGCTGCGACCGATGCTCGTGTTGAAGGTCGCGGTGCCCCAGCAGAACTTCGTGGGCGTCATCCTCGACGACTCGCGCAGCATGCAGGTGGCAGACGAGGCTGGTAAGGCGCGTGGTGACTTCGTGCGCGACCAGTTTGGCCGTCCGGACGCGCCGATTCTGGCCGAGCTCGGGAAGCGCTTCGTGCCGCGTGTGTTCCGATTTTCGTCCGCGGCCGAGCGCCTCCAGACGACCGCGGATCTGAATTTTCAGGGCACGGCGACGCGGCTCGGCGACGCACTCGATCGGGCGCGCGAAGAGTTGACCGGCCTGCCGGTGGCGGGCCTTGTCGTCGTCACCGATGGCGCGGACAACGCCGAGAGCACGATTGACGGTCCCATCGCGAGCCTCAAGGCGCAGGGCATGCCGGTGTTCGCCGTGGGCGTCGGCAAGGAGCGGCTCTCCCGCGACGTGCAGGTCACGCGCGTCGAAGCGCCGCGCCGGGTCCTCAAGGGCGCATCGCTCATCGTCGACGTCGTCGTGAGCCAGACCGGCTACGCGGGCGCGACGGTCCCCATCATCGTCGAGGACGAGGGCCGGACCGTGGCGACGCAGGACGTGCACCTGCCGGGCGACGGCGAATCGCAGACCGTGAAGGTGCGTTTCAAGATCGGCGAGGTGGGGCCGCGTGCCTTCCGCTTCCGCATCCCGACACAGGCGAACGAAGAGGTCACACAGAACAACCAGCGGGACGTGCTGATCGACGTCTACAACCGGCGCGAACGGATCCTGTATGTCGAAGGTGAACCGCGGCCGGAGCCGAAGTTCATCCGCATGGCGACCGATCGCGACGACGGGCTGGCTGTGGCGCTGCTGCAACGGACGGCCCAGGCCACGACGAATGCGCCCGACAAGTACCTCCGTTTGAACGTGAGCAACCCCGAGGAACTGCTCGGTGGATTTCCGACGACGCGCGCCGAGTTGTTTCAATACCGCGGCATCATCCTTGGCAGCATGGAAGCGGCGGCGTTCACGCCGGATCAGCAGCGCATGCTCGAGGACTTCGTCGATGTGCGGGGCGGCGGCCTGATAGCGCTCGGCGGGGACCGTGCCTTCGCCGAAGGCGGCTGGGCGGGCACGCCACTCTCGAACGCGCTGCCGATCACGCTCGACACCGCGAACAAGACGCCGCTCCAACCGCCGCTGGAACTGATCGTGAAGCCGACGCGCACCGGGCAGTCGCATCCCGCCACGCAGATCGCCGACACCGAGGATGCGGCGGCGGCCAAGTGGAAGGAACTGCCGCCGCTCTATGCGGTGAACGTGGCACCGGCCGCGAGCCTCAAGCCGGGCGCGACGCTGCTGCTGAGCGGCACCGACCAGCGCGGACGCGAGCAGGTCGTCCTGGCGTTCCAGCGCTACGGCCGCGGCAAGACGTTGGCCCTGCCCGTGCAGGACACCTGGCTCTGGCGCATGCACTCCAAGATGCCGGTGGAGGACATGACGCACCACAACTTGTGGCAGCGCCTGTCGCGCTGGCTCGTGGACGGCGTGCCGGAGCGGACCATGGTGTCGGCCGCGCCGGATCGCGTGCAGAAGGGCGAGCCCGTCACGCTGACGTCCGAGGTCATGGATCCCGAGTACCGCGGCGTGAACGAGGGCCGCATTGCCGCGCATGTCACCGCGCCGTCGGGCAAGGTCGAAGACGTCGTCCTGGAGTGGACGGTCGAGCAGGACGGTGAATATCGCGCGCGCTTCACCCCGACGGAGGACGGTCTCTATCGCATTGCCGTCGACGGTCAGAACAAGGCCGGCGTGGCGGTCGAGCGCGGAACCATGGCGATGCGCGTGGCGCCGAGCGACGCGGAGTACTTCGACGCGGCGATGCGGACGCCGCTGCTCCAGCGTGTGGCCCAGGAGACGGAAGGACGCTTCTTTCGCGCGGCGGAAACCTCGTCGTTGGTGGATGCCATCAGCTACAGCGGCAAGGGCGTGACGGTCACCGACGAACGCGAGTTGTGGGACATGCCGGTCGTGCTCATGTGCCTGATGGCGCTCATGGCGGGCGAGTGGCTCTATCGACGCACCAAGGGGCTGGCATGAGGATCAGCCACCTGAAGCGAATGTTGCTGGTTGGCGCGATGGCGCTACTGGCCGGTGTAGGCGTCCTGGCGCAACGCGGCGGGGGGTTCGGCGGCGGGTTCGGTGGATCGCGATTCTCGGGTCTGAATCCGAATGTGCCTTACGACGGCAGGTTCGTGTTCGTCCGGATGTCGTATGCGGCCGGATTCGGTGGGCGCCAAGGGCCGCCCTGGTCACACGATTATCCGATCGGCGAAGCGCACTTCATGCGGATCCTGACCGCGGTGAGCAATGTGCCCGCGCACCTCGACGGCTCGAACGTCCTGGCGTTCGATAGTCCGGACATCTTCAAGTTTCCGGTGATCTATCTGGTCGAACCTGGCTATTGGCGCATGAGCGATGCGGATGTGGCCGGGCTGCGGAGCTACCTGCTCAAGGGTGGCTTTCTCGTGGTCGACGATTTTCCCAGCTGGGCCTGGGGGAATTTCGACGAGCAGATGAGCCGTGTGCTGCCCAAGTCGACGTGGCACGATCTCACGCCCGAGCACCCGATCTGGCATTCGTTCTTCGAGATTCCATCCCTCGAGATGACGACGTACTACAACCTTGGAGGCACGCCCATCTTTCGGGCCCTGTTCGAGGACAACGATCCCGCGAAGCGGATGTACGTCGTCGCCAACTTCCAGAACGACATCTCGGAGTACTGGGAAGCGTCGGAAACCGGATACAAGCCCGTGGCGGAGAACAACGAAGCCTACAAGTTCGGAGTCAACGAGTTCATCTACGGGATTACGCACTAGCGGCTGGCTCCAGGCTCGCCGGTCGGAGCCACCAGCCCTGAGCCCTACAGCCCAAGCCTTGAGTCTTGAGCCCACAATCGCAGAAAGGCGTCAACGTGGACATCGCAGAGAAGACCGTCACCATGGATTCGCCGGAAGACATCGCGCTGGCGGATCGAATGAACGCCGGCCGCAAGAAGATCGAGGCTGAGCTCGCGAAGCTGATCGTCGGACAGCAGGAGATCATCAACCAGGTACTCCTGACGTTGTTCGTCGGCGGCAACAGCCTCATCGTGGGCGTGCCTGGCCTGGCGAAGACGTTGCTGATCCGGACGCTCGCGCAGGTGCTCGAGCTCAGGTTCAACCGCATTCAGTTCACGCCGGATCTGATGCCGTCGGACATCACCGGCACGGACATCATTCAGGAGGACGCGACCACCGGACGCCGGCAGATGGTGTTTGCGCCCGGACCGATTTTCGCGAACATCGTGCTCGCGGACGAAATCAACCGCACGCCCCCGAAGACGCAGGCCGCATTGCTCGAGGCCATGCAGGAGCACCGCGTCACCATTCAAGGCCGGACGTACACGCTCGAAGAGCCGTTCTTCGTGTTCGCCACCCAGAACCCGATCGAGCTCGAAGGGACGTATCCCCTGCCCGAAGCCCAGCTCGATCGTTTCATGTTCCACATCGTCATCGAGCACCCGCCGGAAGAAGAAGAGTTCAACGTCGTGCGGACGACGACGGCCATTCTCGACCCGAAATTCGAACGCCCGGTGACCGGGCCGGACCTGATTGCCTTCCAGCGCCTGGTGCGTCGCGTGCCGGTGGCGGAGCCGGTGATGCGGTACGCGCTGCGGCTCGTCCGGACGAGCCGGCCGAAGGGCGAGGGCGCGCCGGAGTTGATCAAGAAGTATGTGGCGTTCGGCGCGAGCGTGCGCGCGGCGCAGTACTTGATCCTCGGCGCCAAGGCCAAGGCTCTGACCGAGGGCCGGTATCACGTGAGCTTCGACGACATCAGAGCCCTGGCGCATCCCGTGCTGCGTCACCGTGTGCTCACGAACTTCCGCGCCGAGTCGGAAGGCGTCACGAGCGATGCCTTGATTGATGAATTGATCAAGACCGTACCGCTTCCAAGGTCGGGGATGTAGGACAGAGGAGACCGGGTCTCCTCGAACATCACGGAGACCCGGTCTCGTAGACACTATGGACACTCATCTGATTCCCGGCGCGCGCTTCGTGGACCCGAAGGTCCTGTCGCGCGTCAAGGACCTGGAGCTGCTGGCGAAGTCGGTCGTCGATGGGTTCATCAACGGCCTGCATCGCGCGCCGTATTTCGGCGCGTCGATCGACTTCGCCGAGCATCGCGGGTACGTCGCCGGCGACGACATCCGTCGCGTCGACTGGCGTCTGTACGCCCGCACGGATCGCTACTACATCAAGCAGTACGAAGCCGACACGAACGCGAACCTCTCGGTGCTCGTCGACGTGTCGAAATCGATGGCCTTCGCGAGCCAGGGCGTCTCGAAGCTCGAGTACGGGAAGTTCCTGGCCGCATGCATCGCGTACCTGTCGCACCGGCAGCGGGATCGCGTCGGCATCGTGACGTTCGATTCCGAGATCGTCGCCCACGTGCCGCCGTCGGCGAAGCACTTCAACGTGTTGCTGCACACGCTCGACCGGGCCGTGCCCGAGCGTCCTGGCCGCCTGCTGGCAAACCTGTCCCTGCTGGCCGAGCACTTCAAACGCCGCAGCATCGTCGCGCTGATTTCTGATCTCTACGAGAGCCCGGAGGCGCTGGTCGAGGTGCTGAAGCCGTACGCCTTCCTGGGCAACGACCTCGTGGTGTTTCACGTGCTCGATCCGGCCGAGATCGAGTTCCCGTACAACGAGCCCTCGCGGTTCGTGGATCTGGAAAGCGGGGAGGAAGTGCCGGTCGTGCCGGAAGGCTTTGCGGACCAGTACCGCAAGCTCATGCAGGAGCACATCAGCGCGCTCCGCACCAAGTGTACCGATGCGCGGATCGACTACGTGCTGCTGGACACGTCGAAGCCGCTCGATGAGGCCCTGTTCCACTATCTCGGCAACCGCGAGCGGTTGATGCGGGTGCGTTAGACGATGTCGTTTCTTGCACCGTTCTTTCTCGTGGGCCTGGCCGCTGTGGCGGTGCCGATTTTCGTGCACCTCATTCAGCGCGAGCGCCGGAACGTCATCGAGTTCCCCTCGCTGATGTTCATCCAGAAGATTCCGTTCCAGTCCGTCGAGCGCCGGCGCATTCACAACTGGTGGTTGCTGCTGTTGAGGCTGGCGGCGCTCGCGCTCATCGTCGCCGCCTTTGCCCGGCCGTTCTTCACGGTGGATCCCGTGGCGGCGGCGGCCCGCGCCACCGGGGCGCGGGAGGTCGTTATCCTGCTCGATCGGTCCGCCAGCATGGGCTACGGCAATCACTGGGCGCGCGCGCAGGACGAGGCGCGCAAGGTGATCAACGGCTTGGGCGGCGAGGATCGCGCCACGCTCGTGCTGTTCGACGACGGTCCCGAGGAGTCGGTGCGGGCCACGTCGGATCGCGGGTCGCTCACGGCGGCCATCGGTCAGGCGAAGGTGTCGTCCGGCGCCACGCGCTTCGCGCCGGCGCTGCGGCTCGCTCAGAGCAAGCTCAGCATGTCGGATCGCAGCCGCAAGGAGGCGTACCTGATCAGCGACTTCCAGAAGAGCGGCTGGGCGCGGCAGGAGGAGATTCACCTGCCGGAAGGCGCCACCATCACGCCGATCTCGGTCGCGGAACTCGAGACGTCCGATCTCGCGGTGGCGTCCGTGTCGCTCGCGCGCGCGTCGTTCTCGGGCGAGGATCGCGTGACGATTACGGCCGGTCTGATCAATCGGGGCGGGACACCCGTGACGAAGCGACCGGTACAGTTGGAGATCGACGGACGCGTGACCGCCAGTCGCGACGTGACCATCGCGCCCAACGGCACGGGGTCGGTGACCTATGACGCGGTGACGGTGTCCGACAGCAACGTCCGCGCGTCGATTCGAACCGGCACGGACAATCTGCCAGCGAACAACAGTTTCTTCTTCGTGCTGTCGCCGAGCCGTCCGGTGTCTGTGCTGGTCCTCCAGAACGACTCGGCCGATCGGAGTGCCAGCATCTACCTCACGACGGTGCTGGGCTTGAGCACCGCGCCGAGGTTCACGACGGAGGTCGCCGCGGCCTCCCGTGTCACGCCGGGTCAGCTCGACGGCCGCTCGCTCGTGGTGGTCAACGACGCGTCGCTTTCGAGCGCTACCGCCGATCTGTTGCGGGCGTTCGTCGAACGCGGCGGCGGCCTGTTCCTCGCCCTTGGCGATCGGAATCCCTCGGGCAGTGATTGGGCGCTTCTGCCCGGCAGCCTCGGGTCGGCCGTCGATCGCCTGGCGATGCGCGGCGGGACGCTGGGCTACCTCGACTACAGCAGCCCGATCTTTGACGAGTTCAAGGATCCTCGAAACGGCAACTTCGCGAACATGCGCTTCCTGAAGTACCGCACGCTGACGCCCGCGCCGACCGATCATGTGTTGGCGCGGTTCGACGATGGCGCGGCGGCGCTGGTGGAGCGGCGCGTTGGCAGCGGCCGCGTGATCGCGTTCACGTCGACGATTGATGGCAGCTGGAACGACGTACCGAAGCACGGCATGTACCTGCCGCTGATGCACCGGCTGGCGCAGTACCTGGCGCAGTTCGATCAGCCGACGCCGTGGCAGACGGTGGGCCGGATGATGGACATCAGCACGCCGGTGGCCGCGCTCGTGCGCGAAGGGCAGGCGGGCGCCGGCGGTTCCGGCCGCGCCCGCGGCGCCCGCGGCGTCGTCGTCTCACCGGCCGGCGAGCAGACGTCGCTCGGCGAGGGTGGAACGCCGACGATCGCGTTGAATGAGCAGGGCTTCTACTCGGTGCGCCTGACCGGTGTCGGCGATCGCCGCCCGTTCGAGGTCGCCGTCAACATGGATCCGGCTGAGTCCGACTTGTCCTCCCTCCCAGCGGCCGAATTCCTGGCCGGGGCGACGGGCGGAGGCACGGTGACCCCTGGCGGCACGTCGATGGAGCAGGCGGTTCTGACGCCCGCCGACATCGAAAAGAAGCAGTCGATCTGGTGGTTCCTCCTGGTCGCCGGGCTCGTGGCCCTGCTGGCTGAGTCGATCGTCTCCAATCGCCTGTCGCGCCGTTCCGGGTTCAATCTGTTCGGGACGAACGCCGGGTCGAGGGCGTAGGTTCGGGCCTCGGCGGACCTCATGCCGCGAAGTTTGAGTTTTGTGTGACGCCAGGCGCGGGCCGAGAAACCCGCGCTGCCGGGTGCTAAGCTCGGTTTTGGGACACGTCGACTGACCATACCCAGCCCGCGAGGCGTCGCGGCTGGCAAGGAGCACGCAATGGCGGAAGCACTGGGCGGAACCTCTCGTCAGGAGCTCGTTGACGTCATCCGCACGGCGCGGAACCGGTGGCGCACCAAGCTGATGCTGCGCGGCGCCGTGATCGTGCTGGGCGGAGGACTCCTGGCGCTGGCCCTCGCGTCCTGGGGCCTCCAGGCGCTGAAGTTCAGCACGACATCGGTCATTGGCCTCCGCATTGCCGTGTTCACCATCTTCGCGGCGCTCGTCGCCTGGTGGTTCGCCAAGCCCTTCCGTCGCCGCGTCACGGATCTCCAGGTGGCCTTGTACGTCGAGGAGCACGAGCCTTCCTTGCAGGCGGCCATCCTGAGCGCCGTCGACGCGGGTGCCGTGACCGGATCGTCAGCACCGGATGTCCCGCCAATCATCATCGACCGCATGATCGAGCAGGCCGTCGAGAAGTGCCGGACCATCGGCACCGTAGGGCAGGTGGGCCGGTCCGCCGTGCGCCGGTACGGGGTCGGGCTGGCGGCGCTTGCCGCCGTGGTGGCCCTCCTCCTTTCAATCGGTCCGGAGTTCTTCCGTCAGGGCGCATCCGCGTTGCTCGTGCTCTCGCGCGACGCCGAGGCCGCAAGCCCGTACGCCATCAAGGTCGAGCCCGGCGACGCCACCATTCCGAAGGGCGCCGATCAGAACATCAAGGCGAAGCTGGCTGGATTTCGCTCGAACGACGTCGTGATGATGGTGAAGTCCGGCGCGGAGGCTTCGTTTCAGCGGATGCCCCTCTTGCCAGGCGCCGACGACGTCAGTTTTGAAGGCATGTTGTTCGACGTGAAGGCGCCGCTCGAGTACTACGTCGAGGCCGACGGGGTGCGTTCGCCGACGTACGCGATGAAGGTGGTCGAGCTGCCGGCCGTCGAGAACCTCGAGCTCGAGTACATCTATCCGGCGTACACGGGGCTGCCGTCACAGAAAGTCGAGTCGGGTGGTGACGTCGCCGCGCTGCGCGGCACCCAGGTGCGGGTCCGCGTCAAGCCGACCATGGCCACGCCCGCCGGACGTCTGCAGCTGGAGCCCGGCTCGCCGTCGGCCCTGAACACACAGACCGACGGCACGCTCATCGGCAGCTTCACGATCGCCGACGACGGCTTCTACCACGTGGAGCTCGATGGCCCGCACGGGGAGAAGGTCTCAGCCTCACCGAAGTTCACGGTTGACGCGATTGAGGATCAGGCGCCGACGGTGACGTTTGAAAAACCGAAGCGCGATACCAAGGCGAATCCCGTTGAAGAAGTCTTTCTTCAGGCGCGCGCCGATGACGACTTCGGGGTGAAGCAACTCGATTTGATCTACACCGTCAACGGTGGCGCCGAGAAGACCGTGAGCCTCTACGGGAAGGGCGCGAAGCCGCTCACGGAGGTCAGCGCGGGACACACGGTCTACCTCGAGGAACTGGGCGTGAAGCCCGGCGATTTCGTCTCGTACTACGCGAAGGCCACCGACACGGACACGGTCAAGGGACCGAAGTCCACGATGAGCGACATCTACTTCATCGAAGTGCGGCCGTTCTCGCAGGACTTCAAGAAGGCCCAGTCCCAGCAGGGTGGGGGTGGCGGCGGTGGTGGTGGCGGCGGTGGTCCGCAGGCCGGCGCCTTGTCCGAGCAGCAGCGGCAGATCATTTCGGCCACGTTCAACGTGGACCGTGACAAGCCGAAGCTGGCCGCCGACAAGTTCAAGGAGAACTCGGTGTTCGTGGGCCTGTCGCAGGGCAAGCTGCGCGAGCAGGTCGATGAGCTCGTGACACAGATGCGCGAACGGCTTGGCACCATGGCCAGCCCCAACCTGAAGAAGATCTTCGAGATCCTGCCGGTGGCGGCCGCGGAAATGAAGACGGCCGAGGCGTCGTTGGCCGGCCAGAAGCCGAAAGAGGCGCTGCCGGCCGAGCAGCGCGCGCTCAAGAGTCTCCAGGAAGCGGAGCAGCTGTACGACCTCGAGGTGCGCCAGGGCGGCGGCGGGGGCGGCGGCGGCGGAGGTGGCGGCGGTCAGGACATGGCCAACGAGCTCGCCGACCTCTTCCAGCTGCAGCTCGATCGGCAGGCCAACCAGTACGAACTGCAGCAGAGCGCGCAGCAACAACAGCAGGGGGCCGGCCAGCAGGTTGATGAGCTCGCGAACCGGTTGCGGGATCTCGCCCGGCGCCAGCTGGAGCAGGCACGCCAACAGCAGCAGCGGGGGCAGCAGCAGGCGGGCGGTGCGGGCGGCGGGTCGTCGCAGCGGGCGCTTGCGGATGAAGTCGAGCAGGCGGCTCGCCAGCTCGAACAGCTGAAGCGCGAGGCGGAGCGCCAGGGCGAGCAGCGCCAGGATCTGGCGGACGCGGCGCGACGGTTGCAGGAGTCCGCAAACGCCATGCGTCAGGCGGCCGCCAACGGGAGCAGCGACGGCGGCGCACAGGCGCGTCAGGCGGCCGATGCCATTCAGCAGGCACAGCGCCTGCTGCAACAGAATCAATCGGCCAACGCGCAGGCCAACGCTGATGATGCCGTCCGCAAGGCGGACGAGCTCGTGCGGCAGCAGCAGGACATTGCGTCAGGCGTGCAGGGGCTGGGTCGCCAGCAGGGCGCGGCGCGCGACGGTCGGATGCAGCAGTTGTCGCAGGAGAAGGACACGCTACGCAATGGCGTGTCACAGCTCGAACAGCAGCTCGACGCGCTGGGTCGTCAGGCGCTGACGAATGGTCAGCGCGATGCGGCCCGCAAGTTCCAGGAAGCGGCCGGCACGATTCGGGATCAGGCGACAAAGGAAATCATCGACTACTCGAAGCAGGCGATGGCCGCGAGTCCCGAAGCCTCGGGGCCCATCGAGGCCCGGGTGCAGTCGAACCTCGAAGGCGTTCGTCAACGGGTCGGACAGGCGGCTGATGCCGCGCGCCAGGCCGCACAAGGCACCGGACTCACGCGCGCCGCTCAACAGGCCGCGAACGTGTTGCGTGGTCTGAACTCGCTGCAGCAGCAACAGCAGGGCGGCCAGCAGGACGGACAGCAGGGCCAACAGGGGCAGCAGGGCCAGAATGGCCAGAATGGCCGTCAAGACGGACAGGGCCAGCAAGGGCAGCAGGGTCAGGCGGGCCAGCAGGGCCAACAAGGCCAGGGTCAGCAGGGCCGCCAAGGTCAACAGGGCCAGGGCCAGGGTCAGCAAGGACAACAAGGCCAAGGCCAGCAAGGGCAACAAGGTCAAGGGCAACAAGGCCAACAGGGTCAAGGCCAGGGTCAAGGCCAGGGCCAGCAAGGCCAACAGGGCCAAGGTCAGCAAGGTCAGGGTCAACAAGGCCAGGGCGGTCAGCGCCAGGGTGGGCAACAACGTCTCGGTCAGGCCGGGGGCG
>JBDTNQ010000050.1:0-28732 GCA_039933635.1 Acidobacteriota bacterium
GGGGCGGCTGTCAGCAGTTCGACGCGCACCGGTACGGGCAGGATGACCTCGTCGGCATCGAGCAGCGACTCGAGCGCTTGGGTCTCCGGCGCCGCGCGCGATCGAAGCGCCGCGACCCACACGGAGGTGTCGACGACGACCACGGCTATCTGGCGCCGGGCCGTCGCCGCGACGCGGCAATGTCGAGGTCGATCCGAACCCTGCCGAACATGGCCTTCAGATCCTCGACGCGGCCGCGGCGGATGACCTCGCGCAGGGCAAAGACGACCGTGTCAGTCTTCGACTTGAACCCGACGGTGGCCCGCGCGTCCTCGACCAGCCCATCCGGTAAATCCAACGTGGTGCGCATATCGATAATGATATTTCATATGCTTCCGATACGTTCAGATATGACTGTTCCGTATGGTAGATGGCGTCACGAATGGCGTGATCGGTGTGAAGGTCTCGCGGCGGCGAACGAGGCCTGACCTCGCCTGACAGGGGCTCAGGTAGACTGGCCTGGCATGCCGGTAGCCCACCCGATTCCGACGGCGCGTCCACCGCTCAAGTGGGCGGGCGGAAAGCGGTGGCAGGTGCCCTACCTGCGGCCGCTGTGGGAGCCCCACGCCAAGCGGCGGCTGGTGGAACCATTCTGCGGAGGACTCGCCGTGGCCCTTGGGCTGAGCCCCGAACGGGCGTTCCTGAATGACGCGAACCCGCACTTGATCAATTTCTATCAGTGGCTGGCGCGGGGCCTCCACGTGACGGTGCCTCTGGAGAACAACGAGGCGATCTACTACCGAAACCGGGACCGCTTCAACGCGATTCTCGAACAGGGTCAGGCCAATACGGCCGAAGCGGCCGGACTGTTCTATTACCTGAATCGCACGGGCTACAACGGCCTCTGCCGGTTCAATCGCAGCGGCGGGTTCAACGTCCCATTTGGCCGGTATGCCACGATCGGCTATACGACCGACTTCACGCCCTACCGCGATGTGTTGGCCGGCTGGTCGTTCGCGTCGGGAGACGTGGAGGATGTCCCTCTGGCTCGCGGAGACTTCGTGTACGCAGACCCGCCATACGACGTCGACTTCACGCATTACGCCACCGGTGGCTTCTCCTGGGACGATCAGGAGCGGACGGCGGCCCATCTGGCTCGTCACCGCGGTCCCGTCGTCCTTGTCAACCAGGCGACCGAGCGCGTCGAGAAGCTCTACCGCAAACTTGGCTACGACGTGCACTTCCTGGATGCCCCGCGACGGATCAGCTGCACGGGCGATCGCACGCCCGCCCGCGAGATCATCGGGACACGCAATCTGTGAGTCCGCGGAACACGAACACCGGAGGCGTACTGGAGGCCATGATTCTGCCGGCACTCCAACGCGGCGGCTACGCCTGCGAGCAGCAGGTCCTTGTCGGCGCACGCTGTGGCGGAGGCGTCCATAAGATCGATGCGGTCGCCTCCAGGCAGGGCGAGAAGATTCTGATCTCGCTCAAGTGGCAGCAGACGGGTGGAACGGCCGAACAGAAGGTCCCGTTCGAGGTCATGTGCCTGGCCGACGCCGTTCGGGCCCAGCACGCGGCGCGGGCCTATCTGGTCCTCGGCGGCGATGGCTGGACGCTTCGCGACTACTACACGTCGGGAGCCCTGGCCGATCACCTGACGCACGCCGCGCTCGTCCGCGTCGTCACGTTCGAGGCATTCGTGCGGATCGTCAACAACGGCGAACTCTAGCGCGAATCACGCGGAATCTATGACGGGGACGCTGCTCATCACGGGAGCCAGTCGCGGCATCGGCGCCGCCACGGCTCGGCTCGCCGGACAGCGCGGCTACGCGGTCTGCGTCAATTACCGCTCGCGTCGCGATGCCGCGGACGCCGTCGTCGCCGACCTCATCGCGGCCGGTGGCCGGGCCATTGCCGTGCAGGCGGATGTCAGCGATGAAGGCGACGTGCGTCGATTATTCGAGACCTGCGATCGGGATCTCGGTCCGTTGACCGGGCTGGTCAACAACGCGGGCATTCTCGAGACGCAGAGGCGCGTGGACCAGATGGACGCGGCGCGCATTGCCCGCGTGCTGGCCACGAATGTGACCGGCGCCTTTCTCTGCGCGGGCGAGGCGGTGCGGCGCCTGTCGTCCCGCCACGGCGGTCGCGGTGGCGCCATCGTGAACGTCTCCTCCGGCGCATCCCGGCTCGGGTCGCCGGGCGAGTACGTCGATTACGCGGCGTCGAAGGGCGCGCTCGATACGCTGACGATCGGCCTCTCCCGCGAGGTCGCCGCCGAGGGCATTCGCGTCAACGCCGTGCGCGCCGGCTTCATCGATACCGAGATTCACGCCAGCGGCGGTGAGCCCAACCGGCTGGAACGCGTCAAACATCTCGTCCCACTCCAGCGCGGTGGTACGCCAGCCGAGGTCGCCGCGGCCATCCTCTGGCTGCTCTCGGACGAAGCCTCCTACACGACCGGCGCCTTCATCGATGTCGCCGGCGGCAAGTGATGGCGGTGGCGACTCGGACCTGATCCAGAATCTTCTGGTGAACCCTGAACTTCCGATTGGCGTCTTCGACTCCGGCGTGGGGGGCCTGACGGTGCTCCGCGCGTTGCGCCGGCAGTTGCCAACCGAATCGATGATCTACCTCGGCGATACGGCGCGCCTGCCCTATGGCACGAAGAGCGCGGAGTCCGTCGTGCGTTACGCGACTCAGGCCACGGACCACCTCGTGACTCGCGGCATCAAGCTGCTCGTCGTGGCCTGTAACACGGCATCGGCCGTGTCACTCGATCCATTGCGCGATCGATTCCAGCCACTTCCGGTCATCGGCGTGGTCGAGCCCGGCGCGGCGGCGGCGGTCAGCGCTGGACGCGCGCAGCGCCACCTGGTGCTCGCGACCGAGTCCACCGTGAAGCGCCACGCCTACGCGCGTGCGATCCATGCACTGGCGCCGGACGCCCAGGTGACCGAGATCGCCTGCTCGGTCCTCGTCGCGCTGGCCGAAGAAGGCTGGACGGATGGTCCGGTCGCCGAAGCCGCCGCGCGAACCTACCTGGCTCCGGTGATGGGCGGCGACGGCACGCCGCCGCCAGAGACCATCGTTCTCGGCTGCACGCACTTTCCGCCGCTCGAAGGCACTATCCGCGCCGTGGCCGGTCCGGGGCCGACAATCGTGGACTCGGCCACCACTACGGCGGCCCAGGTCGCTCGATTACTCGATAAACTGCATTTGCGGCGGACTTCCTCCGTCCCGGGAACCCTCACCTTTCTGGCCACGGATGGCGCGGAACGCTTCGCGCGCGTGGGATCGCGCTTTCTCGGCGAATCGCTGCAAGCCTCGGATGTGGAGCTCGTAGATCTGTAGAATCGACCGCTATAGACGCCGGACGGGATCGTGTGGCGCCCCGAACCTCCAGTCCGGGCCCGCCACCTTGCGAGCTGCGCGATGATCAAGAACATCGGCAACGCCGAGCACTACCAGTGGGGCCAGGTCTGCGAAGGCTGGCGTCTGCTCGATCGCGCCGATCTCAGCGTGATTCAGGAGCACGTCCCACCGGGTGCTGGCGAAGTGCGGCATCGTCACACCAGAGCCCGCCAACTGTTCGTGGTGCTCAGTGGACAGCTGACCATCGAGACCACCGACGCGCTGTTTCGGTTGGCGGCTGGCGACGCGCTCGAAGTGCCGCCGACGGAACCCCACGTCGCGCGTAACGACTCGAGGGCCGATGTCTCGTTCCTCGTGATCTCTGCGCCGTCGACAAAGAACGACCGGGACGATCTTGGCTGACGTCATGGATTCGGCCGCGTCAGCAGCACTAGCTATCGCAACCGCGACTGAATCGGACGCCGGCGCCCTCTTCGCCCTCCGTTGCCGCGCGGCGGAGAGCCTGACGATGAGGCATGGCGCCGGACACTGGTCGTCGACCGGCACGGTGCGCGGCGTCCTCCGCGGCATCCTCAGCAGTACCGTGCTGATCGCGCGTGAAGGCGATAGTGTCGTGGGCGCGGTGTCGCTCCAGAAGAAGAAGCCCTGGGCCATCGACGTGCGCTATTTCACCCCGGTGGCCCACGCGCTCTATCTCGTCGACATGCGCGTCGATCCCGCGCGGCAGGGACACGCGATCGGACGACGCCTGCTCGATGAAGCCGTCACGAACGCCAGGATCTGGTGCGCCGAGGCGATACGGCTCGACGCGTACGAGTCGCCGGCCGGTGCCGGCGCATTCTACGCGAAGTGCGGCTTCACCGAGGTTGGCCGTACCGTCTACAGGACCGTGCCACTCGTCTATTTCGAACGTCTGCTTTGACGCCACATGGATGACATCCCGCGACTCGACGATCTCGTCAACGAACTGAATGCCACGGGCGTCGCACGCGCCCATGACGCCGCACGACTCGAGGACTGGTTGACGACGCTCCGAACGGAAGGCGGCAGCGACCTCTATCTCGTGGCCGGGATACCCCCAGCCATCCGCGTGAACGGCGTCATCAGACACCTGCCGGAAGCACTCCTCGACGGCGATGACATCGAAAGCGCCGTGTTGCCGGACTTGCCTGCGCACGCGGCGGCGAGCTACCGCGCCCATGGGCACGCTGACAGCTCCATTCGATTCGGAGGCGGGCGCTTCCGGATCAACCTGCATCGCGAACGTGGCCGCGCCGCAGCGAGCGTGCGCGCGCTGCCGGCGAAGCCGCCTCAGCTGGCCGAACTGGGCTTGCCTCCGAGCGTCGAGGCGCTGACGCGGCTGCCACACGGGCTCGTGCTCATCGGCGGCCCGACAGGCTCAGGAAAATCCACGACGGTGGCTGCCCTGGTCGACGTAATCAACCGGCGCGACGCGAAGCACATCGTGACGATCGAGGATCCGATCGAGTACGAGCACCAGCACCACCGCAGCGTGGTCGAACAGGTGGAGATCGGGATCGACGCGCCAGACTTTCCCACGGCGTTACGATCGGCTGTTCGCCAAAGCCCCGACGTCATCGTCGTGGGCGAGATGCGCGATCCCGAGACGATGCGCATCGCGCTGGCGGCCGGCGAAACGGGACATCTGGTGCTCTCGACCCTGCATGCGAGCGACGTGACGTCCACCGTCTCACGCGTCTGCGACGCGTTTCCGGCGGAGCGGCAACCGACCATCCGACAAGAGCTGTCGATGGCCCTCGGTGCGGTCATGACGCAGGTGCTGCTGCCCAAGGTGAAGGGCGGGCGCGTGCCGGCGGTCGAGCTGCTGATGGTGGGATACGGAGCGCGGCAGCACATCAGGCGGAATGCACTGCAACATCTCCATCAGGAGATCACCATCACGCGGCGCGACGGATCGTGCACCTTCGAAGAGTCGCTGGCACACCTCGTTCGCCGCGGCTTGCTGAGCGCCGACGATGCACGGGCCAGGGCGGTGCATCGGGAGGAGCTGGAGGGACTCTTGGCGGGTCCCCCCCCGGGTTAGCATCGACACGTGCCGTTTCAGCTCGACAACGTCGTCCCATGGGGACGCACGTTCGACGAATACCAGGCGATGTTTGCGCTGACCCCTTCGGATCTGAGGGGACGGATCCTGGGTTGTGCCGATGGCCCGGCGGCCTTCAACGCGACGGCGAGTGGCGCGGGCGCGCGGGTGGTGTCGGCCGATCCGCTGTACCAGTTCACGGCAGCGCAGATTCTCGAACGCGTGGAGGCCACGGCCTCGACCGTCGCCGAACAAACGCGCCAGAACGCGCAGGAGTTCGTGTGGACGACGATCCCGTCGGTCGAGGCCCTTCTCGATCTGCGCCTGACCGCGATGCGGACCTTTCTGGCGGATCTCGAGTCCGGCCGGGCCGGCGGGCGGTACGTGTGCGCGTCGCTACCGGATCTGCCCTTCGCGCGCGACAGCTTTGATGTGGCCCTGTGCTCGCACTTCCTGTTCCTCTACAGCGCGCAGCATGACCAGGCCTTTCATGTGCGAGCGATCGCGGAGCTCGGTCGGGTCGCGAGAGAGGTGCGCGTGTTTCCTCTGCTGGAGCTCGGGTCAAGGCCATCGCGGCATCTCGACGGGGTGATTGGGGCGCTTCAGGACCGCGGCATGAACGTGGCGCGCGTGACAGTACCCTACGAGTTTCAACGGGGCGGGAACGAGATGCTGAGGATCGTGAAGGAGTAGTCTCTGCTCGGGGCGGTGATCTCGAGGGTCAAGATGCGCTCACCTGGCGAAAGAACACGAGTGCGTAGTCCCCCTCGAGTCGAAACCCGACGCTCTCGTACGCGCGCGCGGCGTGGGGATTCGGCGTGAACAACACGGCGCGCGACACCCCTCGCGCGCGGGCGGCCAGCAGCGACGCCGCGACGGCGGCCCTCGCATAACCTCGGCTCCGATGCTGCGGTGGCGTGTAAATGCCACCGAGCTGCACGATGTCGGGGAGGCTCGCGTTGAAAGCCGACAGGGACACGAGCTGGCGATCAACGACCGCGACCCACGCGTTGCCGTCCGCCAGCTGCGCGTCGAGGAACGCCGTCGACCTCTCTCGGGTCTCGGGCGTGTCACTCGCTCCCATGACCTCAACGTCGTACGCGAGCCGCCATGCGCAGAGCTGGTCGCGCTCCTCGGACCGCGGCGGGCGGCAAGTGACGGCGCCGGTCGCCAGCGCGTCCGGCACGATCAAATTCGCAATATCGAGGCCGTAGAGCCACTCGTCGCTGTCCACGTTGGTCGCCGCGTCCTGCAGGGCCAGCGCCGACCGCGCCGCCCGAACCTGCGCGGGGAGTCCCGCGAGGCCGGTGACCGGCCGGCCGCTCCACTCGATGCACGCGCGCGCGAGACCGCTGGCGTGTTCCGGCGCCTGCACGAGCATCATCCCGTTCCAGCAGTGCGCGACCACACCGACCACGCGCCCCTCAATGAATGCCCCGGCGTAGACAGCCTGCAGGGGCCTGCCCGCATACGTCAGCCCGGCGCGTCTGGCATTCGAGCGCAGGAACATCGACGTGTCGCGGTTCAGGACAAGAAACGCTTCCAGACTCGCCGTATCGGCAGGCGTGAGCAGGCGAAAGTCCACCATCGGATGGTCACTACGTGTATCAGATCGCAGCCGCGAGAGCACGGTGCGGGTGGATTCGCATCTGGTCAAGAAGGTGGTCCGTGTCTCGCCCGTCGCGAGGATAATGACGTGCCATGTTCGTTGGACACGTCGCCCTCGCACTCGCCACCAAGCGCGCCCGTCCCTCGCTCTCGCTGGGGTGGTTCGTCGCGGCCGTGACGATGGCCGATCTGATCTGGCCGGTGCTGCTGCTCGCCGGCGTTGAACGCGTGCGCATCGGGCCGGGCGCCATAGGGGCCACCGCCTTCACGCCGCTCGTGTTCGAGTCCTATCCCTGGTCGCACAGCCTGCTAATGCTGGCCGTCTGGGGTGTGCTGCTCGGCGTGGTGGCCCGCTGGCGCTCACGGGCGACGGCAACGGACGCGTTCGTCCTGGCGCTGTTGGTGATGAGTCACTGGGCGCTCGACTACATCACTCACGCTCCGGACATGCCCCTGTGGCCGGGCGCGTCGCCGCACGTCGGTCTCGGCTTGTGGAATTCGATTGGAGGCACGCTGATCATCGAAGGCGCGATCTGGATCGCCGGCCTGACGATCTACCTCCGGGGACAGCGATCGACCGCAGTCGGCGTGCTGGCATTCTGGTCGTTCGTGGTCGTTTGCACCGCCATGTGGGCATCGGGCCCCTGGTCGCCCCTGCCTTCGAGCGCTCAAGCGCTCGGCTGGCTGGCGCTGATCGGCTGGATCATGGTGCCCTGGGCAGCGTTCGCGGACCGGTATTTCCGTCCCGTCTGAGCGCCGAAGCTGGCATAGAATGGCGTCGATTTCCCGTATTCCAGATGGATTGGCGAATCATCGCGCTGAACCTCGTCTACGCCCTGATGGGTGTGATCCTGATGTTCCTGTCGTACCGCGCGATCGATCGGCTGACACCCGAGGTCGATTTCCCCGCCGAGCTTCGCCGCGGCAACGTGGCGGTGGCGATTGTGATCGCGGCGATCTTCATTGCCATCGCCATCATCATCGGAGGCGCGCTCAACTGAGCCCCGGGCCCATGCGAACGCGCATCGCGGCGGCGGTCGTCGGCGTACTGCTCGTGGGCCCGCTGGTCCGCCCGGCGTACGCGGCGCCATCCGAACATCAGTTCGACGGCTTCTTTCGGAAGTACTCGAAACGATTTTTCGGGATTGGCTTCGACTGGCGTCTGTTCAAAGCACAGGGATTCGTCGAAAGTCGATTGGACCGCGGCGCACGCAGCCGTGCCGGGGCGCGTGGCGTGATGCAGCTGTTGCCACGGACGTACGGGGCCCTGCAGATCAAGAACCCGGACTTCGGCGATATCGGCGATCCGCAATGGAACATCGCTGCCGGCATCTCATACGCCCGGGACCTCTGGAAGCAGTGGCAGGGCGAGGTGGACGCGGCACACCAGCGCGAGTTCATGCTGGCCAGCTACAACGCCGGCCGCGGGACAGTCCTGCGCGCGCAGCGGATGGCTGAAGCGTTCAAGCTCGATCGACGCCAGTGGCCGAGCATCGAACTCATCGCACCCATCGTGCCTGGCTGGCAGTATCAGGAGACGATCGACTACGTGCTGCGCGTGTTCCGCTCCCTGGGGTCGATGGACGCCCGTGGACGACTCTGATCCCGGGGTTGGCGACTATGCGTCGGGATCGCGATTGACGGTATCCATCGAGAAGGCCGGCAGGCAGATCGCGACGTACTCGGCGCCGCCCGGCTCGGGGCTGCTGTAGCGGACCCACTCACCCGGATGAGAGACGATGGCCTGTCCGGCGCGCACCTCGGTGACGCCCTGCTCGTGTTCCACCCGCAACATGCCGCGCAACACCACCGTGATCTCCTCGAACGCCGGGCGCTGGCCGGGCTCCACCCATCCATCGGGAGAGACCATCCGTGCGACGCTCACGCTGGAGTGGCCAGAATTGACGCGTCCGGCATACTCCTCGATGCGTTTGGGCTTGTTTCCAGCGGCGGCAATGACGGTAGGCGCGGCGATGAGCGTCGGCATCGGACGAGTCTACCTTCCCAAATGGGTAGGAAACCGGGAGTCTTAAGACTCCCGGTTTCGACCTAGAACCCAGACGACTGCGGCGGCGTAGAGCCAGTAGGTGGCAAGCACGGGCTCGCGTGTGCCGGGGGCGAGGCTGCTGGGCGCGAGCCGCAGGCCGATCTCGAGCGTCAGAAGTACTGCCGACGCGAGAACGACGGCCCGACCGAGCGGTCTCGCCTGGGCAGCGCGACGGGACAGCAGCATCGCCGTGATGCCCTGGCCCAAGGTGACCAGGGCGCGAAGGCCGGTCATGGCCCATACGGTCCCGTCATAGGCGGCCGCGACCGGCAGGAAGCCGGCCAGCCTCTGGATCCCCAAGAGCGCCTCGAAGCCGAACACCACCATCAGGACAGTCCGCACCGCACGATCATACGAGGCTTGACCCGAACCAACAGCCCCGCCCATCATCGTCAGACCGCGAGCCACCTAATCGTTCTCGAGCATCTGGAGCCCTGACCCTATGAGCCTGCGCCGACACGTCTCGCTGTGGATTCTGCTTCTCGCCGTAGTCTCCTCCGGTCTGGTGCTCTCGGCTCGACAGATGCCGGGTCGTCCGGCGACCGATCCACTCAATACCAGGATTCCGTCGGACCCCTCGGTGCTGACGGGTCGCTTCTCGAACGGGCTCAAGTACTACGTGAAGAAGAACGCCAAGCCGGTCAACCGTATCGAGTTGCGGCTGGTCGTCAACGCGGGATCCGTCCTCGAGGACGAGGACCAGCGGGGCCTCGCGCACTTCGTCGAGCACATGGCCTTCAACGGGACGAAGCACTTCCCGAAGATGGACATCGTGTCGTTCATGCAGTCCATCGGGATGCGATTCGGGCCGAGCGTGAACGCCTTCACGAGCTTCGACGAGACCGTCTACATGTTGCAGTTGCCGACCGACAACATGGAGGTGGTCGACCGCGCCCTCCTGATTCTCGAGGACTGGGCTCACGACGTGACATTCGACCCGAAGGAGATCGATCAGGAACGCGGCGTGATCATGGAAGAGTGGCGGCTGCGCCGCGGGGCCGCCGCACGGCTTCAGGACAAACAGTTTCCCGTGCTGCTGCAGGATACGCGGTACGCCACGCGGATGCCGATCGGCAAGCCGGAGATCATCCAGAACTTCAAGCATGACCGCCTGACGTCCTTCTACAAGGATTGGTATCGTCCCGACCTCATGGCGGTCATCGCGGTCGGCGATTTCGATCCGACGGCCGTCCAGAAGCTGGTGACGAAGCACTTCGAATCGATCCCCAAGGCGCAGAAGCCGAAGCCGCGTCCCGCCTACACGGTGAAGCCGCGGACCACGCCGGCCTACGTGGTCGCGAGCGATCCGGAGCTCACGTCCACACAGGTCAACGTGTACAACGTCATTCCCGCGCGGGAAGAGACGACGATTGGCGACTATCGCCGCCAGATTGTCGAGGGACTGTTTGCGGGGATGTTGTCGGATCGCTTCGACGAGCTCGCGCAGAAGCCCAATGCGCCGTTCCTGGCCGCCAACACGGGCCGGGGCGCGCTCGTGCGCACGGCAGAGGCCTCGAGCCTGAGCGCGGCCGTGAAGGAAACGGAGATCGAGCGCGGCCTGCAGGCGTTGTTCGTGGAGGCAGATCGGGTCGAAAAATTCGGCTTTACCGCGACGGAGCTCGAGCGCCAGAAACGCAACCTCGCCCGCAGCCTCGACCGCGCCGTCCTCGAAAAGGACAACCACGAGTCGGCCGATCTTGCCGCCGAGTACAGCCGAAACTTCCTGCAGGGCGAGCCGATGCCGGGCATCGTGTACGAAAACGAGCTCTACAAGCGTTTTCTACCGCAGGTCACGCTCCAGGAACTCAACGCGCTGGCGCGCACGTGGTCACCCGATCGCAGCCGCGTGGTGCTCGTGTCGGCGCCGGAGAAGGCCGGCCTCACCCTGCCGACCCAGGCCAGGCTCCAGGCCGCCATCGGCGGCGCGGCCGCCGAAGCAACGACGGCGTACGCCGATTCCGTGAGCGCCTCACCGCTGATGCCGTCGCCTCCGACACCCGGTTCGGTGGCCGGCACGACCGAACGCGCCGCAATCGGCATCACGGAGTGGAAGCTGTCGAACGGCGTCACGGTCGTCCTCAAACCCACCACGTTCAAGCAGGACGAAGTCGTGTTCCGCGCGTTCAGCTACGGCGGATCGTCGCAAGCCAGCGATGCGGACTTCATTCCCGCGACGACGGCGGCCCAGGTGGTCGCGAATGGCGGACTCGGTTCGCTGAGCTCGATTGATCTGCAGAAGGCGATGACAGGCGTCATCGCCGGCGCGTCGCCCTCGATCGGCCTGTACGAACAGGGCCTCGGCGGCGGCGGGTCCACGAAGGATCTCGAGGCGCTGTTCCAGCAGATCTACCTCCGCTTCACGGCTCCGCGCGCCGACCCGCAGGTCTTCGGCATCATGAAGGATCAGACGAAGGTGGCGATTGCCAATCAGGGCAACACGCCGGAATTCGCGTTCAACAAGGAGCTCTCAGCCGCGCTCTCCGGCAACAATGTCCGCACGCAACCGCTCACACCGGAACGTGTCGACCAGATGAATCTCGAAAAGTCCATGGCGTTCTACAAGGATCGATTCTCTGACGCGAGCGGCTTCACCTTCGTGTTCGTCGGCAGCTTCGATCTCGCGACCATGAAACCGCTCGTCGAGCGCTACCTGGCAAGTCTCCCTTCGAGCGGCCGTCACGAGACGTGGAAAGACGTCGGCATCAAGGCTCCGCGTGAGGTGATCGAGCGCAAGGTGCTGAAGGGCATCGAGCCCAAGAGCCAGGCGCGCATCGTATTCACGGGCGATTTCCAGTACGACCAGGCTCACCGTACGCAGATTCGCGCGATGGCGATGGTGCTCGAAGGCCGGTTGCGCAACGCGCTCCGCGAGGAACTGGGCGGGACGTACAGCGTCGGCGTCTCGCCGTCCTACACGAGGATCCCCAGACCTGAATACCAGCTCTCGATCGCGTTCGGCAGCGACCCCGCCCGGACCGACGCGCTCATCGCGCGCGTGTTCGAGGAAATCACGAAGCTGAAGACCGACGGGCCGACGGCGCAGGATCTGAACGACACCAAGGCCACGCTGGTACGCGAGTTCGAAGCCGGCAGCACGCAGAACGGGTATTTGCTGACGCAGATTCTGGGCCGCTATCAGTCGCAGGAAAGCGTCGAGAGCTTCTTCACGATCGCGGACGGCTACAAGAGCCTGACAGCGGAAGACATCCAGAACGCGGCCAAGACCTACCTGAACACGAACAGCTACGTGAAGGCGACGCTGTTTCCCGAGAAGTGAGGTGATGGCGCGATTCGTGGCTCGGGGCCTGGCCGCGGCTGTCTCGGATCGAGTGGCGCTGACGGCCGCAGGCGATGTCAGATGGCGCTATCTGGCGATCGTCACTGCAGTTTCACGAGCGCCTGATACGAATCCACCCACAGCCCGCCATCGACGGGCGTCACAAAGCCGAACGGCCAGTTCGCTTCGGCGGTGGGGCGCGCGAACGACCACAGGATGGCCCGGGTGTCGAGATCGAGCGCGTTCAATCTACCCCGCGGCAGGGCCGGCGCCGAAACGACGGGACGGCCGCTCTGGTAAACGATCCTGCCTTGTACCTCCGCCGCCGGTTCGGCGCCTGGATGGCCCTGGAAATAGAGCACCCTGCCCGCTACGGCCGTCGAAGGACTCGACTCGCTGTACTGGCCTTGGATCTCCCACGCTGTCTGGCCTGACGTCTTGTCGAAGCCGATCAGAAAGCCTGACGTGAGGCCCACCAAGACAGAACCGGCGTCGACAAGCCCGTGTAGTGTGACCGGCCGGACGCGCCCTTCCACCGGCCGACGAACCTCGAACGGTGCCCAGCGCTCACGGCCATCCGCAAGGTTGATCGCATAGATAGTTGAGTCGCGAACCGCAAAGAACGTGTCGGCCGTCACGTCGGGCTGGCTGAGACAGAGACCACTCGTGTCTCCCACAGGCGTTGAGGGATACCGCCAGCGTTCGTCACCTGTATTTGCGTCGAGTGCGAAAAGGTGTCCGGAGTAGCTTGCGGGTCTCGCCGCATCCGCTGCCCTCACGAGGACCGTGCCGCTCACGTAAACGATGCCGTCGCGCACCACCGGCTTGGAGTCACATGCCCCAAATCGCGCGAACCCCACTTTCCATTTTTGGCGACCGGTGGTCGCCTCCACCGCGTAGAACGTGTTGTCCTCTCCCAGTACGTAGGCCATCCCTGAATTGACGGCGACCGAGGCCCCTTTCGCCGTAGCGGGACCACGCCAGACCTCCTTGCCCGTGTCGAGCGACAAGGCCAACAGCGTGTTACCGATGGGCACGATGACCGTGGTGCCGGAGACACCCGGCGCCGTCGAGACAAACGGGGTTCCTTGAGGCGTTGCCGGGCGGGCCGTCCATTTCACCTTGCCGGTGAGCGTATCGACGGCAAACAGACCGCCGCGATTTGACGAGTTCCCACCCACGATCGTCGTACCTGCGATCGTCGTGGGGCCCCAATCCCTGAAGCCGGGATTTACGGTGAACGTTTCTGTGGGGGGAGTCCGGAGCGGGCCGATGATCGAGGGCGCTGATTGCGCACACACCAACACCGTCGAGAGTGCGGCGCCAACGACCGCGCCGCCGACGCGCCATGCCACATTCGACATCGAGACCTGCCTCCCCGCCAGCGGCGGCTTACACCACAGCTGTCAGGCTTGCTCGGCCAGCTGCCGAAGCTCGTCGCCCGTCAACCTGAACACGGTCCACTCGTCCATCGACTTGGCCGCGACGGCCCGGTAGACGTGGATGGCGGCGGTGTTCCAGTCCAGTACGGCCCACTCCATGCGGCCACAGTTGCGTTCAACGGCGACGGAAGCAACGTGCGCGAGGAGCTTGCGTCCGATCCCTTGACGGCGATACTCCGGCAGCACGAACAGGTCCTCCATGTAGAGGCCAGGCCGCCCGACGAAGGTCGAGTAGTTGTGAAAGTAGACGGCAAACCCAACCGGAACGTCGTCGATGCGGGCAATCACCACTTCCGCCGCCGGCCGTTCGCCGAACAGCGAGGTGCGAAGGCCGTCCTCGGTCGCTCGCACCTCGTGCGCCAGGTGCTCGTACTCGGCCAGCGCCGTGATGAGCTGCAGAATGACCGGCACGTCCTGCTCGCTTGCGGGTGCAATCGCGACCTCTGATGCCATCGGCGCCCTCCGGGAGCCCAGTGTCTCACGACAGCTGTCGCCGCGTGTCCTGGACTTGAAGGCCCAAGGCTCCACGAGCAGCCGCATGTTTCAGCGATCTTCGAGCTCGTCCCAGATCAGGTGCGCGTGGGTTTCTTTCAGCAGGAGCGAGCCCACGACAAATGTCGCGGCGGCGACGATCATCGGGTAGTACAGCCCCGCGTAGATATTGCCTGTCTGCGCCACGATCGATAGTCCGATGAGCGGCAGCAACCCGCCAAAGACGCCGTTGCCGATGTGGTACGGCAGCGACAGCGCGGTGTAGCGGATCTTCGCCGGGAAGGCCTCGACGAGGTAGGCGGCAATAGGGCCGTAGACCATGGTCACGAATACCACCTGCACGAACACGAGCCCAATGAGCTGCCAGGCGGTTGAGGTGGAGAGGAGTGTGGCAAGGCTCGTGTACGTCAGCACTTCCTTCGCCGGCGTCAACACCCCGTCAACCATGGTCTGCGGCGTCAGGCTGATGGCACCGGTGATGGCATTGCGCTGCGAGATGGCCGTCACCACCCCCGACCCGGCCACGCGCTGCATGGCGTGATAGATCGGCAGGTATGAGATCGTTGCCAGCAGGAGCCCGGCCATCATGATGCGCTTTCGCCCCATGCGATCGGACAGCGCACCGAACACGACGAACAGCGGCATCGCGAAGAGCAACGCGATCGCCACGATGTAGTTCGCCGACGTGCCGTGCACCTTGAGAATCGTCTGCAGGTAGAAGAGGGCGTAGAACTGGCCCGTGTACCACACGACACCCTGTCCCGCCGTGGCACCGAAGAGCGAGATCAGCACGCGCTTGAGGTTGTCCCAGTGCGTGAAGGCATCCCTCAGCGGCTGCGCCGAGGTCATGCCCGTCGCCTTGATGTGGCTGAAGATCGGCGACTCCTTCATGCGCAGCCGGATGTAGAGCGAAATGCCCACGAGGAAGATCGAGATCAGAAACGGCACACGCCAGCCCCATGCGCGAAAGGCCTCGGCCGACATGCTGTTCTGGACGAACAGAATCACGGCCAGCGACAGGAACAGGCCCAGCGTCGCCGTGATCTGGATGAAGCTGGTGTAGAACCCGCGCTTGCCGTCCGGCACGTGCTCCGCCACGTACACCGCCGCGCCGCCGTACTCACCGCCCAGCGCCAGTCCCTGAAGCACCCGAATCAGCAGCAATGCCGCCGGCGCCACCAGCCCGATGCTCGCGTAGGTCGGCAACAGGCCAATCACCGCGGTCGCGCCGCCCATGATGAGCAGCGTCACGAGAAACGCGTACTTGCGGCCAACCAGATCGCCGATCCGTCCGAAGAACAGCGCGCCGAAGGGCCTGACGACGAACCCGACCGCAAAGGTCGAGAGATAGGCGATGAGCGCCCAGGTATCGTTCCCGCGCGGGTAGAACAGCGGTGAAATCACCGTCGCAAGACTGCCGAAGATATAGAAGTCGTACCACTCAATCATGGTCCCGACCGACGAGGCCACGATGACCTGCCAGATCTGGGATTCGGACGCTGGGCGCGGCGCGATGATGGACATGAGCGACCTATCTTACAGGCGATGGGAACAGGCAACCGGGGGGACGGTTGCGAGGATCTATGGTCGCTCCCCTGGCAGGCGGAACAGGAGGCCGAACCGGTCCCGCTGACTGAACCCCATGGATTCGTAGAACGCTCGGGCCGTGTGGTTGCGGTCGGCGGTGAAGAGCACCACCTCCTGCAGACCATTTCGCGCCTCGTGATACCGCATCAGCTCGTGCATCACCTGCTGGCCGATACCGAGGCGGCGGTAGGCGGGTCGCGTATACACGCCGCCGACCTGTCCGATTCCCTGATACCCCGCGTTCAGGCACGCCGTCGAGACCAGAAGCCCCTCAGCAAACGCGCCCCACCAGCCGCCCACATCCGCACGCGACTGATACCCGTTTCTGCGACGGACCTCGTCGGGCATGACGGCAAGTCCCTCTTCGGCACAAAATGCACGATCGACCGGCTCCCAGGCCCCATAGTCGGCCATCGACATCGCCCGAATCACAATCCCCTCAGAAACGGTCCGAGGCGCCGGCACCCGCGTGATGCCGTACACGATGCACTCGCGCTCGTACACGGGTGTAAACCCCGGCTCCATAGTCAGCGCCGACCAGAGAGCCTCTGCGAGCCGCCACTCAGCCAGCACGCCGAGAATGGCTTGGGTATCCGGACGGGACGCGGACAGGATGAGCGAGGCAAACTCGGTCCGGCGACCGGTCTGCGCGAGCAGATCCCCTCTCAGAGTCAGACAAAACACCCCGACGAGCTCACCGTCTTCCTCGATGAGTAGGAAGTTCCCAGACATGGGGTGCGATGTGGACCGAATACCCAGGTCCGACATGTTGGACAGGAGGTAGACCGAAGTGTCGATGTGCGCTTCGAGAAAGGCTTTGGCGGCCGGGATATCCGCGGGCTCGATCGGTCGGACGATGGCGTCCAGTGAGGGTTCGCGGGTCGTGGAATCAAACGAATTCGGCACAGCGCGGATCTACCTTCATGAGCTGTGCCAGGACGCTGGGGACCTGATGCAGGAATGTGAAGTCCTCGAAGTCGAATCCCGGGGCGACCGTGCATCCAGTCAGGGCATATGGCCCAACAGGTTTGGCCGCCTGCCACCAGTCCGCGGGCACGGTGCAGGTCGGGCCGTCAGAGGCCAGCGACGGCCCGAGCACGAACCGACGGACCTCCGTGCAATCAGGCGGTGCCAGGAACAGCTCGAGCGGCCCGCCTTCGTAGAGATGCCAGACCTCGTCGGATCGCACCCGGTGCCAGCGACTGTGTGTGCCGCCGGTCAGCAGAAAGTAGATGCTCGTCGCCGCCGCGCGCACCGCACGTTCATCGTCTGGCTGAACGCTCGACACGGAGCGAAAAACCGCGCGGAAGAATCCGCCTTCGGGATGCGGCCGGAGGTCGAGTCCGTCGATGAGTTCCTGAGCCCGCGGATCGATGGGGTGGGCCGCCATCATTTCTTGCCCTTCGGCGTGACTGGATACTTGGCGGCAAGCTTCCGCACGGTGCTGATTCCGCGCACGGTGGCGGGGCCGCCGACGATGCGTTCGAGTTGGACTTTGGCGAAGAGAGGGTCGCTCTGATTCAACCGCGACAACCAGAAGATCTCCCGGCCACGCACGTGAAAGTCGTGCGCGTCCGATCTGAGATCCATGAGCCGCCCGACCTGCTGATCGTCTGGCTGATCTTTCAGAAACGCCACGCAGAAGGTCGCGGCGCGAGCGACATGGGCCGCATCGAACGGCTCGTGCGCCGACACGTCACTGATCTCGTCGTCCGTGCGCACGAAGGCCGTGACGCCGTAGCCGAGAACGCGCGCCAGCGCGCGCTCGATGGCGAGCTCTGTCTTCGCGGCCTGCGACGCGCGGCCTTCGACGATCACGTTGCCACTGGCGATGAAGGTCTCGACCTGGCTGAAGCCTTCGGCCGCCACAATCGATCGCAGCTGATCCATCTTGACGACACGGCCGCCGACGTTGATGGCGCGCAACAATGCAATCAGCTTCATCGGTCCCTTCGATCAATCCATTTCGCCACCGTGGACGGCCGGTAACTCTCCAATTTCGTCAGCAGCGTCGACGCCGAGTCCGCGACGAGCAACGCGTCGGCGTGCGCCTGACGCAGGAACCCTTCGCGCACCGCATGGTTGACGAAGGTCAGCAGACCGTCGAAGTATCCGCACACGTTGAGCAAGCCGGATGGCTTCTGGTGCAGCCCGAGCTGGGCCCACGTCACGGTCTCGAAGAGTTCCTCCAGCGTGCCCCACCCGCCCGGCAGCGCGATGAAGCCATCAGACAGCTCCGCCATCAGCGCCTTGCGCTCGTGCATCGAGTGGACAATGCGCAGGTCGGGAAGACCGCGGTGGGCGACCTCCTTCTCGACGAGCGACTGCGGAATGACGCCAATGACTTCGCCTCCGGCCTCGAGAGCCGCGTCCGCGATGGTGCCCATCAACCCCACGTGTGCCCCGCCGTACACCAGGCCGATGCCGCGCCCGGCCAGAGTGCGGCCCAGATCGCGGGCCGCGTCCGCGTAATCATTCCTCGTGCCGGGGCTCGAGCCCGAATAGACGCAGATTCGACGCATGTGCATGCCCTGGACCTGACGGTCCTGGGCTCCAAAAGGCAAACTCTCCGTGGAGCCCGGACCTTCAGGCCAGGGCTGAGACTACTGCGTGCCGATCGTCCTCTTCAGAAACGCGACCGCTCGCTCGAGGTTGGCATTCGTGTAGAAGGCCTGTCCTCCGTGGGCGCTGCCGTGGACGACGACGAACGCGACGTCGAGATTCATCTTCTCGTACGCGCCCTGCAGCTCGTGGGACTGATTGATCGGCATCTGCGGATCGCGATCGCCGTGAAAGATCAGCAGGGGCGGATCCTTCGCGTCAATGTGAAGCACGGGACTCGCAAGCTCAGCGAGCGGCTTCACGTTTTCGGGCTGCGCACCCAGCAGCAGATCGAGCGCAGGCTGACGCACGCCCAGGCCGAAGGGCGTGGACTGCGCCAGGATCGTGGTCAGGTCTGTCGCGCCGTAGTAGTCGAGGATCGCCTGAACCGCCGACGACTGTCCGGCGTTGCCGCCGACGGTTCCTTCCAACTCCGCGACGCCGCTCGTCACGCCGACGAGCACGGCAAGATGCCCGCCTGACGAATCCCCCCCGATGGCGATGCGCGTCGTGCCGTAGCCGTAGGTCGCCGCGTTGGCGCGCAGAAACCGGATTGCGCCCTTGATGTCGTGCACCATCGCAGGAAACCGGGCGTCGGTGGACTGCCGGAAGTCCAGACTCGCGACGGCGAACCCACTCTGGGTCAGGCCCGACGGAACCGATGACTTGCTACCGCTTCGCCATGCGCCCCCGTGAACCCACACGAGCAGTGACGGCTTCGACACGCCGGCCGGTAGATACAAGTCGAGGCCGAGTGGCCTGCCGTCCACGGTGGCGTACGTGATGTCCTTGATCGTGCGCGGGGCCGGAGTCTGTGCGCCTTCGGCGGCGAGGCCCACGGCGGCACATAAGGTGGCGACCATGCCAAACAAACGGTGTGCGCGGATCATGTGCTGGCTCCCGGTGAGGCCGCAGTCTACCGCAGCGGGGTCCGCCACCGCTCGTGGCGTCGCAGTTCCTTTCGCACGACCAGCTTTAGCGCGGACCCGGACCAGGTCCCATCGACGGCGTACACTTTGACGTCCACGAGTCCGAGCAATAGCGCGACGTCAGCGCGAGGGGCGTGTCGGAGTAGCCGGCACTCATCGAGTCTCCCGGCCGGCGAGCGTCAACGCCACGCCCCCGAGCACCATTGCCGCGGACAGAACCAGTCTGAGCGTCATGGACTCTCCCATGACCGAGACTCCGGCCACCGCGGCCAAAACCGGCACGGCAATCTGCACGATCGACGCACGCGTCGCGGACAAGCGTCGCAACGCGAAGTACCACACCACGTAGCCGAGCGCCGACGTGATCGTGCCGGCCAGCGCCGCTATGGCCAGCCCCGACGAAGTCACGTGCCAATGGGGGCGATCCGCGATCCAGGCGCACGCCAGGAGCGGCGACACACGCGCGAAGTTGCCGGCCGTGTGCGCGAGCGGCCGAACGCTCGCGCGGCCAAGAAGCGAGTACGTGCCCCAGAATACGCCGGCGCCGATCATGAGCAGGCTGCCGACAAGTGGCGGCGCCGTGAGCCCGGGTCGCAGCAGGTAGACCAGCCCGCCGAACGCTGCCGCCAGTCCCAGCCACTGCACCACCGTCGGGCGCTCGCCCGACACCAGCGCCGTTGTCATCATCGTCACCTGGACCGAGCCGAACAACAACAGCGCGCCGGTGCCCGCGCTGAGGGTCAGATAGGCGTAGGAAAACGGGACGGCGTAGGCGAACAGGACGAGTGCAGATGTCCAGGTTCCGGCCAGGACGGTCCGGCGATTGTCCGTCAGCCAGAGCACCAGGACGAGGATGGCAGCGCCGGCGCCGAAACGGACGAGCGAGAACGTGGCGGCGTCAATCGAGCCGCTACCGAGCGCGAGGCGGCACAACACGGCGTTTCCGGCAAACGCGATGATGGCTGCCGCTGACGGGAGAGCGGTGAGAAGTACTGATTCGCGGACGCTCGTCGCAGGAGACATCAGGACAGCATGGACACGGCCCGCGTCTAGACCGCGAACCTCGCGACCACATCCTCGTTCCATGAGACGCCCGTACCGAGGACGCCGTCAACGCGCGCGAAGCCGCCTTCGAGCCGGAGCGGCTCGGCGATGATCGGATTCCACCAGTCGGCGTACTCGAGCCAATGCGCCGTCGGCGTCGCGCACAGCAGTTGGGCGCTGATCTCCGGCCACAGGTGGCTTGACACGAGCAGGCCGCGCGCGTGCGCCATCGCGGCGCCTCGCATCCACCCCGTCACGCCACCCACCTTCATCACGTCGAGCATCACGAAATCCGATGCTCCAGCGTCCATGGCATGTTGCAGGTCTTGGGTGCCCCACCAGTTCTCGCCGCATTGGATTGGCGTCCGCACCTCCTTCGCGACGAGCGCGTGACCCTGGAAGTCGTGCGCCAGCGTCGGTTCCTCGACCCATGCGAGGCCTTCGCCGTCGAGCACTCGAATACGCTCGCAGGCTTCGGCCGGCGTCAGGGACTGGTTGTAGTCGACCATGATCGCCATGTCGTCCCCTGCCGCGGATCGCATGGCCCTGATCACGGCGAGGTCGTCCTTCACGGTTGGATAGCCAATCTTTGCTTTGATGCCGCTCAGCCCGCGCGACGCCCAGAGCGCGGCGGTCCGCGCCGATCCGTCGACGCCGTCGTACCCCACGGCACCGTAGGCACGCAGCGGCTTCTCGACGCCGCCGAGAAGTTGGACCAGTGACAGGCCTGAGGACCGCGCGAGCGCGTCCCACAGCGCCATGTCGATGCCGGCAAGGGCGATGCCCACGAGTCCCTGGGAGCCCAGGAGCCGGAATCGCTTCATTAACGACTGCTGGACCTCGGCCGGCGCCAGCGGTTGTCCCACGATCATCGCGGCAATGTTCTCGACCAGTTCCGTCGTCGGCCTCAGCGCCACTGTTGTGTAGACGAACAGCAGCCCGTGCCCCACTGTTCCATCGTCGAGATGCACGTCGATCAGGACCAGCGGCGACTCGGTGATCACCCCGCTGGCCGTACGATGCGGCTCGGTCATGGGGACGCGCAGCGCGCGCACGTCGAGGCGTTGGATGGTGGCGGTGGCGGAAGGAGTCATGGCGTGTCGGGAGTCCTCGGCGCGGGAGAGGGTCGGCTCCGGATCAGCTTAGCGCAGGGTGCGGCCTCCACCGGTTGTCTGTGGGGCTCCGAACCTTCAGGTCCGGGGCCTTGCCCGCGCCAACTCCGCGATCCGCCGTTCGAGAAACCGACGCTCCGGGCCCTGGCGGGCCAGGGCCCGCGCTCGGGCGTAGGCCGTTTTCGCCTCATCGACACGGCCCAGACGACGGCAGAGATCGGCGCGGGCGGAGTGCGCCCAGAGATAGTCATCCAATTCGCCACCGGCGAGCACGCGATCGATCTCGACGAGGCCGGCCTCTGGACCGTCGCGCATCGCAATGGCCACCGCGCGGTTGAGCGCCACGACGGGCGTGGGATCGGCGCGGGCCAGGACGTCGTAGAGACCCGCGATCTGTGCCCAGTCTGTTTCGTTCGCGGTGGGCGCGGACGCATGCACGGCGGCAATTGCCGCCTGCAGGGTGTACGGGCCAAATCGCCGCGACGAGATCGCGCGTTCCACCAGCGATTCGCCCTCGGCGATCAGGTGCCGGTCCCAAAGCGCTCGATCCTGCTGCTCGAGCAGAACCGTGTCGCCATCAGGCGTGCTGCGCGCATCGCGTCGCGATTCGTGAATCAGCATCAACGCCAGCAGACCCATCGCCTCCGGCGCCGCCAGCAACTCGACCAGCACTCGCCCGAGCCGGATCGCTTCGCGCGACAGATCGCCTCGAGTGATGCTTTCGCCCGACGATGGTGAATACCCTTCGTTGAAAACCAGATAGACGACGTGTAGAACCGCATCGAGCCGCGACGGCAGGTCTTCGAAACCAGGGACCTGGTACGGAATGGTCGCATCGCGGATTTTCGCCTTAGCTCGGACGATGCGCTGGGCGACAGTGGGGGCGGCCGTGAGAAACGCCCGCGCGATCTCCTCCGTCGTCAATCCACACACTTCACGGAGCGTCAACGCGACCTGCCCGTCCGGCGGCAAGGCCGGATGACAGCACGTGAAGATCAGCCGCAGCCGATCGTCCTCGACGATCTCAGTCTCAGGTGCCGCGGCCATTGTGGATTCGAGGTGGATTGCGAGCGCGCCAAGCGACGCGTCGAACCGCGCGCGGCGGCGCAGCGTGTCAATCGCCTTGAACCGTCCGGCGGACACCAACCACGCGCGGGGGTTCGCCGGCATTCCCTCACGCGGCCACTGCTCCACAGCAGCGATGAAGGCATCGTGGACCGCTTCTTCCGCCAGGTCGAAGTCGCCGAGGAGACGGATCAGCGTCGCGAGAACGCGGCGTGATTCGGCACGGTAGATCGCGTCGACCCGAGACTGAATGTCGGACATGGCGGAGAGGGCGACTCCCGTGACGCCCAGAAAGTGCCCCGGACCTGAAGGTCCGGGGCTCCACGGACAGTCTGGCACCGGGGCTCCACCGAGAGCGTCGACTAGTGCACCATGATCGGCCGCACTTCGATGGTTCCGATCTTCGCGGAGGGAATCCGCGAGGCAACCGAGATCGCCTCGTTCAGGTCCTTCGCCTCGATGAGGTAGTAGCCTCCGAGCTGTTCCTTGGTTTCCGCGAATGGGCCGTCGGTCGCCGACATCTTGCCGTTGCGCACGCGTACAGACGTCGCCGTCGCGACCGGCTGCAGGGCGTTGCCGCCAAGATAGTGGCCGCTGGTCTTTACCGATTCGGTGTACGCCATGTACTCGCCCATGAAAGCGTCAGCCTCGCCCTTCGTCATGGACCCCAGCTTCTTTTCGTCGTCGTAGATCAGGCACAGGTACTTCATCGTCAATCTCCAGGAATGTCGTTCACGGGGTGTGAACGCTGGATAGTCGTCGGCAGATGGCCCGAATCGACATCGGGCCGCGAACTATTTGATCTCGATTTCCGCAATCTCGACGACCGACGGGTCCGCGGTACGGGCGGCCATCCGATCACCCGGCTCATGCCAGAGGTAGCTGCCAGGCTGGGCGCCCCGGACCACGACTTCGAGCCATCCGACCGGATGTCCGTGCTCCTGGAGGGTCGCGCCCGGCATCAGGGCGACACGGCTCAGACGGACGCGGTCGTTCTCGACGACGACCTCGTGCCCGGCCAGCTCGTCTGCCGTGGCGACCCGCCGAGTGGGTTGCCTGGCCAGCACCTCGATGTCGATGATGTGCACGGGCGTGTCGCCGATGTTGGCCACCCGGTGGACGTACGGCGGTGTCGCCGAGTTGAAGACGAGTCGCCCAACGAGCGCGGTCTGCGGCGTGCCGGTCTCCGTCAGCGTGTCGGTTCGGGTCGGTGCCGTCGCAATTCGCACCGAGACGTTGTCGTTGGAATGTCGATGGAACAGGCTGGTGTAGCCGGGGGGAAAGTGGACATCGATCACCGCCAGCACGTCGTTCCGAAACACGGGATGGTGCTGCGGTTCCTGCTCGACGGGGACGATGATCGGCGCCTGATCTCGCGCCGCGACCACGCCGGCCAGGAGAGCGAGCGTCGCGAGGGCAAGCGCGGCGGACGCGGAACGGGATCTCATCGCTTCACCAGATACACGACGGCCACAACATAACCCAGGACAACGACAATCGCGCGAAGGCTTGATGGCCGGATTCGTCCAGCGAGGCGGCCGCCAATGGATCCGCCGGCAAGGGCGCCGATGGCCATCACCAGCGCCACGGTCCACAGCACCTGGCCCGAAAACAGAAAGTAGATCGCGGCCGACAAGTTCACGGCAAGCGCAATCGTCTGCTTCAGCGCGTTCAGCCGCGTCAATGTGTCGTCCAGCACCAGACCGAGAACGGCGAGCAGGATCACGCCGAGGCCCGCGCCGAAGTATCCACCGTAGATGGCGCCAAGTCCCACCGGCAGGCTGACATGCCACACGCTGTCCTGGCGTTTGTCATGACCCTCATGCGTCATGAGCCAGCGGCGGATTCGATCCTGCGCCGCCAGGAGCGTTGTCGCCACGAGAATCAAATACGGGATGAGCGCGCGGAAGGACTGTTCGCTGCCTTTGATGAGCAGAATCCCACCTACGACCCCGCCAATGGCGCCGATCGGCAACGTCATCCAGAGCCGTTTCGACTGCCCGGCGAGATCGCGTCGCTGGGCGAAGATCCCGCCCAGCATGCCCGGGCAGAGGGCCACGGTGTTCGTGACATTGGCCGCGACCGCCGGGATTCCAACGGCCGTGAGCACCGGAAACGAGATCAGGGTGCCTCCACCTGCGATGGCGTTGACCATGCCGGCCGCCAGCGCCGCGCCACCGACGAAGAAGTACTGCGTGACAGCGAGCATCGCGGCGCCTACGCCCCGCCGCCACTGTAGATGTTCGGCCGCGCGATTTCCATGTGCCGGTCGGGCGCGCGCAGCGGCGTGAAGCCAAACTGCGCATAGAGACCGTGAGCGTCCCGCGTCGCCAAGGAGAAGCGGCGCAGCCGCTGCAGATCCGGGTGCGCCATGATCACGCGCATCAGCCACTTGCCGAGGCCGCGGCCCTGGTGCGATTCGAGAATATAGACATCGGCAAGATACGCGAACGTCGCGCGGTCCGTAATCACACGCGCGAAGCCGATCTGCCGGCCCTCGTCGTACACGCCGAAACAGATCGCACCCTGGATACAGCGTTCGACGGTCTCGAGCGGGATGCCCGAGGCCCAGTACGAGCGCGTCAGGTAGGCGTGGATCGCCCGCACGTCAAGGCGCGCAGGATCGGTAGAGATGAGAAGGGCATCCTGTCGATCTTCGACGAACACGAACCGTGCTTTCTCAGGGAGGCATCAGCCCTGCAGCCTCCACGCCTCGTCGAGGAATCCCTGCGATTCCACGAACTGCGGGAGGTCGCGCTAATTATTGCCGGGTTTGGTGACGTCTACCACCGGTCAGTCCGGCGGCCGTCCGCCGACAGACCGGTCCGAGCGGGCGGACTCCGGGTTGTGATGCGCGCGGGCATCAGTAGCCCACCTTTACAATGCCCTGCTTCTGGGCGTTGACCGACCCCTGCAGCAGCCACTCGCGTGACGCTTTGAACATGAGCGTGTGATTCAGCTCCCACATGGCGTTGTGAGACGAGCAAGCGAGATCGACCGACACCTTCTCGGCGGAACCCAACGCCGCATGGAGTTCACGAACACGCTCCGGCAACACCTGCTTGTCGTGCTGTCCCGCGATCGTCAGCACCGGCGCCTTCAACTGGCCGGCCATGGCCGCGTTCCAGCCCCACGTGGTCGTTGATGGCGCCCGGCGTACGCCGCTGCCCCACGTGGCGCCCACCGGGTCGGACGCCACCATCGCGCTCCAGACGGCATCGCGTGTCGACACGTCGTACTGGTTCGGACATCCGACCTGGCGGTCCCAGTTCGCGGCGAACTCGTCGAGCGACTGCGTGTTGAATGCGGTGCCGTTGGCGGGCATCGGCGTTGGCGGCGTTGGCGATGCTCCGGCCGCATACGCAGGAGCCAGCAGCACCAGACGACCGACCTTCTGCGGATTCTGCGCGGCGTAGCCCGCCGCTCGGGGCGCGCCGAGCGACCACGCGACGAGGTGGACACGGTCGACGTGCCGAAGGGCGCGCACGTAGTCCACGGCCGCGCCCACATCGTTCCAGTCGGACGCGATGGTGGTCGCAGGATGGGCGTAGGAAGCCGCGCACGGCGCCAGCAGCAGACTCGGCACGAACTGGGCCTGCTGCTCCGCGGAGAGATTACATGGATCGTTCATCACCGTCGGACGAGTCGACCGGCCGTAGCCGGTCATGTCCACCGAGAACGTGTCGAAGCCCGCGTCCGCCAGGTACGCCATCCAGCTGAAACCGTCGGCGGGCGTATCGAACGCCACCTCCGCCGGAGTTCCCGCACCATGGACGAACAGGACAACACGATCGGTGTTGACGGCGCGGCGCAGAGCGACCGCGGGCGCGCGCTCGCGCACGTACAACTGCGCCATCTCGCCATTCATCGACGGCACCGCCGATTTCACACCGACGTAGTGGTCGATGGTCAGCGCATCCGGCGTCTCTGACGCCGCCAGACCTCGAATGACGGGGCTCACGCCAGCAAGACAGATGGCGGCGGCGGCGAGAAGAGGAGCGGCGAATCGCAACGCGTGTGTGCGCATACCTGACCTATAGGTTGGGAGGCCACACTATAGACCAAAAGGCTTTCAGCTCAGGACTCACCGTTCGAGAACCGGCCGTGAGTCCTAGACGGCAATCACCGCCTGCACCTGCCGCAGATGATGCACCGCGTGGCCCGCGAGAGTCGTGAGAACGTCTTCCACGTCGATGTCGCCACGGTCCGCGTGGACCGTGCGTTGCCTGCGCTGTGCGGGGGTGAGCGACGAGGCGAAGTCGAGGGTCATCTTGCGGACCGCCTCGAACGCCGCCAGCGCCGTGGGGCCATCGACGACCTCCGCCTCGCTCATGAGGTCGTCCTGCTCGAATGGCTGAATGACGTAGTCGGATGATGCCACGGCAAAGCGCAGCCGCAAACCGAAGATCATCTCCCACTGCACGACGTGGACGAGCACCTGACGGACCGTCCACTTTCCTGGCGCGAGGGGCTGATCCCAGAGCGCAGGCGTCAGACGCCCGCCAAGGGCACGGTATTCGTCGAACGACTGCTGCAGCACTTCCACGGGATCGCGTCCCGTCACGTATTCGCTGTAGGGTGTCGGCATGCGCACCTCACTTCGACAGGTCGACGAGAACCTTCATCACGGGTCCTCCGCCGAGGGCTTCTTCCATGCCTTTCTGGAGATCCTCGAGAGGAATGCGCCGCGTCACGAGCGGTGCGACGTCGATCGCGCCGCTTGACACAAGCCGAATCGACTCTTCCCACGCGCCCCGCGTGTACAGCCGGCTGCCGTGCATCTTCAATTCGCGTCCGAACATGGGATAGAGATTGATCGCGACCGGTTCCGAGTGAATCGCGATGATGCTGACCGTGCCCCACACGCGCACGAGCTCGGTGATGATCCGCACCGGCTCTGGACTCCCACTCACTTCGAACGCAACATCTGCGCCGTCGCCGCCGGTCCAGTCCTTGACGACCTGAATTGTGTCCTGCTCGGGCCCGATGGTCTCGAGCCCGAGGGTCTTCAGCATCTCGAGCCGATGAGGGTTGATCTCGACGACCTTGACGCGTGCGCCACGATGCCGGCAGACGAGCGCGATCAAGCACCCGATTGGTCCCCCACCGAAGACAACGACGGCATCGCCACTCTTCACCTCAGCCCGCCCGACATCGTGGGCGGCAACCGCCAGCGGCTCGATCAGCGCGGCATCGTCATCCTTCAGCGACGTCGGCACCTTGAGCAGCCGATGGGTCGGGACGGCCCAGAACTCCTGCATACCGCCCGGGGCGTCCACTCCGAGGACTTTAAGGTTGTAGCAGAGGTAGCTCGCGCCCATGCGGCACGCGCGACACGTGCCGCAGTAGAGGACCGGCTCGACCACCACGCGATCGCCCGGCGCAAACGCCGGATCGGGCGATGACACGACGTCTGCGAGAACCTCGTGACCAATCGTGTTCCCTTTCGGCACGCGGTGGTCGAGATGCCCCTGAAAGATGTGGAGGTCGCTGCCGCAGATGCCCACGCGACGGATGTGCAGCAGCGCTTCGCCCTCCGCGGGCGTGGGCACGGCGGCCGTTCCGGTCGTGAATGTTCGATTGCCCTGATAGAACGACGCGCGCATTGTGTCTCCTGTTGAAGAGACCGGGTGTGGAACCGCAACACCCGGTCTCTTGGTCACTGAACTGCAACAGCCGGTCTCTTAGTCACCGCACTTCAAGACTCGATCTTCCTGATTTCGGCATCCAGGTGCTCGAGCGTGTGCTCGAGCACCGCCCGATGGCGACGATCGCAGGCCTGTTGCAGGTCCTGGAGCGTCTTCGCGCGGGCAAGCTTCAGACTCGTCCGTTTGACGTCACGCGCGCGTTCTTCCGGCGGCTGCTCAGGCGCCGGGACGCGCTTCTCCGCGCGCGCGTCGGCGATCTGATCTTCGACGGATTTGCTTTCCCAGCCGCGCGCCATGTCGCATTGTAGGCTGCGCGCGTACCCCGGACCTACAGGTCCGGGGCTCCACGGTCCGAGGCTCCACGGTCCGGGGCTCCATGGTCCGGGGCTCCATGGTCCGGGGCTCCACGGAGAGTCGGGCGGGGTTCCGTGGAGAGGCGGGGCAGTCCGTGGAGC
>JBDTNQ010000051.1:0-28500 GCA_039933635.1 Acidobacteriota bacterium
CATGGATGATCGAGATATTGGATCGTCCCCTCGTCCCCTCGTCCCCTCGTCCCCTGGTCCCCTGGTCCCCTGGTCCCCTGGTCCCTGGTCCCTGGTCCCTGGTCCCTGGTCCCTGGTCCCTCGTCAGACGACGAGCATCGCGTCGCCGTAGCTATAGAAATGGAACTCCTCGCGGACGGCGTGGCGGTAGGCCTCCATCGTGAGCTCGTGGCCGGCAAAGGCGGCGACGAGCATCAGGAGGGAGGACTTCGGCAGGTGAAAGTTCGTGAACAGGCCGTCGATCGCCCGGAACACGTGGCCGGGCCGGATGAACAGATCCGTTGCGCCGCTGGTTGCCTGGACGGTGCCGTCGGCCGCGGCGGCGCTCTCGAGCGCGCGCGTCGTCGTCGTGCCCACCGCGATGACGCGATGGCCCCGGCGGCGAGTGTCGGCCATCGCGCTCGCGGCTCCAGCCTCGATGGTGTAGGTTTCGGGATCCACGACGTGGTCCTCCACGACGTCGACACGCACCGGTTTGAAGGTGCCGTAGCCGACGTGCAGGGTGATTGGGGTCCAGTCGATGCCGGCGTGCCCGAGCGCCTCGAGCATCGCGGCATCGAAGTGCAGGCCCGCGGTCGGCGCCGCGACGGATCCGCGGGCCCGCGCGTACACGGTTTGATAGCGCTCGCGATCGTCGGCGCGATCGCCGCGCTTGATGTACGGCGGCAGCGGAATGTGCCCGAGGCGATCCACGGCATCGTCGACGTCGCGCGCGCCATCGGCGACGAGCTGCACGAGCCGGCGGCCGAAGAACCGTCGATCGAGAATGGTGGCGCGGAGGCGGACGCCGGGCGCACGCTCGGCGTCCTCGAAGACCATGTGCGACCCGGACCTGAGCCGCTGCCCCGGGTGCACGAGCGCCAGCCATTGGTCATCGCCCGCGCGTTCGAGCAGAAAACACTCTCCCGCGCCGCCGCCAGGCAGCCGCGTCCCAATCAGGCGGGCAGGAAAAACACGTGTGTCGTTCGCGACGAGCCGATCGCCGGGCTTGAGCAGACGCGGCAATGCCGCAATGGGATGTTCGACGAAGGTGCCCGCCGCGCGATCGACGACCAGCAGGCGCGAGGTCCCGCGCGGACGCGCTTCCTGCGCGATGAGCGATTCCGGGAGGTCGAAGTCGAAGGACGAAACCAGCGTCATCGGCTCAGGGCGCGGCCATCCAGTACCACAACCGCAACGCCAGCCAGAACGCGAGCAGCAGCGGGATGAGGATGAGCAGGCCGAAGACGGCCGCCAGCCCGAAGACGAACACGTAGTCGCCACGAGTCGGCGGCGCGCCCGGGTGGGCGTGACGTTCGAGCAGCGCCAGGTTCTCGAGATTCGCGCGAAAGAAGACGTCGCCGACGTTGCCGGCAATCGGGATCGCGCCAATGAAGGCGTCGATGAGCGCGTTGGCGATCATGCGCACGAGCACCACGCGCGGCACCCGCTGATGCACGCCGTGCACCAGCAGCACGAGCGTGAACGCCGGACTCGCCAGGTCGCCAATGCCCGGGATCAGGGACAGCAGTGGATCGAGCCCGAACCGGATCCGTGTGCCCGGAATCACGAACTGGGAATCCAGCAGCCGCGCCCAGCGTCTGAGCCACTCGAGGGATCGCACGGTCAAATGGTACTGCGTCCCGTATCATGGGCGCCGATGCGTGCGTGGCCCGGCTCCCCTTTTCCCCTCGGCGCGACCTGGGACGGCTCAGGGGTGAACTTCGCCCTGTTCTCTGAACATGCGACCAAGGTCGAATTGTGTCTCTTCGATTCGGCCGAAGCGACAAGTGAGAGCCTGTGCGTCCCCCTCGTCGATCACACGGACACGATCTGGCACGTCTACCTTCCCGACGTGCGGCCTGGACAGCTCTATGGGTACCGCGTGTACGGCCCGTGGAGTCCACTCGAGGGACACCGTTTCAATCCGGCCAAGGTGCTGCTCGATCCGTACACGCGGGCGATTGGCCGTCCCCCACGCTGGCATAAGTCCCTGCTCGGCTACGAAGACACGAGCGACGGCCCAGCCTCCACGCTCGACAGCGCGCCTTACGCCGCCCTCGGCGTCGTCACCGACCACGCGTTCGAGTGGCTCGGAGATCGCCCGCCGCGTACGCCGTGGCACAAGACGGTCATCTACGAAACGCACGTGAAGGGCATGACGGCCTTGAACGAGCGGATTGCGCCGTCCCTGCGCGGCACCTACCTGGGTCTGGCATCGGAGCCGGCGATCGCCCATCTGAAGAATCTCGGTGTCACCGCCGTGGAGCTGATGCCGATCCACGAGCACGTCGACGAGTGGCGGCTCGTGAAGGCCGGCCTCGTGAACTACTGGGGATACAACACCCTGGCGTTCTTCGCGCCGGATCATCGCTTCGCGGCCGGACAGTCGCCCGCGCAGGCGATGCGCGACTTCAAGACGATGGTGCGCGCGCTTCATCAGGCCGGCCTCGAAGTCATCCTCGACGTCGTCTACAACCACACGGCCGAAAGCGATCATCTCGGCCCCTCGCTCTCGTTTCGCGGCATCGACAACCGCACCTACTACCGCCTCGAACCCGGTGACCCGTCGCGTTACAAGGACTACACGGGCACGGGCAACACGCTCAACATGCAATCGCCGGCGGTGCTGCGGTTGCTGATGGACAGCCTGCGGTACTGGGCGCAGGAGATGCACGTCGATGGCTTCCGCTTCGATCTCGCGTCCGCGCTCGCGCGCGAACTCCACGCCGTGAATCGCCTGTCGGCGTTCCTGAACGTCATCGGACAGGACCCCATCGTGTCCCGCGTCAAACTGATTGCCGAGCCGTGGGACGTTGGTGAAGGCGGATACCAGGTCGGAAACTTCCCGCCCGGCTGGACGGAGTGGAACGGGCGCTATCGCGATGCCATCCGCCGGTTCTGGCGCGGAGACGAGGGCATGCTCCCGGAGCTCGCAACCCGCCTGTCGGGCAGCAGCGATCTCTATGGCCTGTACGGCCGCCTTCCGCACGCCAGCGTGAACTTCGTCACATCGCACGATGGATTCACGCTCGCGGACCTCGTGTCATACGTCGACAAACACAACGAAGCCAACGGCGAGGGCAACCGGGACGGTGATTCGCACAATCTCAGCATGAACTTCGGCGTCGAAGGCGCGACGGTCGATCCGGGCGTGGTGACCCTTCGTCACCGGCAGGAACGCAATTTCCTGACGACGCTGTTGGTGTCCGTGGGGGTGCCGATGTTGTCTGGCGGCGACGAAGTGGGTCGCACGCAGGACGGCAACAACAACGGCTACTGCCAGGATTCGCCGCTCTCGTGGACGCCCTGGCCGACGGAAGGTCCGCAACTGGAGTTGCTGGCCTTCGTCCAGCGGCTCACCGCGCTGCGCGCCTCACAGCCGGTGCTGCGACGCAAGACCTTCCTCAGCGGCCGGCGGCCCGGCGCGACCGACGTGCTCTGGCTGGGGCCAGATGGCAACGAACTCGCCGGGGACGACTGGCGCGACCCGGAGCGCAGGACGATGGGCATGCTCCTCGACGGCAACGCCATCCTCGAGCGCGATGAGCGCGGCGAACCCATCTCGGGCGACACGCTGCTCACGCTGTTCAACGCCAGCGCGGCCGCGGTGTCGTTCGTACTGCCGGTGCGGACCGGATCGGTCTGGGAATGCCTGGTTGACACGACGGCGTCCACGGGCCAACCGTGGATGGTAAAGCCGAGTGCCGAATGGCGTCTCGAGGGACGATCCGTGGTGATTTTCCGGCTCGTGGCCGACGCTAGAGACTCCACCGCAACAGCACCGACCCGGCCGTGAATCCAGCGCCCACCGACGCCAGGAGGACGAGGTCGTTCTTCTTCAAATGCCCTTCGCGCCTGGCATCAGCGAGCGCCAGGGGAATCGTTGCGCCGGTGGTGTTGCCGTAGCGTTCGAGGTTGATGATGACCTTGTCCGGGCTGAGGCCGAGGCGGTTGGCCGTCGCTTCGATGATGCGCCGGTTGGCCTGGTGCGAGCAGTAGAGATCCAAATCGGCGCCCGTGAGTCCGTTCCGATCGAGCAGCCGCAACGCGATCTCCTCGTTCTTCTTCACGGCAAACTTGAACACCGTCTGCCCGTCCTGCTTCACGTAGTGCAGGCGCTTGTCGACCGTTTCGTGCGACGCCGGCTGACGGCTGCCACCGGCGGGCATGCAGAGCGCCTCACCGCCCCGGCCGTCGATCTCATGCGCGAAGTCGATGATGCCGGGCTCGTCGTCACCCGCCACGGACAGCACGACGGCCCCGGCGCCGTCGCCGAACAGGATGCACGTCTTGCGATCGGTGTAGTCGATGATGCTCGACATGACATCGGCGCCGACCACGAGCGCATGCTCCACCGCTCCCGTGGCGACCATGGCCCACCCGGTCGTCAGCGAGTAGGTGAAACCCGAACACGCAGCCCCGAGATCAAACCCCCACGCCTTCGTCGCGCCAATCTTTGCCTGCAGCATGCAAGCCGTGCTGGGAAAGATCGTGTCTGGTGTCGTCGTCCCCACGACGATGAACCCGATGTCATCCGGCGTGATCCCGGCCTCCTCGAGGGCAGCCTTCGCGGCAGGCGCCGCGATGTCGGACGTGGCAACGCCAGGATCCACAATGTGACGCTCGCGAATGCCCGTGCGCTGAAGAATCCAGTCGTCGGTGGTGTCAACCATCCGCTCGAGATCCGCGTTGGTGAGCAGGCGCGGCGGCACGTAGGTGCCGAGCCCCGAAATCTTCACGCGTCGCACCGCCTTCACCACAGACGATCCTTTCCAGGCGCCATCAGGCCGAAATACTCGTACGCGCGCGGCGTCGCGACACGTCCCCGCGGGGTGCGATCGAGAAAGCCGATCTGAATCAGATACGGCTCGTAGATGTCCTCGATGGCGTCCTTCTCTTCCCCAATCGCCGCGGCGAGACTGTTGAGTCCCACCGGCCCGCCGCTGAACTTGTCGATGATCGTGCGAAGCAGCCGCCGATCGGCCTCATCGAAGCCGTGCGCATCCACTTCGAGCAACTGCAGGGCCGCGTGGCACACGTCCGGCGTGATGCGGCCGTCCGCCTTGACCTCGGCGAAGTCGCGCACGCGCCGCAGCAGCCGGTTGACGATGCGCGGCGTGCCGCGCGATCGACGCGCAATCTCCTCGGCCGCCGCCGGCGCGATCTCGACGCCGAGAATGCCGGCCGAGCGTGTGACGATCGTCGTCAAATCCGCCAGCTCGTAGAAGTCGAGTCGATGAACGATGCCGAATCGCGCGCGCAGGGGCGCCGTCAGGAGCCCCGCGCGGGTCGTCGCGCCAATCAGCGTGAAGGGCTGGAGCGGCACCTTCACCGAGCGCGCGCCAGGCCCCTGGCCGATCATGATGTCGAGCTCGAAGTCCTCCATCGCGGGATAGAGGATTTCTTCGATGGCCGGGCTCATGCGATGCACTTCGTCGATGAACAGCACTTCGCGGGTTTTGAGATTGGTCAGGATCGCCGCGAGATCGCCCGGCTTCTCGAGGACGGGCCCCGAGGTTGCACGCACCGGCACGCCCAGCTCGTTGCCGATGACGTAGGCCAGCGTCGTCTTGCCCAGGCCCGGCGGGCCGTACAGCAGCACGTGATCGAGCGCTTCGCCCCGCTGGCGCGTGGCGGCAATCGACACGAGCAGGTTCTCGCGCACGCGTTCCTGACCGATGTAGTCGCGCAGCGTCCGCGGCCGCAGGCCGGTCTCGTACTGCGCGTCGTCATCCGCGCGCGAGGCGTTCAGCATCCGATCGTCGGTCATGAGCGCGAGAGCTCCCGCAGCACGTCGCGCAGCACGGGCTCGAATGACGCGTCAGTGGTGGCGCGCAGCACTTTGTCCACCGTCTTTTCGACGCTGTGAGGTTGATAGCCAAGGTTCGACAGCGCCGACAGCAAGTCGTCGCGCAGATCACCGGCCGTGTCGACAGCATCGTCGGCAGGGACTGTCGCCGTGTCGGGCAGCCGATCCCGCAGTTCGATGGTGAGACGCTCGGCGGTCTTGCGTCCGACGCCCGGAATCCGCGTCAGCCGCACGAAGTCGTTCTGCCGGACGGCCTTCACGAGTTCGCCGCTCTCGATGCCGGACAGCACGGCGAGCGCCAGCTTCGGTCCGATCCCGCTGACGGCAATCAGGCGTTCGAAGAGCAATTGCTCGAGCGAGGTCGCGAATCCGAACAGCTGCAGGGCATCCTCACGGACGTGCGTGTGGATGCGGAGCACGACGGCGGCGCCGGGGTCGCCGACGGCGTAGAACGTGGACAGCGGGACGGACACGGCATAACCCACACCATGGACGTCGATGAGCAGGTGCGGGACATGCTTTTCGAGGAGTGTGCCGGCAAGACGGGCAATCACGGGGCTTGGCGCCTGCCGAGTTGCGCCGGTTTGGCGTGGCGCCAGCTGCGCTGATGCCGAGGCACCGGCGGTGCCGCGACGATCGCCACGCCGCCGCCGGCATGCGCGTGACACAGCGCCACCGCCAGCGCATCCGACGCGTCGTAGGGGGACGGCGGCGCATCGAGTCCCAGGAGCAGCGTCACCATCCGCTGCACCTGAGCCTTCTCCGCGCGGCCATAACCGACAACCGCCTGTTTGATTTCGGCCGGGGTGTATTCGAGCACCGGGACACCAGCCTGGACCGCGGCCAGGACGGCCACGCCGCGGGCATGACCGAGAACGAGCGCACTGCGGACGTTCCGCGAGTGAAAGAGATTTTCGATGACCACACAGTCCGGCCGCGCTTCCTGAAGCAGGAGGGCGAGGCCGGTGTGGATGGCATGCAGCCGATCGGGCAGGGAGGCACCGGCGGGCGGTGTCACCGCGCCGCACGTCACGAGTCGATGCCGGGAGCCGTCGGTTTGAACACAACCGTAGCCGGTGCGGATCGATCCGGGATCAATCCCGAAGATCCTCACGCCAGAGACGCCTCGATCTCCTCCTGGTCGACGTCGAAATTCGACCAGACATTCTTGGTGTCTTCGTTTTCCTCGAGGGCATCCATCAGCTTCAGCATCTGCTGCGCCTGCTTGCCTTCGAGCTTGATGTACTCGCTCGGCACCATCGCCACCGCGGCCGATGCCGGCTCGATGCCGAGCGCCTTGACGGCCTCGAGGACCGCCGGATGGCCATCAGGTGTCGAGATGATTTCCCACACGTCCCCGTCATCGACCATGTCGTCGGCGCCCGCCTCGAGTACGGCGGCCATCAGGGCTTCTTCGGCGGCCTTCGACTTCTCGACGATGATCTGTCCGCGCTTCGTGAACATCCGCGCGACGCTGTTCGGATCGCCGAGCTTGCCGCCCCACTTGCCGAGCGTGTGGCGAAGCTCGCCGACCGTCCGGTTCCGGTTGTCCGTCATGGTCTCCATGAGGATCGCGACACCGCCGGGTCCGTAGCCTTCGTAGAGGATTTCGTCGTACTGCACGCCCTCTTCTTCGCCCGTGCCCCGGCGAATCGCGCGCTTGATGTTGTCGGCGGGCATGTTCACCGCCTTCGCGTCCGCGATGATCGTGCGCAGGCGCGGATTCATGTCGGGATCGCCGCCGCCGTGCCTGGCGGCGATGGTCAGTTCCTTGATGATGCGCGTGAACACCTTGCCGCGCTTGGCGTCGGCCGCGCCCTTCTTGTGCTTAATCGTGTGCCACTTGGAATGGCCGGACATGGCGATCTCTCTTTCGCGAAGAATGGTCGAAACCGAGTCGGAATTTTAGCACCAACCCCGGGCGGCGTGAGCCTCAGCGGTTGCCGAGGGGCCTGGCGGGCAACGTCTGCAGGAACGCCCACAGCGCGTGCGCGTCGTCATCGCTCATGCCGGCAAACTGCTGCCAGGGCATCACGATGGACAGGTCGGTGCCATCCGGGCGCTTGCCGTGGCGGAAGGCGTTGGAGAACTGCTCGAAGGTCCAGCCCTTGAGCCCGGTCGCATCCGGCGTGAGATTGCGGGCCGGTGGCCAGGCCGGGTCGCCTCCGGGAATCTTGCCCCCGGAGTAGGTCGGGCCGTGACAGCCGCTGCACGTGCCCGACAGGACCTCGCCCCACGCGGCGGTCACGCTTGGTGCCGCGGAAGGGGGCCGCTTCAAGTGATCGATCTCATCGAACGCAAACTTCATCTGATGCGCGACGACGAGGGCGCGGCCCACGGGTCCCAGGCGAATGCCGCGGTTCTCGCGATCCACCGGCGGCATGGACTTGATGTAGGCAATGATCGCGCTCACGTCTCCATCGCTGAAGTTGACGTAGTCCGCGCTGGGCATCAGGAACAGCCGGCGGCCGTCGGGCGCGACGCCGTGCCGAATCGCGCGCAGCCAGTCCGACGTCAGGAAATCCTTCGTCACCGACCCAGCGCCGGCTGTGAGGTTCGGAGCCCAGAGCGTGCCGATCATCGGCGCATCGACGGGAGCGCTGCCGCCGAAATCCGCGCCGTGACACACATTGCATCCCACGACGTGATCGACCAGATACTTGCCGCGGCCGATCGCCACCGCATCCCCTTCGGGGATGGCAATTTCGGCAACCGACACAGGGACGGTGACGGTCTTCGCCAACATCCGATTGCTCGCGATGACCAGCACAATGGCAATGATGCCGACAAGCACGACAATCGAGCCCAGGGCCCACCCAGCAATCTTCACCAGCTTCCGCGCCGTTCCGGCCATCGGACTTCTCCTCAAGGAAATAGGCGTCTGAATGCCCGGATGACGCCCCGGGCACGGCAGACGTTAACAGGTTTTTGCCCTGGACCCGGGTCAGTGGAGCCCTGGACCCTCAGGTCCAGGGCATCGTTGCCTTACCGCTTGCGCGCGCGAATCAGCCAGACGTCCGCATCCGGCGACCACGGCGCGTCTCTGTAGCTGCCGGCGAGCGCGTCGACGCGGAAGCCCGCACTTTCGAGGCGGTCACAGATCTCCGGCGCCGTCAGCGTCCTGAACGTGAGCGAGAACGTGTGCCGGCGGCTCACGCGGCCGTGCCGCTCGATGAACTCCTCGTCGAAGATCGTCAACCGCTTGCGGCGATCCTGACGCACGGACTCGATGAGCGTCACCGTTCCGCCACCAGGGCCCCTGCCTTTCAAGCTGATCTTCCGGCTGTACTCGGCCCAGGAGGTCAAATCCGGCACCAGATCGACGCCAAGCAGCCCGCCTTTGCGCAGCACACGCGCCACGTCCGCCAGTGTCTTCCGCAGGTCCGCTTCCCTCAGGAGGGACTGCAGAAGCCCGTAAGGGGCCATCACCATGCCAAAGGATCGATTGGGAAAGGGCAACTGGCGGATGTCGCCACGCACGATCGCGGGCCGGCTGTCACGACGCGCGCGGCGGGCGCGATCCCTCGCGCGCATGAGCATGGGTGCGGAGCGATCGATGCCGACGATGGAAACGCCGGTGCGGGCCATGGGCATCAGCAACCGGCCCGTGCCGCAGCCCAGCTCGAGCGTCCTCGCGGCCTCATGACGAACGAGACGCCGCCAGTACTCCACGTCACGCCGGCCGAGCGTCCGCGCGTTTTCCCAGTCGTAGAAGGGCGCGTATTCGTCCCAGCCCGTCCAGCCTTCAGACTTCGTCATGCGCGCGGCTGGTCCTAGTCGACCGCCCACTCGCCCGGCAGAATCGGCCGGGTGCGCGGGAGCAGACCCCGGCGGGCGAGGTTGCCGACCCAGGCGAGAATGCCGATGAAGATGACGAGCTTCGCCACGTCGGCCGTTCGCGAGTGCGGCAGCGCCTTCCACAGAAACCACAGAATCGGCTGCGCAATGCAGACGGCCCAGACCGAGCCGTAGAAGTACCGGCGCTCGCGGCCTTCGCCCTTCGTCGAGGACTTGACGCGCGGCAGCTGTCCGAAGGCGCCGAGCAGCCAGATTGTCACCGCGATCGGAAAGTACCCGGCATCGTAGATGGCGCGGATGCGCCACGTGCCGTGGATGAGCGCGTCGACGAGCCCCGCGATGTTGAGGAGTGCGTAGCTCACGACCTCGCTCCAGGCGAGCGTGTAGCAGATGCGGCGATACAGCGGATTCGGGCGATCTTCCTCGAAACGGAGGATGTAGGGCGAGGGCTCGACGCCAGGCAACTTCCCATACCAGCCCGCGAGGCCCGTGCCCGCCAGCACGGCCACCAGCCACAGCATCATCGGCCGGTCCGGCCCGTGCGCGAACAGATTGAAGGTGATGGGGCCCGGCGCGATGAAGAAGACCCAGATCCAGATGGGCCAATGGGCCAGGCGATAGCGCGGCTTGTTGAACGCGCGAAACTGACGATCGGTCGCCAGCTCAACACGCTCGGCGTGCCCATGCTGACGCTTATAGGACGGCGGAAGGATCTGGCGCACGAGCACCCATTGTAGACGGACTGTTCGGGTTGGGCCGGTCCGCCGGGTCCGTCGGGTACGATAGGGCGGTGAACGCGAAGTCTCAGGCGGCGGGACCGGCTGCGCCGCCGCACGCGTCGTTGGTGCCCGTCTTCCTCATCGTCCTGGTCGACGTCTTCGGGTTGACCCTCGTCATCCCGCTGCTGGCCATCTACGCCGAGACCTTCCACGCTTCGCCGCTGCAGGCCACGATGCTGGTCTCGGTGTACGCGGCCTGCCAGCTGGTGTCTGGTCCGCTCCTTGGGCAGGCGTCGGATCGGACGGGCCGGAAGCCGATGCTGATCCTCAGCCAGATCGGCACGTTCATCGGCTTCATCATCCTTGCCAAGGCGTCCGCGCTCTGGATGATCTACCTGTCGCGCGTGATCGATGGCTCGACGGCGGGCAACCTGTCGCTGGCGCAGGCCTACATCGCGGACAATACCGCGCCCGAGGACCGCGCGAAGAAATTCGGTCTCATCGGGATTGCCTTCGGCCTCGGGTTCTTCGTGGGGCCGGCGGTCACCGGCTACCTGTCGGCGCGATACGGGCTCACGGCACCGATCTATCTGGCGGCCGTCATGTCGGCCACGAGCATTCTGGCCACCACGTTCCTCCTCAAGGGGGGGCGGCCGACGACGTCGCTCGCGCACCGGCGGGCGGCGCTCGACTGGAGGACCTACGCGCATTACTTCGGCAGGCCTGAGTTGCGCGCGCGGCTGCTGCAGTTCCTGTTCTTCATGCTCTCGTTTTCGACGTTCATTTCGGGGTTCGCGCTGTTCGCCGAGCGGCGATTCGTGTGGCAGGGCCACCCGTTCGGTCCACGCGAGATTGGCTACGTGTTCGGCTACGTCGGTTTTCTGGGCATCCTGCTGCAGGGCGGCTTCATCGGCCGGCTCGTCAAGACATTCGGCGAGTCGTCGCTCGCCGTGGTGGGATTCGCGTCCCTGGTGGTGGGCTACCTCGGGCTCGGTGTCGCCGGGTCCATCGCGGCGCTGCTCGTCGTGTCGACCATCTCGTCGTTCGGCAACGGCGTGCTGCGCCCGGCGCTCACCAGTCTCATCACGCAGCAGGCGGGCCCCCACGAACAGGGCGTCGTGCTGGGGCTGACGCAATCGATGACCTCGCTGGCCTCAATTGTCGCGCCCATCATCACGGGCCTGCTGATCGAGCATTCGTATTTGATGGCCTGGGCCGCGATGGCCGCGACACTCGCGGGCGTCGGCGCGGTGCTCACGCGCGGCCATCAGCGGGTCTAAGAGACGGGGTGTGGCACTTCAACACCCGGTCTCTTAAGTCTCCGAACATCTACACCCGGTCTCTTTAGTCAGCACATCGAGGGGTCCGCGGCACGCAGACTTATTCGTCCGGGGCCCAGCCGGCCTTCGTGGGGCGGGTCACCGATCGATTCTCGTGCTCCTGCATCTCGATTTCGAGTCGTTCCTCGCGGATGTCGAGGCGCAGCCGGCCGAATAGGCTCATGTAGGCGTTGGCGATCCAGACGAGTGCGAACAGCGCGAGGACGTAGCCGCGCCAGTCCGGATAGAGCAGGTGGTAGCCCGTCATCCAGAGCGTCAGCGCCGTGACGTAGTGGCTGAAACAGTACTCGCAGGTGAAGAGGTAGAAGAACTTGCGCTCGACGAGCCGGCGACAGGCCTTGCTGCGCTTGACGCAGAACTCGCGCGGCTCGCGAAACACTTCCTCGTGCGTCACCGTCCACGCCACGCAGGCAATCGGCAGGGCGATGAGGAACAGCAGGGCGGATTGGGTCCCCAGCGGTGGCATTCGGGGCAACTCTAGAACGAGGCCCGGGGTTCCGCAATCCCGGACCACTCGCGCGTCGTGGCCGACGGGCGCGGGCGGGTGAAGCGGATACACTCGTGGGACCCGGTTTGCCGGGCTCTCGCAACCGATGCGCATCCTGCTACTTTCATTCGAGTATCCGCCGGAAACCGGTTTTGGCGGCATCGGGACCTACACGTGGTACCAGGCCCGCGCGCTCGCGAAACTCGGACACACCGTCCATGTGCTGGCTGGCGCGGGTGCCGCCACCCGGATCCGCACGACCGAACAGGACGGTGTGACCGTCCATCGTTTCCGGGCGTCCGGCCCGTTGATGCGCGTGTTCGGGCTGTTCGGCCTCCGGCGGATGTTCTGGACGCAGAACCGGCTCGAGAACGGCTGGTCGATGTTTCGCGGCTTCCGTGCCCTGGTCGATCGCGAAGGCTACGACGTCATCGAGATGCCCGAGTGTGGCGCCGAGGGCTGGGTGCTCAACCACCTGTCCGGTGCCAACACCGTCGTCAGATTCCACTCCCCTGCCCGCCTGATCATGGACACGTACGACGTGTCCAGGGCCGATGTCGTGGCGTGCGGGGCAGTGGAGCACCTGGCCATGTCGGGCGCCCGCGGGTTCACGTCGTGCTCGCGGTTTCTTGCGGACGAAGTGCGGACTCGGCTGGGGATCCGCAAATCCATCGAAGTGATTGCGAACGGGATCGATCTCGACCTGTTCGATCGCGAACCGCAGATCGACGTGCGCCAGAAATTCGGCGTGCCGCCTGGACGGCCGCTCGTGCTGTTCACGGGCCGGATGGAGCCCCGAAAGGGAATCGAGTTGTGTCCGGAGATCGTGGGCACGATTCTCGAGCGACACGCCGTGGCGTTCGCGTTCGCGGGTCGCGATCTGTTCGGCTACATGAAGAACACGCTCCTGCCGCAGGTACAGGCTCGAACCCTGCGCGGATCGATTCACTATCTGGGGGAGCTCGACCTCAGCACCGTGCGGTCCTGTGTGCGACAAGCCGACGTGTTCTTCCTGCCAAGCCTGTGGGAGAACTGCCCGTACTCGTGCATCGAAGCGATGGCCGCCGGCCGTGCCATCGTGTGCTCGGATCAAGGCGGCATGCCCGAGCTCGTCGAGCACGAGGTCAGCGGACTGCTGGCGCACAGCGGGAACGCCGCGTCCTATGTCGCGCAGCTCGAGCGGGTGCTCGAAGACGCCGGACTGCGTGAGCGCCTCGGCGCGGCGGCGCGGCGTTCCGTTGAGACGTCGTTGACGGACGTCCACATCGCGGAACGATCGGTGGCCTACTACCGGTCGCGCTTTCCGGCGGCGACGAGGATGTGAACGTGCCCGCGACTACGCGGAGCCGACCACGCTGACCACCACTTTCCGTTCCGTCTTCTGCGGCCTCGGGCAGGGGCCATCGAACTCGGCGAAGAAGATCCGCTGGAATCGGCCGAGGACCAGGTCGCTATCGGAGACGGCGAGGGCCACCGACACCTGGGAGAAGAAGGCCGCAATGATGTGCGCCTTCGCGTTCTCTGGCTCGTCAGGCTCGCAGTCCTTGCGCCCTGGAATGTGGTCGTGCGTCCACTTCTCTTTCGGAATCTTCGTTTCGATGTACAGGGAGAAATCCCGGAGCAGGTTCTCCTCGTCTTCGTTCACGATGATGCCCGTTGTCGTGTGAAGGCACTGCACCACCACTTGCCCCACGACCACATTGGAGCGGCGAACAATCTCGCGGACATCGTCTGTGATGTCGACGAACTGAACCGGCTCGGCCGTACGGTAGGTGCAGTAACCAACGTGTCCTAGTGACATAGGCGTTCGGAAAGCGACATGGACAAATCGCCGAAGATGCAATCGCGGGCTCAGGCCCACCTTGACCGGCGAGTGGTCCTGCGCGCGGCGTCAAACGGGCACGCGCGACACGGGCTAGACTCCTCACCAGGATTCGAGTCCGATCCGACGCCCATGCGCATCGCGTCCCGTCATTGGAGTATCCCCCCGAAACCGGCTTCCGCGGCATGGGAACAGATACGTGGTTTCAGGCACGAGACGCTTCCCCCGGAGCCTCTGGTCTTCGCTCCAGGACCTGAGCGCGCACGATGATCCATCTGCTCATTTCCCGCGAGTACCCGCCGTGCACCTATCCGATGGGCGGCATCGGGGCCTACGTGCGGCGCATTGCGCGGCTGCTCGCCGAGCGCGGTGAAACGGTGCACGTGATCGCGGAGCGGTGGCAGGGCGCGCCGCTCGCGCGAGAAGTTCTCGTGGACGGACGGTTGACGGTGCATCGCGTGTGGACGTCGCGTCCGATCGGAGACAGCCGGACGCCTCACGCCGACGCGGATCTGCTCGAAGCGATGGCGGCGTCCCCCTTTCCCGCGCAGGCGTTCAGCTGGCAGGCCGCGATGCTGGCCGAGCGGCTCGTCGAGTCGGAGCGCGTGGACGTCATCGAAGCTCAGGACTACGAGGCGCCGCTGTACTACTTCCTCGTGCGTCGGGCACTGGGTGCGGGGCCGTCACGGCGCCCGCCCTGTTTCGTGCACCTGCACACGACGCATGAACAGGTGTGCCGTGCCAACGGCTGGAGCATCGACACGCCCCAGGCGCGACTGATGAAAACGCACGAGGACGACGCAATCCGCGCGGCCGATGCATTGCTGGCGCCAAGCCGTTTCCTCGCGCGGGAGACCGAACGGTCGGGGGGCCTCCCGACGGGGTCGATCGTCACGATGCCCTATCCGATCGGCGACGTGCCGCTGGTCGAGCGCACGATCGACACCTGGACCACGGGCACCATCTGCTTCGTCGGCCGATACGAGGCGCGAAAAGGACTGCTCGAATGGGTTCCTGCGGCCATCGACGTCGCCTCACGCCGGCCCGGTCTGCGATTCGAGTTCATCGGCGCCGACACGCCGCTCGCCGAGAACGACGCGGGCTCCTCCGTGCGCTCTACGCTGCAGTCGCTGGTCCCGGCACACCTGCGTCGCGCGTTCGTCTTCAGTGGACCGGTTGATCAACCGCTCCTATGGCGTCGTCTCGGCGCGGCACGGATCGCGGTCGTGCCGTCACGCTGGGAGAACTTTCCCAACACGTGCGTCGAGGCGATGTGTTCCGGGCTGCCCGTGCTCGCTACGCCGAACGGGGGTATGGCGGAGATGGTCCAGGACGGAGTGACCGGCTGGGTCGCCTCATCGAACACGCCCGCGGATCTCGCCTTGACGCTCGCGCGCGCGTTGACGACGACGCCGGATGCCGTGGCGGAGATGGGCCGGCGCGCTTCCGAGTCCATCCGGGCCCAGTGCGACAACGCCCGCACGGTGGACGCACAGCTGGAGTTTCGACGCGCCCTGGTGAGACGTGGGCCAGGACGCTCCATGGCGGCGCCCGCTGGCACGCGACCCACGCTGCCAACGCCGGACTCGATCGCCACGGGGCTGGCGGACGAGGCGGCCACCAAGCGATCGGGCTCGCCACGATGGACAATGATCCGCCGGGTCGCCAGATCGGCGCGCCAGGCGCTTTCCAGCCCTGTCTACACGGCGAACTGGCTACTATGGCAAGGGTGGCGATTTCTGCGCCGGGTCCGCCGCTGAGGAGACACGATGCCGTCGTCTGAAGTGCTGAAGGCGTACGACGCGTCACGAGACGCCGGCACCGACGTGTCGGTGCTGTGCCATGCGCCGTTCCTGAGCCTGAACTTCGACCAGAGCGGGCGGGTCACGGCGTGCTGCTTCAATCGCGAGTACGTCCTCGGCACCTATCCGGAACAGAACATCGACGAGATCTGGCGCGGCCAGCCGGCTGCCGAATTGCGGCGGGCGTTCCACGAAGGCTCGGTCGCTCCGGGATGCGACCGGTGTTTCCATCAGCTCGAGAGCCGGAACTTTTCCGGCGCGCTGATGCGGAACTTCGATCGCTTTTCAAAGCGCGGCAAGGGCCGTGCGGCAAATGTGGAAGGTCCGCCGCTCGTGCTCGAGTTCGAGTTGTCGAACACGTGCACGCTCGAGTGCGTCATGTGCGGCGGCCACTGGTCGTCGACGATCCGGGCGAAGCGGGAGAAGCTGCCGCCGTTGAAGAACCCGTATGACGCCGAATTCGTGCGGCAGATCGAGGAATTCCTGCCGTCCGTTCGCGCGGTGCGATTCCTCGGTGGCGAGCCGTTTCTCATCACGCGCTATCACGAGCTGTGGGACAGCATCCAGCGGTTGAATCCGGACCTCGAGGTGTCGATCACGACGAGCGGCGCCGTCGTGCCCGCGCGGCCGCGCAAGGCCATCGAGGGCATCAAGGCCAGTTTCATCATCTCGCTCGATGGCATCACGAAGGCGACGTACGAGCGCATCCGCCAAAACGCCATCTTCGAAGAGGTGATGGCGAACATCGCCGATCTGCACGACTACACGAAGCGGCGCGGCACGGGCATGACGGTCGCGTGCTGCCCGATGACGCACAACTGGCACGAGCTCTCGGGCGTTGTGGATTTCGCCGAGACGCGCGGCCTGGGCGTGTTCTTCAACACGGTGACCTTTCCGATTGAATCGTCGCTTGCGGGCCTGTCCGCATCCGAGCTGTCGTCGATCATCGACACCCTCGATGCGCAGGGCCGCGAGGCCCGGTGGACGTCAAAGACGCAGGCGCAGTGGGCCAGCCTGCTGAGCCAACTGCGCGCGTGGCTGACGGACAAGCAGGATTTCCTGGCGCACTCGGCTCGCGAAGCGGGCCGCATCATCGCAATCCTTGGACTCGGGCATGCTCCTGCCTCGTCTTCCAAGACGGTCGTCGGCACCACGTTTCTGCAGCGCATTCTGGGCCGCCGACAGCCAGAAGTATCAGCGCCAGCGGATACCGATCCCGCAGGTATCGCATCACTCATTGCGCCCGTCGTCCTCGTGCGGAGTGTCGAGACCGCCAAGGGCCACGCCGCGCAGACGACGGAGCTGCTCTGCAGTCTGCCAGCGCTTCCGTTGCACTTGTGGCCGGCGGACGCGACGCCCTCGCCCGCGTTGTTGCTGGCGGCGGTCGCGGCCGTTGCCGCGGCCACTGACGAGTCTGCCGTGGACCTTCCACAGCAACTCGCTCGAGTGAAGACGGTCCTGGACCGCGAGGAAAGCCGGCCGGGGTCCAGCGACGGGCTCGCCAAGGCCGGTAACTGGCTGAGAAAGCGGCTCGACATGGCCCAGTGGAGCGTCGCCGTCAGAGGGGTCAAGGATCTGATTGTGGCGCTCGAGTCTGGTCGTCCGCTGGCTGCCGCATCGTCCGACCTGGGGATGCGCGTGCACGCGATACTCGAAGGCAGCGCAGATGACTCCAGCGGCGACCACGGTCTGCGACACCAGCTGGCGACTGTGCTGGTCAGCCAACGCGGACCGATTGATTTCGGTGAGGCGGAGTCGTCGACGCGCCCACCTGAGGACGAATGGCTGGTACCGGCGACGGTGCCGATCGCCCTCGACGTCATCGACGCGTTTCACTCGGCGGTCTATGGACGGGCCGATACGAAGCTGGCAGCGAGGCTGCAACTGGTGCGTGAGGTGATCAACGTGCCGGAAGCGGCCGCCGCGATCGGACGGGTCTCATTCGTGCAGGCATACGACTTCATCTCGATGGCTGACGATGCGTCATTCGAGGGCGCGTTGCGGTCGTTTCAGAAACCGTCGTCGACGACGAACGCCGTGTGAGCCGCCGGGATTCTCGGCCGGCGCGTGGACAATGCGCGACAGTTGACCTTACCTGCGCCGGGCACGATACAACTGCAGTTCACGGCCGGGCGTGACTGCCGGTCCGGGAGTGATCGGCTGCACGGGCGTCAAATCCAGAGTCGCGCTCAACGCGGAGGCGGTGGAGGTTGACGCCACCACCCACGTCACATCATCTCTCTCGGCCACGGCCGCCTCGATTTGCGCCGCCGAGCGGAGCAACACCGGACAGGGCGCCATCGCCAGGACGTAGCGAACCGATTCGGTGTTGAAGTGCACCATGCCTCCGTCGGTCCGGCTCCATCCAAGAGCGTCGGTGTCTTCCACCAGGACGCCGGTCGCACAGCCCTGGCCCCTTTTGACCACCTCCGTCATCGCAAGGAACGGCGCGTTCGTCTCGCCTTCGGCGAGCAACTGTGTCGTTCGCCTGACGATGCCAAAGACATTTGTCGCAACCATCACGCTGACGACCGCTGCTACGCCACTGCGCCAAAGCCATACGACACGTCGTCCTCTCGCCTCGTGCACGTCGTTCCTCCACAGGTGCGCTGACAGTGCTCCGGCGAGTACGCAAATCGCCGGTAGCAAGGGCAGCAGATACCGCATCTGCGGAAGTCGAACGATGAGGGGGAGGAGAACCACGGAGACAGCGATCACGCATGCAAGGAAGCCGAGTCCAGGCCGTTGACGGGCCCAGCGTGAGAGTGCCGCGCTGCCCAGCGCCCACGCCAACGACGTGGCCGCAAGCACCTCGGCAATCAACGTGAGGAGCCTCGCCGTCTTGAAGGCTTCCCACATCTGACTGCCGACGCCGGCAACCATCTGAACCAGCATCGTTCCCAAAACGGGTAGGCGGGAGAGGTAGTCGATGATTGAGTTCGCGGGGTTGAAGGCGTAGCTCTGGTTGCGCACCTCAGAAGCCACCGAAGTCCATCGCACCGCAAACATCAGGAGCATCGGGAGATAACCAAGCGCAGAGCCCGCGCCCCACGCCAGGATCACACGGTGGGACGCCCAGGCCCGCGACGGCCCTCGTCCGACGATCCACACGATGACGCCCGCCACCAGGACAGCCGACAGCGGATGGGATTGCACCATCAGTCCGGTCAACAGTCCGCCGGTGGCCGCCCAACCGACCTGCGCCTGCGCGAAGGCCACAACCAATGCGAGGATGGCTGCCGTTGCGAGGAGTGGAGTCAGGGAGTTCGACCAACCGAAGTGGCTGCCGAACAGGACGAACATGGGGCTCGTGAGGACCAGCCCTGCGGCGACGATGCCCGCGTGACGCCCCCCCACGATGCGGCCCAGGAGATAGGTCACGCACACCGTCAGCGATCCGGCCACAGCCGCGAGCAATCGCGGCCAGAGAATGTTCGGACCCAACACTTTGAACGTTCCCGCGACCAGGTACGAGAACAGCGGCCCGTAGTACGCATCGGATCCACTCAAGGGCAGGATGTGGCCCTTGGCAATCTCAAGGGCCCACAGCACTTCAATGCCTTCGTCCTCGAAACGCGGGACCAACAGCAGGTTCGGGAGACGGATCAGAAGTGCGACGCAGAACAGACCCGCGAGCAGCCAGACCTCTGATCGATTGAGCGACAGGTCACCTTTCGCCGATTCCGGCATCTACTCAAGACTCGTGAGGTCGGCGGCAGATCGCAGAACTCTTGTCCGCAGTTGGGGGACGTTGGGGCAGCCCGTGAGGAACATCACAGTGCGGAGCTCCTCTATCACGCGCTGTATCTCTTGCACGGCGTCATCAAGCGATCGCTCCGCCGCCTTCAGCATTGGAAGAGCGAACGCCACGGCGTCTGCGCCAAGAGCAAGTGCCTTGGCCGCCTCGATGCCGTTGCGCATGCCTCCAGAGGCGATCACGATCCGATCGGGCATGGCACGTCTACATGCAACGATGCTCTCCGGAGTAGGGACGCCCCACTGCGCAAACCGTTGGCCGATCGACCGCTGCAGAGGGTCGGAGGTGCGGTGACTCTCGATCGCCGACCAGGAGGTGCCTCCAATGCCGGCCGTCTCCACGCCGGCCACGGGCAAGGTGGCAATTTTCGCAGCGGTGGTCTCTGAGATACCGGCACCGACCTCTTTCAACAGGACTGGCACTGACAGGAGCGGAGTCACTTCCTTCAATCGCTCGAGCAGTCCCGCAAAGTTCGTATTCCCTTCTGGCTGAATCGCCTCCTGGAGGGGATTGAGATGAAAGTTGAATGCGTCGCATTCGACCGCGGCAATGAGCGCATTGACTTCGTCGGCTCCAACACCGTAGTTCAGTTGGACCGCGCCGATGTTCCCCAAGAGCAATCGCAGACCCGGTGCGTGGGCCCTCACCGCGAATGACGGGGTGCGGCCAGGATCCTCGACCATCGGCCTCTGCGATCCCAAGGCGAATCCGACGCCGGTGCGCTCGGCGGCCAGCGCCAGCCGCCGATTGATTTCACCGGCACGCGGCGTCCCGCCGGTCATGGCACCGATGATCAATGGCGCACTCAGGCGCTTCCCGAAAAGGGTGGCCTCGAGGCAAATGTCGTCCTTGTTCACCTGGGGTAGAGCGTCGTGATCGAACCGCAAGGCTGCGAAGCCGTCGCCGCTGCGGAACTCGATCGGCTCGTCGAGGCAGATCTCGATGTGCCTGTCTTTCCGATTCGCGCCTTCAGGCATCATGGAGCCTCTACGTAGCATAACTTGCTGACGCCCGCCTACGGCGTCGTCCACCAACCGGCGGATCACCGGCAACTGGCGTTCGTTACTCCGTCCGTCCCGGCGCCGTCATCAGAGGACGCTGATACGCAAACGCGGACTTCAGCCGCAGCAACGGCTTCTCATAGAGGTGCCAGCTCAGCGCACCAGCGAGAACAGCGGCACTGATCATCACCGCCGTGTACACAAGAGCGTAGATCCCACTTCGGCTCGGCATGTCGAGTAGGCCGAATCGCGCCATCACGTCGGCCAACGGATCGTGAAGGACGTAGATCGCGTAGGAGTAGGTTCCGATCATCTGGAGGGGCCGACTGCAAGCAATCCGGAACCACCGCGTCGTCGGCGTCGCCTCCAGGGTGATAACGAAGAACGCCGCTGCCATGTAGGGCGACGCGCTGCTGAAGACGGCTCTGGCCAACCAGCCCGCACCGAACACCCCTGCCAACAGCGTCGCAACCGCGGCAAGCCAGGCTGCCGGAAACAACCACCGTCGCACGACCACGATGCCGTCGGCCGACCGGAAGTACAGGGCAAACAACCCGCCCATCGCCAGCACGTCCATCCGAATCAATTGGTGATACGCGATCGTGGCGGGCAAGGCGTAGGAGAGGAATAGTCTGATCACCGGCGAGAGGAGCAAGGTCGCCCAACACACCGCCCGTAGCCTGTCGCGGCTGCACGCGTAAATCACGGCCGGCCAGAACAGATAGAACTGCTCTTCCACGGCGAGTGACCAAAGATGGCCGGTGCTCGGCGCCAGGGGCCACGCGAAGCTCTTCGCGACGTTCGTCAGGTAGCCCCAGTAGTACACGTGTTGGGTGGTGGTGAGCCTCAGGTCGTCAAAACGGCCAGACACGTGGGGCAACACAATGAAATAGACGAAGAGAAAGCCGTAGTACAGAGGAAAGATCCGCAAGAAGCGTCGAATGTAGAAATTCCTGAAATACAAGGGAGCGCGTTTCGTATCCAGCAGGATTCCCGTAATCAGAAATCCTGACAAGACAAAGAACACGTCCAGCGCCACGCTCGCGACGATCTCTACCGACAGGAATAGGGCCTGGCCGGCCGGCCCAAACCGCACACTGTCCAGAAAGTGAACGATCAAGACCAAGATCACCAGACTGCGCAGCCCGTCGAGCGATCGAAATCTGGTGCCGGGAACAACCCGGGTGGCAGAGACGGGTTCACTCATACAGCGGCACGGGCAACAACGGCTTCCTCGTCCGAATGGTTACTGCGGCGTGGTCCGCCCGCGGTTGGAATGCCTCGCCATTTAGATCGCACGATAGACTGGAGACTTGAGCATTATGTCCTACTGGACATCGCGATTCGGACGACTGCTCGAGCGTGCGGCTGACGACCGATGTGTGGCACAAGGGCAACGACCAGCGGACCTATGAAGACAACAGCGGCCATCACTCAAATCGACACGTCCACGAATTTCGTGAGGGCATGTCTCCGCGCGGGCACCTATGGGTTGGCGTGCGTCGGCAGTGATGGATCGCCCCGTTTCTCCAACAACAAGGGCCACGTCTTCGTGGGATTCTTCATTTCTGAGGCGCTGAGCGGCATTCTGGATGAGGTCGAGAGGACCATTCTGCTCGTCCGCATCCTCTCGGAGGAGTACGAAGGCGCCTGGGGCTTCTCGCCTCCCGCGCCGTTTGTCAGCGATGCCCACCAGGTCTTTCTGGTGGACTCAGACGACACGGCATATGTCCTGCGGACCACGAGGCGCCTGGGGGTGCATCGGTCTCCACGGTGTCTCCTCCCGTTTCATCGGGAGCCTGAACGTCTGTTCGTCACGTTCAACGCGCCGGGCCGCACGTCGCTGTCCGCCGAGCCGGCATCACAGCACAATCTACTCGCGCACCCTGAGGTCAATTTGAATGTCTTCCTCGCGTTGCGGGGGACCCCATTCGAGCACCTGATCAACTACGGCACCGTCAGGGATGCGCAGGACCGTCTCGGGTTCTGGAAATCGTACTTCTACCCGAGTCCGTTCCTTGCGACGGCGCTCGCGCTGGATCTCATCGGGACCAACCCCGAATTCTCTGACCTCGTGAGTCGGGCCGTGAAGTTCATTCTCGGTACGCAGAATCGGGACGGATCGTGGGGATCTGACTCCGATCCCTACGAGACCGCGCTGGCCATCACAGCCCTGTCAACCGTGTCACCCGAATCGGAGGCGATTCGCCGAGGTGTAGACCACCTGCTAGCCAGCGCGGCCGGAGATGGTTCATGGAACTCGAATCGGTGCGTCTGGGAGTTTCACGCGGAGGCCGAGGACGTCTGGCGTGCGCATGACACCGACCACGCTTTTGTGACGGCCGTGTGCGCGATCGCGCTTCGCCGGGCCGTGGGCCAGCTTCGGCCGCTCTAGCCTCGACTGTCGCGCATTGGGGGCCGCATCGGTGTGGGTACGAAAGGCAGTTCAGGCCAGGCGCAAACGGAAGGTCTCGAGGCCACGAATCCTGGACGAGTGTCTGAAGATCCGACGACCCGGCGTGGAGAGCGTGGCGCCGTTCGGCAGCCGGGAGAACAACTCTTGAAAGGCAATTCTCGCCTCTACTCTGGCGAGACGGGCACCCAGGCAGAAATGGGTTCCCAACCCAAAAGCGAGATGGTCGGCGGGCTTCCGAGCTACGTCGAAGGCATCTGGGTCTGAGAAATAGGCGGAATCGCGATTGGCTGATCCCAGCAGGAGCATGACCAGTGCGCCCTGCGGAATCGACACACCACCCAGATCAGTCGGCTGCGTGCACCGCCTGAGCAGGTTTTGCGCCGGCGTGTCGTAGCGGAGAGCCTCTTCGATGAAGGCCGGAATGAGAGCACGGTCGGCCTCGATTCGGCGAAACAGCTCGGGATGGTCCACCAGAACGGCGGTGGCATTGCCAATGAGATTCGCGGTTGTCTCGCTCCCAGCAATGACGAAGAGTTTCGCGAGATCGGCGACCTGACTGCGGTTGAGATTGCCGGAGACCAGACCGTCCGCGAAGCAGATCCCCACCGTCCCTCGTGCGGATTCGCGCGTCAAGCCGTCGGCGTATGCCTGGAAGAACTCACTCGCCCACGCCTTTCGCCGGTCGATTGCCTGTCGCACCGTCGGGGCATGACTCGACTCCCCCATCACCTCGTCGTCAGCCCACGCCATGAGGCTGGCCGCATCCGTCGCCGCGAGACCCAGCAAATCGGCCATGACCAGCATGGGAAAGGGCCGCGCAAGATTGGCCATCAGGTCCCAGTCACGAAATCCGATGGCGTCCGGTAGCAGTTCGCGCACGTGGTGAGCGATGGAGTCTTCCAACGTGGCGACACCAGCGGGAGAAAACGCCGGCCCAACGATTTTTCGAACAGGCGTGTGCCCCGGCGGATCAGCGCCGAGCAACGTCCCTTCGAGCGATGCGACGCCCACCGACGAAAAGAGGTCCGTCCGACGAAGTGCCGTGATGACGTCGGCGCGACATGCCACCGTCCAGATGTCGCTCGAAGCGAAGTAATGGACCGGCGATGAGCGTCGCAGCGCGGCGTAGAAGCCGTACGGCGCCTGGATCATCTCCTCAGAGAAGAGCTCGAACGTCACATGCGACATTTTCATGCATTCAACGAAGGGCGACCTAGACTCTCAGGCTGTCCACACCGCACTCGTGGGACGGTCGTGATCAACCATCCCGCCCGCGTAGACACGACTAGTATGATTGCGCACGGAGCGTTGTTGGTCCCGCAAACGTGAATCGCTCACGCACGATGTTGAAACTCTTTCGACGGCACCGCAACCCTCGGGCAGTCGGCATCCGTCCGCCTGTTGCATTTCTGTATAACTCGCGCGAGTGTCTCTGGCCGGGTCTGAAGCCATACCTCGAAGAAGCCGACGAACCGTTCCTTACCAGTTGGCGACGAAGTGAGAGATTTGTGAAGGAACGACTCGGGTGGTCGCTGATAGAGCGCTTGGCACGAGTGGAAACGGTGCAGGACATTGCCGCGCAGCAGACCTTACTGGAACCATTGCTGACGACGCTCCAGATTGCTCTGACCGACGCCTGGCAGGGACGCGGGGTCGGCCCTACGCACGTCGCGGGCCGGTCCGCGGGTGAGTTTGCCGCGGGCTATGGCCAAGGCGCTCTCTCCGACATTCAGGCCCTCGAACTCGCTTGTCGGGTCAGTGAAATGTTCTCGAGTGGACGATCCGCAGGAAACGTCGTCCGCCTCAAGGGTGACGCACTCGATGAATTCATTCGCGAGTTGGCCCTACCCCTGTACTTCACTGCTGATGGGCGCGAACACGGCCGGTACTTCTCGTGCGCCCCTGCCGATCTTGCGGGACTACTGGACGCCGCTGCGGCGGCCAATGTTGAGGCGCACGTCGAACCTATGACTGTTGCCGCGCACAGTCCCATCATGGACGCCTATCGAGACGACTTCATCAAGACCTTCGGATCAGACGTTTCGCGTACGAGCCCGGTCCATGGGTTTTCGTCAGTATCGGCAGGACCTCATCCGGAAGGCCCGCTGACACCGGATTACTGGTGGAATGCCATCCGCGAACCGGTATTGATGCAACAGACATTCGAAACCATGATGTCCTCGGGTGTGTCTATCTTCCTGGAAATAGGCGCCAGGGGTTCTTTTGGCCCGATCCTCAGAGACGCGGCCCGAGTGTGCGGCCGCGACATCCACGTGATCCCCAGCATGATGGTTGACTCCCCGGTGCGGACGACCATGGATGCGGCCTTCGAGGAATTGCAGCGGGTCTTCGCCTTGTCTGTATCACCGTAGTCCAACCGGCCGAGTGGCGACGCGAAAGATCGGTGGCCATTCAATCAAAGGTCAGGCCCCATCCAACGGTGTTCGAGCCGGACGATGCCTATTTCTTTCGACTGGTGGCGCACAGTGAATGGAGCCGCTCCAAGTCGATAGTCGTAGCAATGAGGACTGGAGTTGTCCATCAAGGCGACGGTGAACGAATACGCGCCCGACAACAGAGGCAACCGTTCAATGACAAAACGGACGGCCATCTCTTCATTGGCCAGTCTGAAAAGCGCAGTCTCTGCGCCGTCATCACGGCTCGTGACTCCGTAGCACCACGTACCGTCATTTCTCACGATTACGAGTGCGACGTGCAATCCTTCGCTAACGACCCTCGCGGTCACGCGCGCGGACACCCACAGCTCCAACGAATCACCGGTCTGAACGGTCCCGGACGCGGCCGGACCACGCAGTTCGATCTGGGTGAAGGAAATTTCACCGGTCGGGACCTCCGCGCCTGGCGAGGCAGCCGGCGCCAGCCCGATGGGAGGCAGATCGCTGTCGCCAAGTCTCACGACATCCTGGTATTCCTTGATGACGTCAGCTGTGGTACCAAGCATCGCGACCTTGCCGTCTCGAATCCAGAGAGTTCGCTCGCAGACCTCACCGACTGAATACATGTCGTGCGAGCAGAACACCAGCGAACAGCCGGCTTCACGCAACACCATGATTCGCCGGAGACACTTGTGGCGAAAATGCTGATCGCCGACGGACAGGTGCTCGTCCACGATCAGGATCTCGGGGTCGATGGCGGTCGCGACCGAGAACGCCAGCCGGAGATACATGCCGGATGAGTAGGTCTTCAGCGGCTTGTCGATGAACTTGCCTAGCTCCGAGAACTCGATCACCGCCGGCGCGAGTTCGGCCGTTTCGTCAGGCGAGAGGCCAAGAACCGCGCAGCCGATCCTGATGTTCTCCGCGCCCGTCAAATCGGCATGGAATCCCGCACCCAGGCTCAAGATCGCGGACGCACGACCTTCCCGTTCCACCCGGCCTTCCGTGGGACTGCTCGCGCCCGCTAGCATCTTCAGTAACGTCGTCTTGCCCGCGCCGTTGTCGCCCACGATGCCAAGCGAGCCACCGCGCGGCACGTCGAGGTTGACCCCGCGGATGGCCCAGAACAACTCGGCGTACGGGCGGCGAAGAATCAACTCTTTGAGGCTGTCGATCGGACGTCGATAGCTCCGGTAGGCCTTTCCCAAATCAACGGCGCGCAGTGCACCCATCAGAGCAGGTCCTTTCCTCGATCGATTCCGTTCCGAAAGAACCACACGGCACAGCCCAGCACGACGACGACATCCAGCACGAGCCAGCCGGTCTCGGGCCACGGCGCCCGTCCACCCATGATCACCGCGCGATAGGCCGAGGCGACGTGGTGCAAGGGATTCACCCACAACGTCCATCGCAGGGCGTGAGGCACGGCATCCGGCGGATAGAACACCGGCGTGAGGAACAGCCACACCGTGAGCAGCAACGACAACATCTCGTTCAGATCACTGATGAACACCGCGAGCAGGCTGACGATCCATCCGAGCGCCAGGGTCAACGCGAACCGGAGGAGAACAAGAACAGGCAGCATCACGATCCAAGGGCTGGCCACACCGCCGACCAGGGCCATGATCACCACGATGGTGAGCCCGACGAGTTCCCCGACCGATGCCGTCACCACACGCGAGGCGGGAATCACCGGGGCCGGAAACGACTCGCGCTCGAGCAGCGTCTTGTCCTCTCGCAACGCGAAACTGCACCGCTGCAGGGCGTCGTTGATTGCGAGGTACGGGAGCATGCCGCACAGGAGCGAGAGGACAAACGTGAAGGTGCCGGCGCCCCGATCAGTCCGGAGAACCACACCGAACACCACCACATAAACAACGATCAGCGTCAGCGGTTGGACGACGGTCCATGCCACGCCGAGGATCGAGCCGGCATAGCGCTTCTGCAGATCGCGCCGGGTCAGCGCAATCAGGGGATAGCCATACCTCCGCCAGTCGCGAACGGCACGGAGTATCCGGGTGGTCGTCATGGCGACGGCTCCAGCACCTTGAGCGTCACGGCTGCTCGCAGGTGCATGTTGGGCAGGAAGAGATAGAGGTGTGCCGCGACGAGCAGCCACAGCACGGGATGCAGGATCGCCAGCTGCACGGCGAACGCCATGGGCAACCAGACCTCGTAGAGCTCGTTATTCACCAGGGGCACGTAGGGTTCCTTCGTCCGTCCGGAGTGGTCGAACAGCGGCATCGTCCACTTGCGACGCACCTTCACCGTCTCCGCGGCGATGTAGAGGACCAGCGCCAACCACACCACGGGCATCCAGGCAGCGACAAGTGCGAGGAAGACGACGAGTGACAGCAGTTCGGCCGGCAGCAGGGCCCGCATGATCAGCACGCGTGCGCGCGCGGCACCGAGGCGGCCGCCGAACGTTTCAGCGCCGGCCGCGTGGTCCGCGTCGCGATCGACGACCTGGTGCACGATGATGCCGCGCAGACCCGCGAACGCCGCCCACCCAAGCGCGGTCACAACGAAGACCGTGCGCGCCGTCGTCGGCGGCGCCATCAACGTGACGGCCCGCGCGACGGTCGCCATCGGCAATACGTGCACGCCCGCGGCATCGGCCAGCGCCCCCCAGATGTCGCGCTCCTTCAATCGGATCGGCGAGACGGAATACAGCGTGGGCACCAGCAGGTTGGCGGCCACGAGCAGGACCAGCACACGATCCCCGACGCTGAGCACGACCGCCAGTGCCAGCGTGGCCGGCGCCGCCAGCCAGGCCACGCGCCCGCCAAGCCCCACACCCGTCATCCTGTTGGGCTTTCCGGCGTGCCGATCGGCATCGACGTCGCAGATGTCGTTTTGCACGTAGCCGAAGACCGCAATGGCCAGAATCGCCAGCATCGCACGACCCACGATCGCCAGGGTATCGGGCGGCAGCCGGAAATACGCGAGACCGGCGTACGCCGTGAGCAGCAGTGGCGGAATCTTGTACGACCACCAGTCGGCCGCGCGAATCGCGTCGAGCGCGCGCCGCGCGCCGCCCAGGCTCATGGCGCCACCTCGACCACGTTCGCTCCACGGCCGTGCCCGTCACGCACCAGGGCGCGGATGCGCTCGTGAAGCGCACCTTCGCAC
>JBDTNQ010000052.1:0-28492 GCA_039933635.1 Acidobacteriota bacterium
GAAGTGGCGTCCCCATCGGGAATCGAACCCGAGTCTCGGCCTTGAAAGGGCCGCGTCCTGACCGCTGGACGATGGGGACGTCTGTCGTGCGGCTTACAACCGAATAACGATATCAGAATCTCAAAATCGGCCGCTACCTCGCGGGTGGGCCGTGTCCGCGCCGCAGGCCGCAGCAGCCTGACAACACACGCGCCGCGCAATCGCCGCAGTTCCTCGACCTCACGCGCACGTCTCCCGCCGCGCCCAGGCAGCATGGGACAGTACGCGCGGCACTCACGCAGATACGATGGCCCACGCGCGCGGGACCTCGGCGATTTCGGCTCGACGGTTTGCGGACGTGCGCCGGCTCCTCGCTGCAGCAGGGCAGACCTGTCACCGCCGGGTCCCGGCTCTCCACCGCAGTCGCACCGGTACCAATGGAGTCGGCATTTCGGCACGTGCGCAAAGCCGCCGCGAATCAGTGACTTGTAGCCGCCATTCGACGGCTGGGTTGCTGTCGCGTCAACACGGCCAGACTTCCGCGACGATTCGGGGGACCTCCGCGACATGTCCGACCGGCTTCCGAGCGTCGGCGCCAGCCCGACGTGCGGACCGGGCTCGCCCGGCCGACACACCGGTGATGCTGGCGTAATCGCGCCTGGCCGCTGACGCGTCGCGTCCGACTACCCGCGATCGGGCGCCCGTTGGATTCGCGGGCTGCCCGGCGTGATCGCCGCGTACGCGCAATCCGCGTTTGCGGCGTCACCGGCCCGCGATATCGAGGATTCAGGGTTTTTCAGCTCGGCGTTCAGGACTTCGGGGACCACGCTGCGTGACGATGCGCGTGGAGGTAGTCATGGATAAAGAGCAACGGCTGAAGTACGAAATGTTCGTGAGAGTGCGCGCGTTCGAAACGGTCTACCCGGGGTTGTTCGACGAGGGCTCGCTGGGCAGCCAGGCGTTCTCCGTGCTGGCGAGGGCGGTGGAGGCGATCGACGATCACCTCACCAAGAAGGTCCTCGCGGCCGCGGACGCCCGAAAGGTGAAGGCGGTCATTCGTGCGGCGGTGAGGGAGCAGATGAAGATCATCGCTCACGCCGCGCGGCGCATGGCCATGAAGGATGCGGCGTCGAATCCGTTCCGCATTCCGACACGCAAGTCCGATCCGGCCATGCTCTCGACGGCTCGGGCGTTCATCGAGGCCGCGGGGCCAAGACAGGCGCAGTTCATTCGCCTGGGTCTGCCCCCGGACTTCGTCGCGTCGCTCCAGCGACAGGTGGAGGCGCTTGAGTTGGCCGTCGACGGACGGCGCAAGGGTCGCTTTCAGCTACGTTCGGCACAGGCAGGAGTCGAGGCCGCACTTGAACAGGGCTTCGACGCCATCCGCGACCTGGATGTGGTCGTGCCGAACGCCGTCCGCAGCGATCCGGTCCGTCTGGCGGCCTGGCAGGGCGCGAGGCGGGTGGAAGGCGGCAGCCGTTCGTCGGGACCCAAAGTGGATCCCGTCGCGCCGGCCGGCGACGGCGATCTCAGCAAAGCGTCGTAGGCCTCGTCCCTCGTTCGATCAGGCGAGCACGCTCAGTTGGGGCTCCTTTGCGATCGTCGCCGCCGACGCCGAGGCAGGAGTAGGAGAGAATACGACGGGTCAAGGAGACCGGGTCTCCGTGACCATCGAGGAGACCCGGTCTCTTATGACTATCCCAGGCTTTCGCTCTGTTCCACGTACGGGTGTCATCTACGTCACCACCGAAGCGGTGGCGCGTGGGTTTTCAGCCAACGATCCGGAGTGGTGCAACCTCGGGCAAGGGCAGCCGGAAACGGGGGAGTTGCCGGGAGCGCCGCCGCGTATTCATGACGTCACCATCGGCGTGGACGATCAGGAATACGCGCCTGTCGTCGGTCTGACCGAACTGCGCGAAGCGGTCGCCGCGATGTACAACCGGTTGTACCGCCGCGGCCTGCCGTCGCAGTACACGGCGGACAATGTCTGCATCTCCGGTGGCGGGCGAGCGGCGCTCACGCGCGCGGCCGCCAGCCTGGGGCACATCAACCTCGGGCACTTCCTGCCCGACTACACGGCGTACGAAGAGCTGCTCGACATCTTCAAGGCCTTCACGGCGATTCCCATTCTGCTGGAAGGCGAACGGGGCTACGCGTTCTCGCCGGAGGACTTGCGTCGGGAGATCCTCGGCCGCGGCCTGTCCGCGCTGCTGCTATCGAACCCGTGCAATCCGACCGGCAAACTGATCGACGGCGAAGAAATGGAGCGCTGGGTCGCGTCGGCGCGCGAACTCGATTGCACGCTGCTCATCGACGAGTTTTACTCGCACTACATCTATCGCAGTCGTCCTGGCGTATTGCCAGTAGCCTCGGCGGCGCGTTACGTTGAGGACGTCGATCGTGATCCCGTCGTGCTGTTCGATGGCCTGACGAAGAACTGGCGCTATCCGGGCTGGCGTGTCACCTGGGCCGTGGGACCGCGTTCGGTCGTCGACACGATGGCGTCCGCGGGATCGTTTCTCGACGGTGGTGGCTCGAAGCCGCTGCAGCGCGCGGCGATTCCGCTGCTCGAGGACGCCCACGTCGCGCAGGAGACGATGGCCATTCAGCAGGCCTTTCGACACAAGCGCGATGTGATGGTCTCGGGTCTCGAGCGCATCGGCGTGCGGCTCGACCGTGTGCCCGACGGCACGTTTTACGCCTGGGGCAATGTGGGATTCCTACCGGAGCCGCTGAACGACGGCATGCGCTTCTTCCGCGCCGCCCTCGAACGCAAGGTGATCACGGTGCCAGGGGAATTCTTCGACGTGAATCCCGGCAAACGTCGTAAGGGCCACGGATCGCGATTCCAGTCCTACGTCCGCTTCTCGTTCGGCCCGTCGGCCGAATCGATCGAGACGGCCCTCGGCCGGCTGGCGGACCTGGTCAACTCTCCGCCAGCTGCGACGTAGCCCGCTCGCGACGGACATCGAGATCCCTCGCACGAGCAAGGGCGTCTTCGATAAGAGAGGGCGCAGCGCCGCGAATGCGCAGCAATGCGATCGCATTCCGTGTCGTGGCGGGACCGGGACGAAGCCGGTAGTCGAACGCGAGTCCGTCCTCGCCGGCCGTCTCCGAGAAGTGGAGGGCCTGGTAGCGCCCACGCAACAGGTCCACCAATTCCTGGTCGTGCGTCGCCGCGAGTACCACATGCGCGGCGTGATCGCCGCTGTCGTGAGAGATCAGACTCGCGAGAACGGCCTCTCCGGCCGCAATGCGTTCAACCGTGTTCGTGCCGCGGAACAGCTCATCGAACAGCAGCAGGTGCGGGGTCGCCGTCCTGGCGGCAGCGAGGAGGTCGACAACCGAATCCACTTCCACGAGGTAGTAGCTCTTGCCCGAGGCCGGATCGTCCGCGCGCCCGATGCAGGTCCGCACGGTCACTAGCGGCGCGCGGTACTCGCGGGCGACGCACGTGTTGATCGTCTGTGCCATCACGGCGGTCACCCCGACCGTGCGGAGAAACGTCGTCTTGCCCGACATATTCGAGCCCGTGATGATTGCGCCGTACGGCGGAACGAACGTGAACGAGTTCGGGACCGCCTCCGGGACCAACGGGTGTCGCACATCCGAAACTTCCAGCGATCCGCCTGGTTCACTGAGCGTGGGACGCGTCCAGACCGGCACGCTGCTTCGATAGGAGGCCACGCTCAGGGCGGCGTCCACCTCGCCAACGGCCGCGGCGATTCGCAGCAGCTCAGGCGCGAGCGCTTTCAGATGTCGCGCTCCGAAGAACAGCGCGTTGCCGTCGAGGCAAAACATCATGTTGAAGTACTCGAGCACGAGCGCGCCCAGGTCACCTGAGACGGCCGCAGACGTGTCCCGACCGGCCCAGGCGGCGACGCGTCGAAGTTTCGCAAGGGGCGCCACCTCGGTGGAGAGACTCCTCGTCAAGGCGGAGGTGGCGGGACGATCGCACACGCTCAACCTGTCTGCGGTCGCGAGCAACGGATTGATCTGGCGGAAACCTCGGCCCGCCATCCGGAGGTCGTGCGCCACCGTGCCGCGGAGCGCCAGATTCACGAGAACGACTGCGACGATGACGAAGAGTGCCTGCGGCCAGATCCACAGGGCGAGCACCGCCAGGGCTGTTGGCGCCGCGAGCAGCGGGAATACCGCATGCCAGGCCTTGGGTTCGATGGCGCGGTGTTCGACCAGGGCGATCAGATCGGCGGCATCAGCGGACTCGTGGAGCAGAGCCAGAGACACCTGCGCATGTTCCCGCGCGGGCACGTCGTCGCTCAGTCCGGCGATGAGGGCCTCGAAGGCGTCGAGATGCGGAGCCATTGGCGCGGCGCGAAGTCGCGCGTAGAGCACCTGCCGGCCGACCAGGCTTTCCGTCCGGTCGAGCATCCCGAACACGTCGTCCATGTCCAGGTCGGCCCAGGTCTTATCGTCGAGGCCGTCAGCGATGGAGTGGTCGGCGCGTCGGGCCCGGTAGTAGGCCGCGGCGGCGTCCATGTTCCGGGGGCCTGTCCGGATCTGGCCCCAACGGCGCCGTGCGGCGGCCAGCCTTGCATCAAGGGCACGGCGCTGGAGGAGAAGCGCCACGGCGCCGATGACGCCGAGGGCCAGGATCCACAACAGAGGTGTCACGGACGGCTCGCGGCCCGGCCAGCTCGCATGCCCGGATTCTGACACAGCGTCGCCGGTCGGCTAACGCCTGTAGCTGGACTCCTGTCCGGCCGATATGCCGGGCATGAAGCACATCATCGCCGACGTCTCGGACGTCCCGTCGCTTCCACCTGCGATGGACCGCCGCAGGAATCCCGATCGCCGGACGACCTGGCGGGGTGGCCGGCGGGACAGCGACTGGACGAACCGTCCGCCCGACGCGCTGACGCGGCTCGAGACCGCGCAGAAGATCACGGGCTGGAAGCGGGCGGTCCTGTCCGCGCTGCACCTCTGGTAGCAGGCCAGCAGCGGGTACCGCGGGCCAGTGACCGCCGCCGCTAGCCGTTTGTTGCGAGATAGATCACGTGGCGGTGTCCGCCGCGTTTGATGCGGCCGCGCACGTGTTCCGTCCGTACTTTGTAGCCGGCATATTGCAGACGGTGTGGGAAATGTTTGTCTGCCCACACGGACCACACCGCGAGCATGCCCCCGAACTTCAGCGCTTTCCGTAGCGCGAAGAGCGCCGTGTCGCTGTAGAGTCCGGCGTTCGCCGATGTCGCGAATGCTTCAGGGCCGTTGTCGACATCGAGCAGGATCGCATCGAACACGGCCTCACTCGACGCGACGACAACCCGCACATCACTCACGACGACCTTCACGCGCGGATCCGACAACGGATGCCCCGCCAACGGTCCCAGCACACCCTGATTCCACTCGACGACCTCGGGCAGCAGTTCGGCGACGATGACGGTTGCATCGGCGGGGAGGCAGTCGAGAGCGGCCCGGAGCGTGAAGCCCATGCCGAGTCCGCCGATCAGGACCGTCGGCTTCTGCGCGCGGCGCAGCGGTTCGCAGGCGAGCCGGGCCAGCGCATCTTCCGACTCATGCGACCGGTTCGTCATCAGCGTTTCCTTGCCGATGAGAATCAGGTATTCCGTGTCGCGCCGCGTCAGCGTCATCGGCTTTCCATCGGGCGTACGCGCCTCGCCGAGACGTTCCCAGGGTTTCATCGAAATCGAGCTTAGCCCGATTTTCGCGATTTGAACTTTGAAGTTGGTCTTCCGACGTGCGGACGGGGCGTCGGACAGGTCGACGTTCGCGTGTGCTACGCGCGCGCCGAGGCGCCCTGCCGCAGGTCGTTCGACCAGCGGAGTGCTTCGGCGTACGCCGCGGGCAGGACGGCGGGGTTGACGCCGGCACCGCGGGAGAGTTCGAAGCACTGGTCCCAGCTACCCTGTTCGTAGGCGACTGTGCAATCGAGAATGCGGCGCCGGTCGTTGGGCTTACCCAGCAGCGCGTCGCGCACCCGGGTCGGCAGCGGCAGCGACTCGAGGATCGCCGGCATGGGTTGTTCCAGGATCGCATCCATCAGCGAGCACATGCCGACCAGGAAGCCTTCGGACGCGGCTTCGTCGTCGCCGGTGCTGGCGCCAAGCAGTTCGCAGCATCGCGCGCGGATGGTGGCCATCGTCAACAGCTCGGCGTGCGCATTCGAGCTGAGCCCAGCCAACGCCCAGAGTGATGCCCAACGGCGTACCGTGTCGCGACCGAGCAGGACCAGGGCCTCACGAATCGATTGCACCGTCGTCCGCAACGCGAATGCGGCCGAGTTCACCGTGCGGAGGATGAGAAAGCACAGCGCAGGGTCATGCTTGACGAGATCTTCGAGCTGGTGCACCGAGAGATCGGGATCGTGCAGCGCGTGCATCAGTCGCAGGCTGGCGATGTGCTGTGCCGGTACTGGCCGGCTCTCCTTGATCACCGGACGTCCGAGGAAGAATCCCTGGAACAGATCGTAGCCACCGACGACGGCTTCCTTGAACTTTTCGGCGGTCTCAATCTTCTTCGCGACGAGCGTGGGGCCTTCGCCAGGCGCGAGATTGGGCAGTTTCGCGGTTGCTTCACCGGCGCGCAGGAAATCGATCTTGAGGTAGTGCACGAGGGGAACCAGCTCGGCCGTCCACGCGTTCATCGTGAAGTCGTCGATGGCCAGCGTGTACCCGTCCTTGCGGAGTTGTTTACAGGCGTCGAGCACCTCGGAGTCCGCTTCGATGTCGGCCCCCAGCTCGAGCACGACCTTGTCGCGCGGCAGCACCGCGGGAATACCTTCGATCAGGAGGCGACGACTGACGTTGATGAACGCCCGGCGATTAGCCGTGAGGACATCGAAGCCGATGGCATACAGCCCGTCGATGACCTTCGCCGTTGCGTAGTCCTCGTGCACCCCCATCCGGTCCGTGGCGTTCGCCGCGTTCCGGTACAAGAGCTCGTAGCCGAAGATGCGTCCGCTCTTGTCGAGGATCGGCTGCCTCGCGACGAAAATCTGGGTTTGCGGGCCCTTGGCGGGCGCGGTCGTCGCCATGCGTACTCCAGCGGTCGATCGAAGACTCGACCAACCGGAGAATCGGCCAGCGAAAGCAAAAGTTGAGGGCCGAATCCGTGGAGCCCTGGGCCTTCAGGCCCAGGGCCGACCCCGGACCTGAAGGTCCGGGGCTCCGCGGGGGGCGGCGGGGCTCCTTGGGTCCGGGGCTCCCCGGGGCCAGGGCTCCGTGACTCTACGGCTCCAGCGACGACACGTACGCGACCAGATCGACGATGTCGCTGTCGGTGAGCTTCTCGATGACGGGCTTCATCAGGGGCGAGAGGGAGCCACGGCGCGTGCCCAGCTTGAGGTCGTAGATCTGCCGCGCGAGGTAGCTCGGCGAACGGCCGGCCAGGTTCGGGATCGGACCCAGACCTTTGAGGTCCGGGCCGTGGCACACCGTGCAGGGCGTCGTCTTGCCGTTGCCCCCGGTGGTCGCCAGTTCCTGCCCGCGCTTGACGCTGCCCACCGGCGCGTAGGCGACGAAGCCTGACTTCGGGCTGCGCATCTGCGTCTCGGCGGCGTCTTCCGCGACTTCCATCACGCGTGTTCCGATGGGTTCCTTCGCGCCGTCATCGGTCGCGAAGTAGATCTCACCCTGGACGCGCGTTGTCGGCACCATGTCGGTTTCGACGACGCGGATGTACTTCGGCACCTTGATCGACGAGAAGTATTTGGCCACTTCCTTGATTTCGTCTTCGTTCAGCGACTTCGCGATGATCTCCATGTTCTGCGTGTTGGCCTTGCGCGGGTCGGCGCTGTGACGGAGGCCCTGCTGGAAATCGTGGAGCTGCTGCACGATGTAGTCGGCCGGCAGACCTTGGAGGGGAGCATTTTCCGGACGGCCACGGCCGTCGGGCAGATGGCACAAACCGCACGCGCGCGCCTCACCGGGCTTGCCGTGGGACACCCGATCCGGCATCGCCGGGTGGCTGTCCGGGAACCAGTCAGCCGGCCCGTACGGGTTGTTGATCTGTTGTTGCGTGAATTGGAGTGTCGAGCCCTTCGCCTGTCGCAGCACCGGCGCTGGCGCGTTGGGGTTGGGTGGCGCGTTCGGGTTTGGGACCGCCGGTTCCTTTTGTGGAGGAGCCTGCGGCGGAATCACGCCTGGCGCCAGCTGCGGTTGTGCATACGGCCACGCGGCCGGCATCTGCTGCGTCTGCGCCGCCCGCACGAGGCTCGCGCCTGTCAGACAGGCCAGGCCGACCACCAATAAAGGACGCTTGAAGTTCACGTAGACCTCCGAAACCGGTTGCGAATGATGACGAGACTTATACCACTGGATCGCCGCGGGCGACACGCGGGCGGCCGGGCCCTCGGGCGCGAAACTGGCATGACCATTCGCGTATCATGCTGGCGCGCGCAATTCGGCGCGATGCGACGCAGCACAAGGTGAACGATGGCGGCTGAACGGCACGTGTATATCGGAACGGACGGGGGCGCGACGACGTCGAAGGTCGGTGGCGTCTGGGGCGATGGGACCACGGTCTCGACGCGACTGCTGCAGAAGCCGACCGGATCGGCGGAGGGCACGCATGCGGTCGTCGACGGGTGGGTGCAGGCGATCACCGAGTATCTCGAGCAGAACCAGCTGACGTGGGATCAGGTCGAAGGGGTCGGGCTGTCGATTCCGGGTCCGTTTCAGCGGTACGGCGTGTTCGACAAATCGCCGAACCTGCCCGAGAGCTTCGTCGGCTTCGACGTGCACACGGCATACAGCAGCGCCCTGTCGGCCCGCGCCGGTCGCGCCGTGCCGCTCGTCGTCGGCAACGACGGCAACTACGGGGGGGTGGCCGAGGCCCAGCGCGTGCGTGGCAACCACGAGTCCACCGTGATGATGCTCGCGCCGGGATCCGGCCTGGGCTGCGCGTTCATCGACCGCCATGGTCTGCCGCTCGACGGCGATACGCTCGCGGGGATGGAAGCGGCCCACATGCCCGCTCCGCTGCACCTGCTCGGCACGAAGGCCTACCGGTGCGGGTGCGGGCGCGATTGGGGGTGCGTCGAGGTCTATACGACGCTGTCCGGATTGCCGTATCTGCTCGCCGAGGCGCTCGAGCGTCACCCGGGCCATGACCTGGCGCGATCACCGCTCGACGGGAAACACCGGGCGTTCGCGCTGCGCGGGCTGGCGCAGCAGGGTGACGCGCTGGCGCTCGAGATTTTCGACTTCCAGGCGCGCGCGATGGGCCTGCACGTCGCGTCGCTCGCCATGGCCCTCGACCCGCAGTTCGTCGTGATTGGTGGTGGCCTCATGGATCCGGAATCGACAACGGAGGCCTTTCGCGACCGGTACCTCACGGGCATCCGCGACGCCGCTCGGCCGTATCTCTGGCCGGCGCAGCGCGATCGGCTGACCATCGTCCCGGCCGCGCTCGGCGATTTGTCGCAATCGATCGGCGCGGCGCTGGCGGCGTTGTATCAGAGCAGGGCGTAGGGAACGTTGAACGCTGGAGACTTGATACGATAGTGCGTCATCGCGGGCCGCTAGCTCAGTGGTAGAGCACCTGGCTTTTAACCAGAGGGTCGGTGGTTCGATCCCACCGCGGCCCACCAACTCTCGCCTTTCATCCCAGCATGACGCCTGACGAATTCCGCGCGAGTCTCGCGGCCCCGGCGCCGCCGTCCGGGATTTCCAGCGCCCTGGTGGCCCTCTGGTACGACGGCCGGGGTGACTGGTCGGAAGCCCATCGCGTGGCGCAGGACGTCCACGACGAGCGGGGCGCGCACGTCCATGCCTATCTGCACCGCAAGGAAGGCGACGACTCGAACGCCCACTACTGGTATCGACGTGCCGGCGCGCCGCCATTCGTCGGCAGCCTCGACGACGAGTGGAAGCACATCGTGCGGTTGCTGCTGGAACGCGTGTCCGACGTTTGACATCGCGGTTCGAAAACCGAGGCGCCCTTCAAATAATTCGCATGCCCATCGCCGACAACGCGAGCTCGGTCGCGAGTGTGGCCGTCTGGTTCTGCGCGTCGAGAATCGGATTGACCTCGACGAGGTCGAGCGCCATCAGACGGCCCGAATCGGCGACGGCTTCCATGACGAAGTGAGCTTCGCGGTAGTTGAGGCCGCCCTTGACCGGCGTGCCGACGCCCGGCGCAATGGTGGGGTCGCACACGTCGAGGTCGAAGGACACGTGTACGCCGATCGTGTCGGCGCCGGCCAGATGGAGCGCGCGCGCCATGATGGCCGCGATGCCTTCGCGATCGATGTCCCGCATCGTGAACACGTGCACACGCGAGGTGCGGATGCGCTCCTTCTCGAGTGCGTCGAGATTGCGGACACCCAGCAGAACCGTGTGTTCGGGCCGGACCTTGGGCGACCCACGACCGATCGTCGCGAGTTCCGCGGGCTGGTCGCCGAGCAGCGCCGCGAGCGGCATGCCGTGGACGTTACCGCTCTGCGTGGTGGCTGGCGTGTTCATGTCGCCGTGCGCATCCACCCAGATCAACCCAATCGGGTGTCCCTGGCCGGCCGCAAAGTCTGACGACGCCCCGACCGAGCCGGCGGCGAGCGAGTGATCGCCGCCGAGAACGATTGGGAGCGCGCCGTCTCGGTGTGCCTGAAGCGCCTGCTCGTAGAGCCGCTGGCAGACGCGTGCGATCTCACTGATGAACTTCCTGGTCGGATCCCCAGGGTCCCGGGTTTCCGGAATCGGCGCGGCGATGTCGCCCTGATCGACGACCTGACACCCGAGCGTGGCGAGGCGTTCGGCTAGTCCGGCAATGCGAATGGCGGAGGGGCCCATGTCCACACCTCTGCGCCCGGAACCGAGGTCCAAGGGGACACCAATCACGCGGACGGGCTTGTTCTTGGCCCCTGCCATTGCGCGATTATCGCATCCATGGGCATTTCAGGCCGGAAAAGTGAACGAAACCCCGGTCGGATAGTGCTACGATTACCGCCGCCGTGAAAGGGTGCCCGAAGGGCCGCGCCATCGCAATCGGGCTTGCGACCTAATCGGCGGGAGGTTGCGTGTCGCCCATCTATGTTCGGCCGGCTCGAGAGCAGAGCGAGCACGATCGGCTGATTCGCCACCTGCAGACCAAGTACAAGAAGAAGTTCGAGGTCGCCGTCAATATCGACGGGGTCGAACCTGCGACGTTCGTCAAGATTGGGCCCGCGACCCTCAGCCCGGACCTTGTCCTCACCGAGGGTAAGAAGCTCGTGGGGCTGGTCGAGGTCGAGACCGGCGAATCCGTCAACAATCTGGAAGCGATGGCGCAGTGGGTGCACCTATCCCATGCTCGCGTGCCGTTCCACTTGTATGTGCCGGTGCACGGCTATGAGCCCGCCAGGCGCCTGTGTGACGCCTATCAGGTGCGAGTTGGGGAGATCTGGACCTATCGGCCCACGCACGACGGGTTCGACCTCGTGCGCATGCACCAGGATCCAGGCGCCGCAAGTGGCGTCCGGGGCGTGAAGGCGCTCCCGGTCAGCATCTTTATCCCGGCGCCCCCGAAGCCGGTCGTGCCCGAGGTCGTCGAGCCGCCTCGCCCAGTACCGGCGGCGAAGCCGGTCGTGCCGGCCAAGCCCGTGATGGCACCGGCGAAGACCGCGGTAAAACCCGCCGCTAAACCCGAGCCAAAGCCCGTCGCCAAGCCCGTCCCGATCGCCCCGGCGAAGGCGGTCAAGCCCGCCACGCCAGCGCCGGCCGCGCCGAAATCGGTGGTCAAGCCGGCGGCAAAACCGGCGCCCAGACCCGCGCCCAAGCCCGCCGCGAAGCCGGCGCTCAAGCTCAAGAAAGACGCGAAGGTCGCAAAGGCGCCAAGTAAGCCCGTCAAGGCGGCAAAGGCGGCGAAACCGGCGAAGGCTTCGACGCCGGTCAAAGGGAAGCCTGCGCAAAAAGGCGCCGCGAAGGCGAAGCACTCCACCCCTGCTCGCGGCAAGAAGGCCGCTCCGCGCAAGAGCCGGTAGCAGTCACATCCTGTGCCTTTCATCCGCCACGCGCGCGACAAGCGGGGGTACGAGACCACGTACGTCATGCACGCGTACCGCCCACTTCAGGGGCCGCAGCGGACCCGCGTCCTGTACCTGTTCCGGTCCCCGTCGCACATCAAATTGGGTCGGCATCCGCTCGACGAGGAGATTCGCGAGGCGCTGGAGCACACGCACCCGGACGTCAGCTTCGACTGGTCCGCGCTCGGCCGCGAATCGATCAGCAGCCGGCCGGACGAAGGGCGCGATCGGGATCGCGAACGCCACCGGCCGGACCGCCAGGAGCGCCGAGGGCCTCCGGCCCAGAGCCGTCCCGTGCCCGCGCCTCTTCCCGTGGTCCTCGATGACCAGTCGGCACTCGGACGGGCGCTGGGCGCGGAGCGCGCGGCGGAACTTCGCACCCAATATGGCGATTTGCTCCAGCGCATCGCGCGGCGGAGCCGCACCCCGGAGGACCGCGACCGGCTGACCCAGCGCGCCCAGCGTCTCAATCCTGACGACTGGCCAGACGACACAGAGATCCGGGCGCACGCGGGCACGGTCCTCGCCGAGTGGGAAGCCCTCGTGGCCGAATTGCCCTCGCGGCGCCGCGGCCGCCGCGGCGGCCGTCGTCGTGACCGCCCGGACGAAGACGCTCCGGGCGGCGCTGCCTCATCAGAGCCTGGCGACGACGCGTCGGCCAGCGATGAGGGCACGTCTGGCATAATGGCCGATGGGGGAAACCTTGAACGTAATGCCGAGAATGCGCCGATGGATCGGCCTGATCGCCCTGCCGATGATCGCCGCGACGACGGTGGTGACGGGGCAGAACACGCCAACGAGCCAGCAGGGGACGGTCTTCCGGGCGACGACTAACGCCGTCCAGACGTCCGTCATCGTTCGAGACAAAGACGGCCGCTTCGTTCCGGACCTCCGCCAGGATGAGTTCCGCGTCTACGAGGACGGTGTACTCCAGACCGTGACGACCTTCTCGCCCTGGATTGGGGGCCGATCGCTTGGCAACCTGGCCATGGGGGGATCCACGAATCTCGGGCCCAAGATCGAAGGCCTCGTGCTCCCGCAGTCACGCCCGAAGAGCGACTCCTCGGGACGCTTCTTCATCATCTTCATCGACGACCTGCATCTGACGGCGACCGACACGCCCAAGGTGAAGGACGTCATGAAGAAAGTGCGCGACATCCTCGTGCACGACAACGATCTGGTCGGCTTTGTGTCGACCGGCACCTCCGCGATCGAAATCGATCCCACGTACGACTTCGGGCATCGCCGCTTCAACGAGGCGATCGACAAGGTGATGGGGTCGGCCCCGTCGGTCGACGACTATATCGAGGGCGCGCTGACCGAAGGGCAGGAGGGGCCGCAACAGGTGCGCTACAACGCGCATGTGGCGTTTCGCACCGCGTTCGATCTCATCGATCAGATGTCGGCGGTGACCGATCGCCGCAAGGCTTTCGTCTACATCAGCAGCGGCTACGACTTCAATCCGATGTCCGAGGCCCGGCTGAAGAAGATTCAGGACTGGTATTCGCAGCTCGATCCGACCGGTGCCAACAACTCGACAATGCCCGAGGGATCCACGGGCAGTGACGCGAGCGATCCGGACGTGTTGCGGAACGAAGAGTACAAACGCCGCACCCAGTTTTCCGTGGCGGATCTGACGAGCGAGGTGGCGCAATTGGGGCGCGCGGCGGCGCTGGCAAACATTGCCTTCTACACCGTGGACCCCCGTGGCCTGATTGCCAGCGGCGTGGATGCGTCGACCCGCAGCCAGGTCAGCTACGGCGATATGCGCGATTACATCTCGATGCAGATCAGCACGCTGCGCACCTTGTCCGAGATGACTGGCGGGTGGGCGCTGGTCGAATCGAACGACTTCGAGAAGGGATTGCGCCGCATCGATGCTGAGACCAGTGACTTCTATCTGGTGGGCTACGTCTCGAGCAATCCGGACCCGTTCAAGGTGCGCCGCCAGGTGAAGATCGAGCTCACGCGGCCCGGGCTGGACACGCCGATCTATCGGTCGGAGTACTTCCTTCCGCGCCCGAAGAAGAAATAGCGTGGATGAAATCGCCGGACCGGATCAGGCGTCGAGCGACGCTTTGATCCGGCCGGCCGCTTCCCGCAGGTAGTGCTCGTCCATCTCCACACCCACGAAGTCCAGCCCCAGCTTCGCCGCGGCAATTGCCGTTGAGCCCAATCCGAGAAACGGATCCAGCACGAGGCCCGCGCGGTTCAGTCCGTGCAGGCGCAGGCATTGCTCCGGCACCTTCGGCGGAAACGACGCCGGGTGTGGCCGGTCGCGATCACGACTCTGGATCGTGTCGTATGGAATGAACCAGGTGTTTCCGCGGCACCGCAGCCCGTCGCCAGCCGCCGCCCAGCGCTTCACGTTGGACGCATCCTGATAGGGGACACCCACGGCGCGACGGTCGAGTGGGGTGCGCCCTCCGGGCGTGAAGTGGAAGATGAACTCGTGGCAGTCGTTGACGAACCGCGCGCTGTTGATCGGCTTGTAATGCCCAACCGCCATGTCGCGCTCGAGACCGGCCGATTGCCCGGCAGACTCGCGATCGATGGCGATCGACTTCACCCAGTGAATCGTGTTCTGCAGCTTGAAGTAGCGTCGCGCGACCTGGGCGACCTCGAGTGGAATCCAGGGATCGGTGGGCTTGGCGCCGACATTGAGGAACAGGGAACTCGACTCGGCGAGCACCTTGGATGCCGCGCGGAGCCAGCGATCCGTCCAGTTCAGGTACTCGGTTCGCGGAAGGTCGTCCCGGTAGCTCCGATATTTGATGCCCAGGTTGTAGGGCGGCGACGTCACGATCGCGGCGACCGACTGGGGCGGCAGCGACGGCAACACCTCGAGGCAGTCGCCCAGATACAACTGAATCCGTGCCGAACCGGCGCTGAACTCAATCCAGGGTTTGCTGGGCTTGCGACTGCGCAGTGCGAGTGCCATGTGCCCCTACTTCTCGGTCGCTGGACCGGGCAAGTACAGGGCTGGCTGGTGTCGGGAGCGGCACGACCGGTGTCCCGTGGCCGGCCGAGGGCGAGCCGCGGGTTAGGACGCGCGGAAGATTGAGGTGAAGCCGTGGGCGACGCGGTCGGCGCTGAGCGGCTGGTTCCGCTGGTGCGCGACCTCAGGACAGACGGTGCCCTTTTCCTCGATGTACTTGATCTCGCGTTGGGTACCGATCTCGCGGTACCGGCCACAGACGCAGCCGCACGCGAGCGTCTTGAACCCGAGCAGTCTGACCAGACTCATTGTCCCCTCATCCAGACGCCATGCAATCGTCGTGCCCGCGTTCTGGCTCGCCAGAAGATGGAATTCCCCGGATTGTTCACCCTCGGCATGCACGCTGCACGTAGCGTCCTTGGATCTCAAACCCCATGGACTTGGATCCTCGCCGCGCGCTCCGGCGCGGGGGAGAGTCCCGGTCATCGATTCCCTGCGCGCCACAAGGTACCGATCGACGCGCGCGACACCCCACGGCAGGATGAGGTCCGATCCCACTCCGGTCGTCAGGACCCAGCGGCGGCAGCGACCACAGCGAGGTCACTGTCCGGCTGGCCAGGGTCACAACGACGCTGATGCCACGAATGTAATCAGCGCTACGAAAGCGCCGGCGGTGCCTCGAGTGCGGATGGTGCCTCAACGCCTGGTGCTCATGAATTTGGAGTGCTCAAGAGGCGAGAACGAGGCAACAGGTGCATGCGCGTTTGGCGCTTCCAGCCGATACATAGATAGCGGGGGTGGGGCGAGACGCGCAGGCTGTGTCCGCCGCAGGCTCCGGAAATGGCAATCGGCGAACGGCCTGACGCTCCGTGGTACGAATATTGATCCCTCGTACCCATTGCGAATCAAGGAGTTCCGATGCTACGATTCGCGGCGTTGTGTAAGTTTGGAGGTTCGTGTTGCCGGTAACAATTCGCCCCATCCCACGTTCGTTGGCTCTCGGAGTGGCCCTGTTGCTGGCGTGTGCGTGGCCTTCGTCGGCCGACGCCCAGTCGAAAACCACCAGAAAATCTCTCGCTCAGGCCTCCACCAAGTCGCAGACGGCCAAGCGTTCGGCCAGCCGGACGAGCCTCGCGCGCGCCGCGGCGGCCCGCCGGGCTCGCGCCGCGGTCCTTGCCCGGCAGGCGCGTGAAGCCGCGACCCCGCGCTACAAGACGGACGGCCTCGGCAACGTCGTGCCGGACATCCGCGCCGCGGCGGCCATCGTCTACAACCCCCAGACGGGCGCCGTGCTCTGGGAGAACAATTCCCACGACCAGCGATCGATTGCCAGCCTCACGAAGATCATGACGGCGGTGACGTTCATTGCTGACGATCCGGAACTGACCGAACGCGTGATCGTCACGCGCGCCGACGTGACCCGCGCGTCGACGACGCACCTCGTGGCCGGCGACAATCTCTCGCTCGACGACGTGCTGCATCTCACGCTGATCGCCTCGGACAACGCGGCCGCGCGCATCCTCGCGCGGACGAGCGACGGCGGCACGGAAGCGTTCGTGCAGCGCATGAACGAGATGGCCGCGCACCTGGGCCTCACCAACACGCACTACGAGGATCCATCCGGCCTCGACTCGCGCAACGTGTCGTCGGCCTACGACATCTCGCACCTGATCGCGTTTGCCACGTCGGATGAGCGCCTCGGCCCGGTCATGCGCACCGCCCAGTTCGACGTCCATACCCCTTCGCGCCAGTTCTCGATCCACAGCACGAACAAGCTTCTCGGCACCGACGTCGACGTGGTCGGTGGCAAGACCGGATTCATCAGCGCGGCCGGCTATTGCCTCGCCACGCTGCTGCAGGTCCCGCAGGGGTCGCAGGTCGCGGTCGTCGTGCTTGGTGCCGCCAACAGCGCGGTCCGCTTTGGTGAGACGCGGCATCTGTTCAACTGGGCCGTGGGCCGCGCGCAAGGACTCTTCGGTGCCCCCGCTGTCGAAGCCGCGCATCCGTAGGGATGCCGTACCCTGGACCTGAAGGTCCAGGGCTCCATCGGAGTGTCCAGCGATCGGAGCCTCCGGTGATCCACCGGAGTGTCCGGCTCCACCGGATGATCCAGGCTCCACCGCAACGTCCAGTGCGCCCTTCAACTCGGTCGCGTCGCGCCCTCGCTCAGGGCTAAGTTAAACTTGACGTTCGTGGATTTGCAGTCGTCACCACAAGACGAATCGGCACCAGACACCGGGGCCCGCGCGCCGAGCCTGCACGTGCTCATGATCGCCTCGGAGGTGGCGCCGTGGGCGAAGACCGGCGGGCTCGCGGATGTGACCGGATCGCTGCCTGAAGCGCTCGATCGCCTGGGGCATCGCGTCACGATCGTGCTGCCGCGCTATCAGGGCGTGACGATGCCCGACGTGGCCTCGACGCGTACGGCGCGGGTGCGGCTCGGTTCCGTCGCGCACGACGTCATCTTTCACATCGCGCCGCTCCAGGGCCGGTGCCGCGCGGTGTTCGTCGAGGCGCCGCGCCTGTTCGACCGCCCGGGCTTCTACGGCGCCAGCGGCCGCGATTTCCCTGACAACCCGGAACGCTTCGCGATGCTTGCCGCCGCGGCACTCGAGTTCGTCGAACTCGACAGCGACGCACCTGCCGTCGATATCATTCACGCCCACGATTGGCAGGCGGGACTCGTGCCGACACTCGTGCGCACCGACAGCCGGCACCATGCCGCACTCGGACACACGGGACTTGTCTTCACGATCCACAACCTCGCCTATCAGGGGCTCGCGCCGCGAGATATCGTGCCCATCCTCGGGTTGCCGTGGACGACGTTCGCGATGGACACGGGCGAGTTCTGGGGCCAGTTCAGCTATCTGAAGGCCGGCATCACCTACAGCGACATGATCACGACGGTGAGTCCGGCGTACGCGCGGGAGACCCAACGGCCCGAGTTCGGCGCCGGGCTGGACGGCGTGCTGACCGCGCGCGCCGATCGCTACGTCGGCATCCTGAACGGCGTCGACACGGCCGTCTGGAATCCGGCCACCGATGCGTTGCTGCCGGCGCGCTTCGACGTCGACTCGCTCGAGGGCAAGGCCATTTGCAAGCGCGCATTGCTCGGACGCTTCCACCTGCCGGTCGGCGACGATGCGATGGGGCGGCCGGTGATCGGGATGGTATCGCGCCTGGTCGATCAAAAAGGCCTGGACCTGATCGAGCGCGCGGCCGATGAACTGGCCGCGCTCGATGCCACGTGGATTTTCGTGGGGACGGGTGAGGCCCGGCACGAGCGGACGTTGCGCGATCTCGCGATCCGCTACCCGTCGCGCATCGGCACCTTCATCGGGTTCGACGAAGCGCTGGCGCACTTGGTGGAGGCCGGCGCCGACATGTTCCTGATGCCGTCGATCTTCGAACCCTGCGGGCTCAACCAGATGTACAGCCTTCGCTACGGCACCGTGCCGATCGTGCACGCGGTGGGCGGATTGGATGACACGATCCAGCCCTACTCCTCACGCGCGCGCCACGCGAACGGCTTCAAATTTCGTGATGCGTCGCCCGCCACCCTGGTTCGTGTGCTGCGGCAAGCCATCCGTGTCTACCACGACAAGGCTGCGTGGTTGCCACTCATGCAGGAAGGCATGCGGGCCGATCACTCCTGGCAGACGTCCGCCAGGGAATATGTCAAAGTGTACAGACGAGCCCGGCAGGCCGCCGCCCAGAGGGCGGGGCGCTGATCCGGAACGCGGAAGGGACAACAGACGACTCATGGCTTCAGAACACACGCAGACGTTCACTGACGGCAACTTCGATGTCGACGTGCTCAAGGCTTCCACCCCCGTGCTGGTGGATTTCTGGGCGGAATGGTGCGGGCCGTGCCGCGCGATGGAGCCGTCGATTACGGCACTCGCGACCGACTACGTGGGCAAAATCCGGGTCGGCAAACTGAACGTCGATGACAATCCCACCGTCACTATGAAGTACATGGTCCGCGGCATTCCGACGGTGATTCTATTCAAGGGCGGTCAGGTCGTCGATCAACTCGTGGGCCTCGCCGACAAGGGCGCGCTCAAGACGATGGTCGACAAGCACCTCTGAGCCGCTGCGGCTCGTAGAGGGTTCTCAACGGCCGGAAGCCCGAAGCGCGACGACAGACGTGCCGCCCTTTTTGGCTTCTGGCTCTTAACCGCTGAGTCGATCCGTTTTTCGTCCATTCATCCCCATGTCCCTCCACAACGTCGTCATCATCGGATCCGGCCCGGCTGGATTGACCGCAGCCTTGTACACCGCGCGCGCGAACCTGTCGCCGCTGATCATTGAAGGCGTCGAGGCCGGCGGACAGTTGATGATGACCACGGCGGTCGAGAACTTTCCCGGTTTTCCGGAAGGCATCATGGGGCCGGACCTCATGGCCAACATGAGGGTCCAGGCCGAGAAGTTCGGCGCGACGTTCAAGCACGGCAATGTGTCGGCGATTGATTTCTCGTGGCGACCGTTCACGATCACGACCGGCGAGGGTCAGATCCAGGCGCGCACGGTGATCATCTCGACTGGTGCATCCGCTCGATTGCTGGGATTGCCGTCAGAGCGCAAGCTCATGGGCCACGGCGTCTCCACGTGTGCAACCTGCGATGGGTTCTTCTTCCGCGGCCGCCCGATCGCGGTCGTGGGCGGGGGCGACTCGGCGCTGGAGGAGGCCAACTTCCTCACACGATTCGCGTCGAACGTCACGCTCGTGCATCGTCGCGACTCGCTGCGCGCGTCGAAGATCATGCAGGACAAGGCATTCAAGAACCCGAAGATTACGTTCGAGTGGGACACCGAGGTCGTCGACGTCGTCGACGGTGGCACCGGCGCGGTGACCGCCGCGCGGCTGCGCAATCTCAAGACCGGCGCCGAGAAGGACCTGCCGATCGACGGCCTGTTCGTCGCGATCGGCCACACGCCCAATACCCAGATCTTCAAGGGCGGGCCGCTTGAGATGGACGAAAACGGCTACCTGATCACCCACGACGGCGCCAAGACGAACGTGTCCGGCGTCTTCGCGTGCGGTGATGTCCAGGATCACATCTATCGTCAAGCCATCACCGCGGCCGGCACGGGCTGCATGGCCGCGCTGGATGCGGAGAAGTTTCTGGAGCGAGAAGGACACTAGACGTCTGGCCCTCTTGGCTCGCGCCAGCCAGTTGCTTACCTCGCGATCCAGCCCCCTCCGAGCACTCGATCCCCGTCGTAGAACACCGCCGCCTGTCCGGGCGTGATGGCGAGTTGCGGCGTGTCGAAGCGGACGGACACCGTACCGAGGCCGTCCGGACTGATGGTCGCCGGTGCGTCGGTATGGCGGTGGCGGATTCGTGCGGTGGCGCGGATCGGGCCGGAGGGCGCCGTGCCGGAAATCCAGTTGACCTGCGCGGCGCGGAAGTCGGTCTGTCCCAGTTCCTCGCGCGGCCCGACGATCACGCGCTGATCGACGGGCTCGAGCCGAAGGACATACAGCGGCGCAGCGCTCGAGACACCGAGCCCCTTCCGCTGTCCGACCGTATATCGATGGATGCCGCGGTGGCGCCCGAGGACGGCGCCGCCGGAGTCGACGATGTCGCCTTCGGCATGCTCGGGCAGGTGACGATCGACGAAGTCACCGGTCTTGCCATCAGGGATGAAGCAAATCTCGTGACTGTCCGGCTTGTCCGCGACGGCCAGGCCGAGGCGCTCGGCGTGACGACGCACCTCCGGCTTCGTGAGCGTGCCGACGGGAAACATCGCGTGCGCCAGCTGATCCTGCGTGAGCGAAAACAGGAAATACGACTGATCCTTGTCGCCGTCGGCGCCTCGGCGCAACTGATACCGCCGGCTGTCTTCGTCGAACAGCACGCGCGCGTAATGTCCGGTGGCTACGGCACCAGCATTCAGACCCGACGCGCGCTCGACCAGGTGCGCGAACTTGAGATCCGCATTGCAGTGGACGCAGGGGATGGGCGTCCGGCCCGCGGCGTATTCGTCGACGAAGTTGCGGACGACCTTGGCCTGGAACTGCTCCTCGAAGTTGACGATGTAGTGTGGGAAATCGAGGGCGGCGGCCACGCGCCGCGCATCCGCGAGATCGTCGAGGCTGCAGCATGATCCGAACGACTCGCGTCCGTCTCTCTGATCATAGAGCTGCATCGACAGGCCCACGACCTCGTGTCCCTGCTCGACGAGCAACGCAGCGGCCACCGACGAATCGACCCCGCCCGACATGGCCACGACGACCCGCATGATCAGCGGACCGCCGCCGGTGCGCGGCCGATGGCGCGCAAGCGCGCGGTGAGGCGCGGCAGGACGTCGGCGACGAAGTCGAGTTCCTCGGCCGTCGACGTGGCGCCCAGGCTGAACCGCAATGAGTTGCGCCCGCGCGCTTGCGAGAGCCCCATGGCGCGCAGCACGTGTGACGGCTCGAGCGATCCGGACGAACATGCCGAGCCGGTCGACACGGCGACGCCCTCGAGGTCGAGGGCAATCAGGAGTGACTCGGCCTCGATGCCTTCGAAGCTGATGTTGCTCGTGTTCGGTACGCGACGGTCGCGGTCACCGTTGATGGCCGTGCCGGCGACGCTGCGGAGCACCGAGTCCTCGAACCGATCACGCATGGCGGCGATCGCGAGCCCGGCGGTCAGACCGGTCTCGATCGCGGCGCGTGCGGCGGCGCCGAGCCCGGCAAGCGCGGGGACGTTCTCGGTACCGGCGCGACGGTTTCGCTCCTGCTTGCCACCCGTCAGATGCGCGCTGAGGCGTACGCCTCGACGAATCCACAGCGCGCCGGTACCCTTCGGGCCGCCGAACTTGTGACCCGCGAGCGAGAGTACGTCCACGCCGAGCGCCTTGACCGACACAGGAATCTTGCCGACCGACTGGACGGCATCCGTGTGCATCACGGCACCGTGGGCGCGTGCGATGGCTGCCAGTTCCGCGATGGGCTGGATGGTGCCGATCTCGTTGTTGGCGTGCATCACCGACACGAGCGCCGTATCCTTCCGGATGACCGCCTCGAGCGCGGCAGGGGAGATGACGCCGCTCTGATCGACCGGCAGGGTCGTGACCGACCAGCCCCGCCGCTCGAGCGCGCGCATGGTGTTGAGCACGGCCTCGTGCTCGATGCCGCTCGTCACGAGGTGCTTCCGGCCGGCGGGCTCGAGGGCCTCGGCGGCTCCCCTGATCGCCAGGTTGTCCGATTCCGTCCCACCCGCGGTAAACACAATTTCACTGGGCTCCGCGCCGATCAGCGCCGCGACGGCGCTTCGAGCGTGATCCAACTCCCCTTTGGCCTGCTGACCGAAGGTGTGCACCGACGACGGGTTGCCGAAGGTGGAAGCCATGACCCGGCCGACCGTGGCAATGACCTCCGGCAGGGGAGGCGTCGTGGCGTTGTAGTCCAGGTAGATCCGCACCGAGCCATGGTAGCACCCGGCTTTCGGCATCAAACTGCACGTCGCGGCGCTGCGGCCGAGGGGCGATTTGGGTTCCGGACCGGGAAGGTTGCCCCGGACCTCAGGTCCGGGGCGTCTCCTGCAGCCGAGCGTTTTCATGCCGATAAGAGGAACGACTCGACAGGGTGTGGGAAACGCTATACTGGCGTTTCTCGACTCTGCCCGGCTGGCCCGTCGGTCTCGTGGGTTGGCTGCCTCCAGGAGTTACTTCGACTTGGACTTGGAGATCACTCATGTGGAAGCGTGACGAGGCCGTGAAGCCGCCTCAACCTCAACCTGCAGCAGCACCCGTTATCCCCCCCGTCTCTCATGACTCATCGTCTGTCCGCGCCGATGCGGTGCGGTCTCAGGAGAAAGACACCGTGAACATCGGAAAAAGCGTCGTCATCAAGGGCGATCTGAGCGGTAGCGAAGATCTCACGATTGAGGGGCAGGTCGAAGGCAAGATCGAGTTGCGCCAGAACATTCTGACCATTGGCGCCAACGGGAAGATCAAGGCGTCGATTTTCGCCAAGGCCGTCGTCGTCCAGGGCGAGGTCATTGGCGACATCACCGCGAGCGAGCGTGTCGACATTCGTGACGCCGGATCGGTCGATGGCGACCTCTCCGCTCCGCGCATTGCGATTGCGGACGGCGCGCACTTCCGCGGCAGCATCGACATGCAGCGTCAGGGCGGCGCCAAGGCGCCCGACGTCAAACCCACTGCGACGGACACGAAGCCGGCTGACGTGAAGCCGGTCGCGCAGGTGCCTGCCGCCACGGCGGCCCGGTAACGTAACGCTGGCGCGCCGCGCCGGCTGAGTTCCTGGTGTCGAGTTTCTTCAAATGGGGTGGGCGGAAGGACGAAAGCCCTTCCGCCTCACCAGTTGCCGCCGCCATCGAACCGCTGACGCACTCGAAGGTCCTGCCCAAGGTCCTCGCGACGTTGTCCCACGTGCAGAGTCCGACGTTGATGGACCTCGGGCCGGTGGTTGGTTCCAACATTTCGTTCTTCGGTGAGCAACTCGGGTGCAAGATCCTCGTCGAGGACTTGTACGCGGTGGTCGAGTCGCACGCCAAGGCCGGCACACGCGACGCGTTGCCGGCGGCCCTCGTGGCGCGACTGACACGCGGGGCCGGATCGATGGACGGCATCTTCTGCTGGGATCTGTTCGACTACCTCGACCGTCCCAGCTCGCAGGCGCTGGCCTCGCATCTGGTCGCGCTGCTGCGGCCGGGCGGCGTCCTGTACGGATTCTTCGGATCGACGCCGGCCGATCTCACGCACTACACGCGTTTCACGGTCGAGACCACCGACGCGATGCGGCTCCGGCAGACGCCGGCGACATCGACCCGGCGCAACGTGCTGGTGACGCGTGACATCAACAAGATGTTCGACGGTCTCGTCACGAAGGAATCCGTGCTGCTGAAGAGCAACGCACGGGAAGTCCTGTTTCGCAAGCCGTCCTGAGGCCCGCTCCCTCCCGCCATGGCAAAGTCTCTGATTGCGTTCTTGAGTGACTTCGGCACCCGCGATCACTACGTCGGCGTGATCAAAGGTGTGATCCTCAGCATCAACCCCGAAGCCAGCGTCGTCGACATCTCGCACGATTTGCCGCCACACGACATTGCCACCGCCGCGCGCGAGCTCGCCGCGAGCTATCGCTATTTTCCGACCGGCACGACGTTCCTGGCGGTGGTGGATCCGGGCGTGGGTAGTACGCGGCGGGGCATTGCGGCCGACGTGGGCGAGTGGCGGTTTGTCGCGCCGGACAACGGCGTCCTCAGCGGTGTGTTCGAGGAAACGCCGCCGAAGAAGGTGGTCGAGCTGACCGAACGCCGATACGCGCGGCCGACCGTAAGCCGTACGTTCGAAGGGCGCGACCGCTTCGCACCGGCGGCGGCGTGGCTGTCCAAGGGCGTTCACCTCACAGCCCTGGGGCGCCCGTTGACGGACTTTCACATGCTCGACCTGCCCAAGCCACAGCTGGACGGCGCGGTGTTGAGCGGCATCGTCGTCCGCATCGATCGCTTCGGCAACGTGGTCACGAACCTCGATCGGAAGTCGTGCGAGCGATTGACGGAAGGTGTCGGCGTACTGCAGTTGACGGCCGGGGGGCAGGACATCAGCCGCATCGTCTCGACGTACACGGAGATTAACCCCGGCGAGATCGCCGCGCTGTTCGGCGGGACGGATCACCTCGAGTTCGCGATGCGCACGGCGAGCGCCGCCGAGCGCCTGGCCGTCGCGCCTGGCGATCCCGTCGAACTTCGCCGCGTATGATCCGCGTCGATGCCGCCGCCTGTACGGTGGTGGATCTCGCGGAGGCCTGCGCCTGGATTGCCGCGGGCGGCATCGTGGCGTACCCCACCGATACGTTCTACGGTTTGGCGGTCGATTCGACCTCCGATGTGGCAGTGGCCGCGCTGTTCGATGTGAAGGGTCGCGATCGTCATGTGGCCATGCCGCTGATCGCCGCGTCGCTCGAGCAGGCCCGATCGGTCGCGGCCGTGGACGGAGCATCCGCGCGTCTGGCCGAGATGTTCTGGCCTGGTCCGCTGTCGCTCGTGCTGGACGCGTCTCGGCGCGTGGCCGCCGCCATCCACGCGGGCCGACACACCGTGGCCGTGCGGGTGCCCGCGCATCGCGTCGCCCAGGCCCTCGCTGAAGGCGCCGGGATCCCGATTACCTCCACGAGCGCCAATCGCAGCGGCGAGCCGCCGGTGTGGACGGTTGATGGACTCGCCGACATCGCACGCGATCGCCGCGTGCTCGTCGTCGACGGCGGCGCCACACCGGGAGGCTTGCCGTCGACGATCGTCGACGCGCGCGTGGTCCCGCCGCTGCTGGTTCGCGAGGGCGCCATCGCCTGGAATCGCGTGCTAGACTGCCTGAACGGATGACATTCGCAGAAAGTCGATCGAACGATCAGCTGCGCGAACGCGCCGCGCTCGTTCGGCTGGCGACGCGCGCCTCCAGGAATACCGATAGCGACGTCGCGCTCGACGAACTCGAAGGCTTGGCGCGGGCCGCGGGCGCGACGGTGGCGTTTCGCATGGTGCAGGAACGCGCGACGGCGGATCCCTCCACGCTGATTGGCTCCGGCAAGGCGGAACTGCTGGCGCGCGCGTGCGATGAAGCCGACGTCCAGCTGGTCATCGTCGACAACGAACTCACGCCGGCGCAGACGCGCAACCTCGAAGAGGCTTGCCGGCGACGCGTCATCGACCGCACCGCCCTCATCCTGGACATCTTTGCGTCGAGGGCCCGCACGCGGGAAGGGCAACTGCAGGTCGAACTGGCGCAACTGCAGTACCGATTGCCTCGGCTTGCGGGATCGAGCGAGGCGCTGTCGCGACTCGGCGGCGGCATCGGCACGCGAGGACCTGGGGAAACCAAGCTCGAGACCGATCGACGGCGCATCCGGTATCGCATCGCGGGGTTGAAGCGGGACATCGCGGAGGTGCAGCGGCGACGCGGCTATCTGCGCGCCCGGCGCCGGCGATCGGACGTGCCCACCGTGGCCCTCGTGGGCTACACCAACGCGGGCAAGAGCACGCTCTTCAACCGCCTGACGGGATCGTCGGCCGTGGTCTCGGACGCGCTCTTCGTGACGCTCGATCCGCTGATGCGTCGATTGAAGCTGGCCGACGCGCGTCAGATTCAGCTGGCGGATACCGTCGGGTTCATCGACCGTCTGCCGCACCAGTTGGTGGCGGCCTTCCATGCGACGCTCGAAGAAGTCGCGGCCGCCGATCTGCTCGTGCACGTCATCGACGCGTCGGCGCCTGACCGCGATCGCCGCCGTGACGCGGTGCGGCGCGTGCTCGCGGAAGTGGACGCGGAACACATTCCGATGGTCGACGCCTTCAACAAGATCGATCGCCTGGAGCCACTGGAACTCGCGGCGCTCAAGACCGCCCATCCAGAGGCGTTGTGGCTGTCCGCCCAGGACGGCACCGGGCGGTCGGAACTGCTCGGCGCCATCGCCGGGCGCCTCGACATGGACGCCACGCGCGTGACGCTGTCGATTGACAGCTCCAACGAAGACGACCGGAAGCTGCTCGCCGATCTCTACCGCCATGGGCGCGTCGTCAGTCAGACGGCCGCGGACGCGCGCGTGTCGGTCGAGGCCGAAATTCCGAAGCGTCTGCTGAGTCGCTTCGCGCGGGTGACGGTGCCGGCGTGAGGCGCTTGCGGCGACTCGCGCTCGCGATCGCGGTGGTCGCCGCGGGCCTGACCTGCGCGGGTTGCGCCAGCCCGCAGACGCCGCCGCCCAAGACCGCGACGCCGTCCACGGCGACCAGTGCCTATCCGATGCCGGATATTCCGCCCGGCGTGAGCGTGACCCCCGACGTGCGGACGAAGCACACGGAGGCATGGCGCCGATTCCAGAGCGGTGACATCCGGGGCTCCAGCAGCACGTTCACCGACATCCTCAAAAGGTCACCTGGGTTCTATCCTGCGGAGACCGCGATGGGGTTCGTCCAGCTGGCCGGCCGTCAGTACAAGAATGCCAGCGCGCGATTCGCGACGGCGACCGCCGCCAACGATCGCTACGTGCCCGCCTGGATCGGTCAGGCGGACGCGCTGCTGGGCCTGAACCGCGACGCCGACGCCATCGTCGCGATGGAGAAGGTGCTGGCGCTGGATCCTCGACGAGAGGTCGTGCGCACGCGCCTTGATCTCGTCCGTTTCCGATTGACGCAGTCGTTGCTCGAGGGTGGCCGCAAGGCCCGCGCGGCCGGCCGCTTCGATGACGCGCTGCAGCAGCTTCAGCAGGCGTTGCGACTGTCGCCGGACAGCACGATGATCCTGCACGACCTGACGCTCACCGAGGTCGCGGCCAAGCGGCTCGAGGAGGCCGAGACTCACGCGCGGCGCACGACGGATCTCGAGCCGCGCGAGGCGGACGGGCACGCGCTGCTCGGCAGCGTCCTCGAAGCGCGCGGCAAGTACCGTGAGGCTGCCGCGGCGTATGCGCGTGCGGCCAATCTCGATCCGCGGCCGGAATGGCGCTCCCGCAGTGCCGACCTGCGGGAAAAGGCCGAGCGTGCGGCCCTCCCGGCGACCTTTGCGCAGCTTCCGACGGCGCCGTCCGTGACGCGCGCGGAGGTGGCCGCGTTCATCGGCATCCGGCTCGACGCGCTCATCGACGCCGCGCCGCGGCGCATGACCGACATCGCGACGGACATCCGCACGCATTGGGCTGCGCCGTGGATTCTGCCGGTGACGCGCGCGGGCGTGATGAGCATCTATCCCAACCACACGTTCCAGCCCGCGGCGACGGTTCGCCGGGGTGATCTCGCGACGATGGTCGCGGCGTTGTTGCGCCTCGCGAGTGCTGGCCGGCCGGCCGAGCTCGCGCGCTGGCAGGCCGCCAGGCCGCGCTTCACGGACCTGTCGGCCGGTCACGTCTCCTATCCAGCAGTGGCGCTGGCGGTGGGCTCCGGCGCCATGAGCGCCGACAGTTCCGGCCGGTTCGATCCCAACCGCCTCGCCACCGGCGCCGACCTCGACACCGCAGTTCGGCGGGTGGGGCAGTTGGCGCCCCGGCAGCCGTGAGCACGCCGCACGGCCGGTGCGGATAAAATCGTCTCATGTCGTCGGTGTTGACTGCCGCGAATCAGCTCACGCTCATGCGGCTGCTGCTCGTCCCCGTATTTGCCCTGTGCATGCTGTACGGGCGCCCGGGCTGGGCGCTCGTCGTCTTCGCGATCGCGGGCGTGACCGATGCCTTCGATGGATTCATCGCGAGACGCACCGGACAGTCCACGGCGCTCGGAGCCTGGCTCGATCCGATGGCCGACAAGCTGCTCGTGGCTACGATGTTCGTGATGCTCACGGTGCCCAACCTCGGCATGCCGCAACGCCTGCCGCTCTGGCTGACGGTGCTCGTGCTCAGCCGGGACATCGCGATCGTGCTCACCGTGACCGTCGTGAACCTCGCCGTGGCGCGACGCACGTTCCGCCCGACGCTGCTCGGGAAGTCCGCCACCGTGGTCTACGTCTTGACCGGCGTCGTGGCCCTGTTCGCCAACTACCGCGGCGAGCCCATGCCGATCGTCACGTGGTTCGTGTACACGGCCCTCGCGATCACCCTCGCGTCGAGCGCCCAGTACGCCGTGCAGCTCGCGCGGGGCTTCGGGGATCATTGA
>JBDTNQ010000053.1:0-28303 GCA_039933635.1 Acidobacteriota bacterium
TCGTCGGGCCGGCGGCAGGCGTCGGTCTCGGTGCCCTCGCGGCCGCCCCACAGCACGAACGTCTTGGCGCCAAGCTCCGCGCCGAGGTCCATGGCGCGCAGCGTCTTCTGGACAGCGAACGCCCGGACAGCGGGGTCGTTCGCCGTGAACGCGCCGTCGCGAAAGACCGGATCGGTAAAGAGCGACACGGTCGCCATCGGGACCACCAGGTGCGCCGCCTCACAGGCCTTCTTGAACTCGCGCACGATCGTGTCGCGCTCGCTCGGCGTCGCGTCGATGGGCACGAGGTCGTTGTCGTGCAGGTTCACGCCCCATGCGCCCACCTCGCCCAGCATCGCGGCGGCGTCGTTCGGCGGCAGCGGCTCGCGCACGGGCCCGCCGAACGGGTCCCGCCCAACGTTGCCGACCGTCCAGAGGCCAAAGGAAAACTTGTGTTCCGGTTTCGGGGTGTAAGCGTTCGACATGTGAATGCAGTCTCGTTCGTGTTGGGAAGAATGGATCGCTACAGGATCACGGTTACGACGGGGAGGCGCCAGGGAAGATGTCGCGGAGCGCCGGGTAGATACGGCGGTATTCGGCGTAGCGGCGGCGCATCACGCCGCTTGCGGACGGGTCGGGGTGCGTGACGCCGGCCGTGCGCACGATGCGGTCGCAGGCGGCGTCCACCGACGGCCAAAAGCCGGCGCCGACGCCGGCCAGAATGGCCGCGCCATACGCGGCCCCCTCTTCGGCCGCCACGGTTTCGACAGGGTGTCCATAGACGGCGGCCTGAATCTCACGCCACAGCGCAGAGCGGGCGCCGCCGCCGCCCACGCGGACGCGCGTGACGGGGACCTTCAACTCCTCGAAGATGCCGAAGGTATCGTTGAGGCTAAACGCCACGCCTTCCATCACGGCTCGAGTGACATGACCGCGCGTGTGGCTGGCCGCGAGTCCGACGAGCGCGGCACGCACGTTGGGATCGGCGTGTGGCGTCCGCTCGCCCATCAGATACGGGGCCCACAGCACGCCATCCGATCCCGCCGGCACCGCGGCAGCCTCCGCCGTCATCCGTTCGTACGCCGCGTCGTCCGATCCCATCTGCCACTGATCGCGAATCCAGCGAAGCGACAGGCCAGCAGCTTGCGTGACGCCCATCACGTGCCAGCGCCCGGGAATGGCGTGACAGAACGTGTGGATGCGGCCCTTTCGATCCAGTGCCGGACGTTCCGTCGCGGCAAAGACCACGCCGGAGGTGCCGATGGTCACGCTGACGGCGCCGGGATGCGTGATGCCCATGCCGACGGCGCCCGCGGCCTGATCGCCGGCGCCGGCCACAATCGGGGTGCCGGCCACGAGTCCCATCGCGGCGGCGGCCGCCGCGGACACATGCGCGGAAACCGCCGGCGATTCGAATACCTCCGGCAGGAGATCCGGGCTGATCGCGGTCGCCTTCAGCATTTCGCCCGACCACTGGCGTTTGGCGACGTCCAGCATCAGCGTGCCGGAGGCATCAGCCACGTCGATCGCGAAGGCGCCGCTCAGGCGGTAACGGACGTAGTCCTTGGGCAACAGCACGTGCCGGACGCGCTTCCAGACGTCGGGCTCGTGTGTGCGCACCCAGAGCAGCTTCGTGAGCGTGAAGTTCGTGAGCGCGGGATTCGACGTGAGCTCGAGCAGGCGCGCCGGGCCGACCTCGCGGTCGAGCCACTGACACTCCTCGGCCGTTCGCTGATCGCACCAGATGATCGAGGGACGCAGCACGTCACCCGCCTCATCGAGCAGGACGGCTCCGTGCATCTGTCCGGACAGACCGATGCAGGCAATGTCCCTTCCAGCGACGTTGCCCCTGGCCAGCACGGTGCGCACGGCCTCTTGCGCGGCGCGCCACCAGTCGGCCGGATCCTGCTCGGCCCAGGCGGGGCCCGGTGAGCGAAACGGCTCATGCGCGCTCGTAGCCGACGCGACGATCACACCTGTCTCGTCGACAAGCAGCGCGCGCGAGCCGCTCGTACCGATGTCAATGCCCAGAACCGGCATGCCGCAAATCTCCTCGAAGCCGGACCTAGGACCGGAACGCCTGGCGACCGGCGCCCTGGGCAGGAATCCCCTGAGCGGCGAGCACCTCGTGCTGAAGCGCATGCATGGCGGCGGCCGCTTCGTCGATGTGCCGCACGAACGCGATCGAGCCCTGCAGGATCGGCTTCAAGCGCGCGCGATCCTGAATACGCGCCTTCGGGTACTCGTGCTCGACCACCAGGTGCGTATTGGCGATGTCGAGTGTTAGCAACTCGCGCGCGGCCAGCTGGTGATCCAGCCAGTCCACGGTGCGGTTCTGCAGGTACGCCAGCGGATCGTGCTTCGCGGTGCCAGGCAACTCGTGTTCCGCGAGGACGACCTGTTTCTTCCACGCGTTGACCTGGTCGGCCGGATTGTCGGAGGGCCGCCCGTTCACCCAGTCACCACGCTGCATCGTCTGCCCGCCGTAGCCCCAGGTCGACACGCCCTTCGCGTCGACCACCTGGCCTTTGACGTGGAAGCCGCCGATCAGAAAGGCGTAGCCTTCGTCCTTCAGAATCTGAAAGATCGAGCGGGTGTCCTGCCCCATCAGGATCGCGTGCGACGGATCGTAGTGGATGCGGAAGTTGTCGCCGACGCCGTGCTTCTCGCAGATCTTGTGCAGGGCCATCCAGGGGCCCGGCGCGTACGCGATGTTGTTGTGCCAGTTGTCGCCGACCGTCCATCCCGGCATCGGGCACTGTTCGACGCGGAAGGTCAGGCCACGCGCTTTCGCGGCCTTGAGCAGCGGCACGAACTGCTCCTCGAAATCGATCAGGTTCTCGTCCATGCTGTGCTGCTGATTGCGGCCGACAAAGCCACAGACAGCGTCGACGCCCAGCAGCGCCGCGGCGTCGAACACGCGCAACATGAAGTCCATCTTCTTCTTCCGGATCGCCGGATCGTGATGGAGCATGTTGTCGAAGTAGCCCAGGTCGGACAACCCGACGCCAGTGGCGTCGATGGCCCGTTGGACCCGCGCGGCGCGGGCCTTGTCAAAGGGCTGCCGCAGGTCGAGCGTGTTCGCGACCGGATCTAGCATCGCTTCCGCGGGAATATCGGTTTCGGAGGGGTGCAGCGCCGCGGACAACTGGATGTAGCTCGAGCCAAGCTCGTGCGCGAAGTCGAGCCACTCCTCGATCGCGCGGTCCGGATCCGGGTCGCGCACGTCGCGCGGCGTGAGTTCCTGAAAGGCGGCGGTGAGAATCCCCACCTTCATGTGCTGCGGCGCGAACGCTTTGATGGCCATGTTCAGTAGTTCACTTTCGTCCAGACGCTGCCACCACGGGCGCTCTGCAGAATCGCATCGACGATCGCATTGGCGCGATAGCCATCCTCGAACGTCGCAAAACAGGGCGGCAGCGGATCGGTCGGCTTCTTGCCGGCCGCGATCGTGCCGTAGATGTCGCGCATGAGATTGGTGAACGCGTCAGGCCACCCTTCCTGGTGACCGCCGGGCAGGTGCGCGTAGTGCCGGACCTCGGGATCCATGAGCCCCGGATCCTTCTGCATGATCTGGTTCGGCTCGTCGCGCTGCCCGATCCAGAGCTCGTTCTGCTCTTCCTGGCGCCACCGCAACGAGGCCGTGCCGCCACACACTTCGAACATCAGATCGTTCTTGTGGCCCGCGCACACCTGCGCCGCGGTGAACACACCCTTCGCGCCGCTGTCGAAGCGCACGAGGACCGACGCCAGGTCCTCGACCTTGATGTCGACCAGGTCGAACTCTTCCTTGCCGGTCGCGGCCGCAAACGCCTCACGCGCGCCCTTCGGCTTCTTCCGCTTCGGTACGACGGTCGTGAGATCACCCAGGACATGCGTGATTCGCAGGCCCGTGACGTGCTGGACCAGGTCACACCAGTGCGAACCGATGTCGCCGAGCGCCGACGACTCGCCGCCCTTGTCCGGCTCGAGGCGCCACGAGTAATCGGTGTCCTTCAGCAGCCAATCCTGGATGTAGTGGCCGTACACGAAGGTGGGCTTGCCGATTTTGCCTTTCGCCACTGAGTGGCGCGCCTGCTGGATCAGCGGGTTGCCGCGATAGCCAAACGTCACGGCGTTGAAGACCCCCGCCTTGTTGGCCTGATCGCGCAGTTTGCGGGCTTCGTCGGCCGACAAGGCGAGGGGCTTGTCGGAGACGACATGCTTGCCCTTGGCGATGATGGCGGCGTTCACCGGATAGTGAAGGAAATTGGGGGTGGCGTTGTGCACGACCTCGATCGCCGGATCGGCCAACAGCGCGTCGTAGCTGCCGTACGCCTTCGGGATGCTCAGCGACGCGGCCTTGTCGCGCGCGAGCCCTTCGTTCATGTCCGCCAGTGCCAGCACGTCGACGTAACCGAGCCGTCGCACGGCGTCAATGTGGTGCGGCCCGATGAACCCGGCGCCCACGATGCCCATTCCGATCCGCTTCACAGGTATCCTCGCTTTCGCCGCCCTCGCAGCAAGCGCCCGGGGTGGAACCGATACCACCCCAACAAATCCGGCACTTCAGACGCGGGTAGCGCATTCTAAACCAAAAGTTTGTTGACCGGGGCTCAAGCTTCGTCAGGTGCCCGGTCGGTCTCGGTCGAAACCGCCCGCAGATGACGCCGCGCGCCGCCGATAACCGGCGCGGGTCCAGAACTCTCGCGTGCAATCAAATGCATACGAAACTGAATTCGCTCGATCCGGCCCGGATCAGCCATGCCTTCGAAGAGCCGCCGGCACGCCACACGACCCATCTCCCGCATCGGCTGCGCCACGGTCGTGAGCGACGGCCAGGTCAGCGCGCCGAACGGCAGCCCGTCGAACCCCACGACGGAAATTTCGCGCGGCACCATCACCCCGCGTTCGTGCGCCACGCGAAGAAAACCGAGCGCCAGCGCGTCGTTGGCCAGCACCACGGCTGTCACGGTGAGCGGCTGGGCCAACAGCTCCTTCGCAAACGTGGCACCGGCCTCGAGCTCCCATCCGCCGCACGAATACACATCGGCCGAGTCGAGCCGAATCCCGTGCGCGGCGAGCCCCTCGCGAAGTCCCCGCAGGCGGTGCTTGGAGTCGATGGAATGCGGCGGACCGCCGGCGAACGCAATCCGGGTGTGCCCGAGCCCCGCCAGGTGGTCGGCCACGATGGTGCCCGCCTCAATGTTGTTGCACTGGAGCACCGGAATGTCCGTGGCAGTCTCGTCGGGCACGACGGCAACCAGGGGCAGGCGCGCATCGAGCGCGGCACGCAGGATCGGTCGATCCCGGCGCTGTGACTTGGCCACGATGATGCCGTCGACCCGGTGGCCCTGGACCCAATCGAGCACCCGCGTCGCGTCATATCGGCCGAGCAGTTCGAGGCTCGACAGCATCAGGCTGCAGTCGCGCGTCACGAGTTCCTCCTCGATGCCGAGAAGCAACTGGACGAACCAGGGGTCATCGCTCGAATCGACCAGGACCCCGACGCTGCCGCGCAGTCCCAGGCTCAGGTTCCTGGCCGTCCACGACCGCGAGTACCCGAGGTCGGCGATGACCGCCGACAACCGCTCCCGGACCGTCGCGCTGACGTAATGCCCGTTCAGGAACCGGGACACGGTGCTCACCGCCACGCCCGCCTGCTCGGCGACGGTCGCAATCGTGGGCTTCTTGATCTTGACCGCTCTAGCCACGGCTTTGCCCCTTCTTCGTACCTGTCTATAGAAGGGCCATGATAGCGGTTTCAGGCCGAACGAGCGACAGGGAAAAGGGGCGTTGCCGTCGCGGGCCCCGGACAAGAGCGTCCGGGGCTCCAATGGACGGGTCGGCTCCTCTATCGGTCGGTCTATCTGTCGGGTTGCGGGGTCACCCGCAGGTAGGGCTTCTTCGCCACGAATCCCTTGGGGAACTTCTTCTTCGCATCGTCGTCCGACACCGCCGGCACGATGATCACGTCCTCGCCGGCCTGCCAGTCGGCGGGCGTCGCGACTTGATGGTTCGCGGTGAGCTGGAGCGAGTCGATCACGCGCAGGAGCTCGAGGAAGTTGCGACCTGTGCTTGCCGGATAGGTCAGCGTCAGTTTGATTTTGTTGTCGGGCGAGATGATGAACACCGAGCGCACCGTCGCCGTATCACTCGCGTTCGGGTGAATCATGTCGTAGAGATTCGCCACCGTCTTCTCGGGATCCGCGATGAGCGGAAAGTTCAGGGCCGTGCCACCGACGTCCTTGATGTCCCCCGCCCAGCGCTGGTGCGAATCGAGCGGATCGACGCTGATCGCAATCACCTTCGTGTGCCGTTTCTCGAACTCCCCCTTCAACCGCGCCACCGCGCCGAGTTCGGTCGTGCAGACCGGCGTGAAGTCACGGGGGTGCGAGAACAGCACCGCCCAGTCCTGTCCTTTCCACGCGTAGAAGTCGAGCTCTCCGTCCGTTGTCTGCGCCGTGAAGTTCGGCGCGACGTCTCCCAGTCGCAACGCCATGATCCTCTCCTTTTGCTCTCGTCGGCCGGATGGCCCAAGGTCCGTCCAGGGCACAAAAAAAGCCCGGAAAACCTTTGGTTCTCCGGGCCTGACCTCTCGGACACGTTGTCGCGCGGGTGGTTATCCCAGCGCGATCTCGGTGTCCACAGCGAGACGTGGTCCGGAGATCGGCATCGGCCGACAACACGCGCACAACGTCTGCATCACCTCATCATCGTGGCGCACGGTTCCCGACGTGTCAAGCCGCGGAACGCCGCGCTCGCGTCGATTGACAAGCCCCCGGTAAGAATGGGACAAGTCTGCAACGCACTATGACCACCGATACACGCACGGCCATTGTTGCCGCCCTGGTTCACGCGCTTGGCGCGGGTGACGTCACGCCGGGCGATCAGATCGAAGAGCGCTACTTGCGGGACTGGGTGATGGCCCTGCGTACCGGCGGGGCGAGCGCCCTCGTGCGTCCCCGGTCGGTCGAGGAGGTCGCCGCGACCCTGCGCGTGTGTCATGAACTCAACGTGCCTGTCGTACCGCAGGGCGGGCGAACCGGGCTCGTCGGCGGCGCCACGCCCATCGAAGGCTCGGTCATCCTCTCGCTCGATCGTTTCACCGGCATCGAAGACCTCGACCCCGCCGGCGCGACGATGACGGTGCGGGCCGGTACGCCGCTCCAGACGGTGCAGGAAGCCGCCCAGAAGGCAGGGCTCTTCTTCCCCCTGGATCTCGGAGCGCGCGGCTCATGTCACATCGGCGGCACGGTTGCGACCAACGCGGGGGGGAACCGCGTCATCCGGTACGGTATGACGCGCGACCTCGTGCTCGGCCTCGAGGTCGTGCTCGCCGACGGCACGATCGTCACGTCGCTCAACACGCTCATCAAGAACAACGCGGGGCTCGATATCCGCCAGATCTTCATTGGCTCAGAGGGCACGCTGGGCGTGATCACGCGCGTCGTGTTGCGTCTCTACCCGGCGCCGCGCAGCACGTGCACCGCGTTCGTGGCCGTACCTGACTACGATCGCGTGGTTTCGTTGCTCCGTCACGCTCAAGCCGCGCTTGGCGGGACCTTGTCCGCCTACGAGATGATGTGGCCGGATTTCTATACCTTGATGACCACCCAGGTGCCGGGCATGCCACAGCCGCTGCCACTCGGGTCCGAAGCCTACGTCCTGATCGAGGCACTGGGTTCGGAGCCGGAGCCGGACCTGGCGCGTTTCGAACGGATGCTCGAAACAGCGGCCGAGCGGGACCTCTTGACCGACGCGGTGATCGCACAATCGCCGGCTGACGCGCGCGCCTTCTGGCAGGTACGCGATGGCTCCGGGGACTTTCCGCGCATCGGCTGGCCTGGCAAGAGCTTCGATATCGGCATCCCGACCGCGCGCATTGGCGCGTTCGTCGAGGCCTGCCGCGCGGCGGTGCGGGCGCGATGGTCCGGCGCCGAAATGGCGTTCTTCGGCCACATCGGCGACTCGAATCTCCACCTGCACGTCAAGGTCCAGGAAGGCGACCAGCCCCAGGACGACATCGAGGCCATCGTCTACGAGCAGACGCGTCTCTGGTCCGGGACGATCTCCGCGGAGCATGGCATCGGCGTCGTGAAGCGGAAATACCTCGGCTACTCTCGAACCGCGGAAGAAATTTCCGTGATGCGGGCGATGAAGCGCGCGCTCGACCCGACAGGGATCCTCAATCCTGGAAAGATTCTGTCGACGTAACACGCGTGACGTTCAGATCACGGTCCCATCCGGCACCACGCCGTTCTTCGGGATGATGACGATGCCGTCGCGAATGTAATACATCTCGTGATCGACGTTCTCGGGCTTGCCGTCGGGGGTGATGACGACGTTGTTGCCGATGCGGGCGTTCTTGTCGATGATGGCGTTCGCGATGCGGGTGTTCTCGCCGATGCCCACGCGCGGACGGCCGGCGGCGGCGCTTTCGGCGATGGACTCGGCCGACTCGTACTCGTCGCTGCCAATCACGATTGTGCGGGTGAGCCTGGCGCCTGGGCTGATGATGCTGCGAATGCCCACCACGGACTGATGAATCTCGGCCTGCGAGATGATGCAGCCCTCTGAAATGACGGCGTGATCGACCTGCGCGCCGTTGATCTTCGAGGCCGGCAGCCAGCGCGGATGCGTGAAGATCGGCGACGTCATGTCGAAGAAGTTGAACCGCGGCAATTCCGCCGTGATGTCCAGGTTCGCTTCGAAAAACGCGCGGATCGTGCCGATATCCTCCCAGTAGCCCTGAAACACATACGAGTGCACGCGATGCGTCCCAATTGCCGCCGGGATGATGTGCTTGCCGAAATCGGTCTGGTTGTTGTCGAGCAACCGGATGAGCACGTCGCGATTGAAGACGTAGATGCCCATCGAGGCCAGGAGCAGTTCTTCCGATCCCGGCGAGAGGCCGAGCTCGCCGTACATCCCGCGCGGAATCGCCAGGCTCGACTGGACGTCGGGCTCTTTCGGCTTCTCGACGAAGCGCGTGATCCGGCGCGCCGAGTCGATCTGCATGATGCCGAGTCCCGATGCCTCGCGTCGGGAGACCGGAATCGTGGCAATCGTCAACTCGGCGTCGTTCGCGATGTGCTGCGCGATGACGTCGCGAAAGTCCATGCGATACAGCTGATCCCCGCTCAGAATCAGCACGTAGTCGCAGTCGTGGTTCAGGATGTGCACCAGGTTCTTGCGAACCGCGTCGGCCGTGCCCTGGTACCAGGACGTGTCCGAGTACGACTGTTCCGCCGCCAGAATCTCGACGAACCCCTGTGAGAAGTTGTCGAACTTATAGGCCTGCGCCACGTGCCGGTGCAGCGACGCCGACAGGTACTGCGTCAGTAGATAGATGCGTCGCAGTTCCGAATTGATGCAGTTCGAAATCGGGATGTCGACAATACGATACTTGCCGGCGAGCGGAACAGCCGGTTTGGCACGCTCCTTCGTGAGCGGAAAGAGCCGAGTGCCCGCCCCGCCGCCCATAATGACCGACAGCACGCGATTCGTGTTGGGCGACAGCTTGGCCGTGCCCGCGGGTCCTGCCATGACCATCCCTCCCCGGGCGCACGCTGAACGACGCCCCGTCCGCAGCTTATGTCACGTGGCTTGCGCGGGCAATGACATGCGGCGCGTCACGCCACGCCGAGCAGATCGATTTCGAAGATCAGCGTCGCATTTCCTGGAATCGCCCCCTGCCCCGCGGCGCCGTAGGCCAGTTCCGGCGGTATCTGCAGACGACGCTTGCCGCCGAGCTGCATCCCGGGCACGCCGACATCCCACCCTTGGATGACCTGGCCGTATCCGATCGCGAAGGTGTAGGGGCCACGGCCGATCGAGGTGTCGAACTGCGCACCTTTACCGTCGGGTTTCGACGCGTCGTAGAGCCACCCGGTGTAGTTGACGACGACGGTGCGATAGATCGCCGCCGGTTGACCGGTACCCACCACCAGGTCGGTAATCACGAGATTGGGGTTCTCGGATGGCGACGTCGGGGTCTTCTTGGCACAGCCCGACGAGACAGCCGCCACGGTCAGGATCACGATGAGAGCGCGAAGGACGCGGACCGGAACGAGGTCCGGATGGACGATCATGGTCACTCCAGGAGACGACGGCAGGCGGCCGATTTCCATCCTAACCCGACCCGGCCCTGACGTCACACAGGACCGATCGGAACCTGCTAGGCTGGTTCGGCACAAAAGCGTCCCCGACCCGGTCAAACGGTAAGCGCGTCATGCCCGCCGGACCGTATACGTACGTGGCGAGCCATACGCCCATAGTGTTCGTGCGCCCTTCAACGACTTGACCTGACCTTCGGGAGTGATCGACCAGGATGCGTTCATCTGCCGCCCGTTTCTGCGCCCTTGCCCTTCTGTCCGGAGTCATGGTCGCTGCGACCGCCTGCTCCAAAGAAGCCGCCGCCCCTTCGTCCCCCGCCGCTGACGGCCGCGGCGCCGCCGGTGGTGGCGGTCGCGCAGGGGGCCGAGGCGGACGCGGCGGTGGCGGCCCGGTTCCCGTCACGGTCACGACCGCCGCCGAGAAGCCGATGGCCGTCAACGTCCGGGTGGTGGGCAACGTCGAGGCCGCATCAACCGTCGGCATTCGAGCCCAGGTCACCGGCGCGCTTCGGACCGTCCACTTCAAGGAAGGGGACGAAGTCACGGCCGGCCAGCTCCTCTTCACGCTCGACCCGCGACCGTTCGACCTCGCCGTGAAACAGGCCGAGGTCACCCTCGCCCGCGACACGTCCCAGTCGAAGAACGCCGATGCGCAGCTCGCGCGGTCCGTGGAGATGCTTGCGAAGGGTCTGGTCGCGCCAGCCACGCACGAGGCCACGCTGGCACAGGCGAACGCGCTCAAAGGCCAGCTGGCCGCCGATCAGGTCGCAATCGACAACGCCAAGCTGCAGCTGCAGTACACCAAGATCACCGCGCCGGTCAGCGGCCGCACCGGGGCGCTGCTGGTCTACGCGGGCGCGCTCGTGCGCAACAACGACACCGCGCCGCTCGTGGTGATCAATCAGGTGTCACCGGTGTTCGTCTCGTTCGCCGTGCCCGCGCGGCTGCTCGATCAGGTTCGCGGTGAGCGCGCGCATCAGGGTCTGCGCGTGTTGGCCACACCGGCCGGCACATCGGATCCGGCGGCGTCAGGCACCGTGACGTTTCTCGACAACGCGGTGGACGTGACGACCGACACGATTCGCATGAAGGCGACCTTCGCGAACAGGGATCGTCGCCTCTGGCCTGGCGCGTTCGTCGACGTGACCCTCCGGCTGTCGGAGAACCCGAAGGCCATCGTGGTTCCGAACGCCGCGGTTCAGGCCAGCCAGCAGGGGCAGCTCGTCTATGTCGTGAAGGCCGACCAGACGGTCGAAGCGCGGCCAATCAAGGTGGCGTGGACAGAAGGCGACGAAACAGTCATCGCCAGCGGGCTGACGGTCGGAGAGACCGTCGTCACCGACGGGCAGTTGCGGCTGACGCCGGGCGCCAAGATCACGACCGGCGGACGCGGCCAGGGCCGGGCCGATCAACCGGCGCCGCAGGCGGCGCAGAGGGGTCAGTAGCATGAATCTCTCCGAGGTGTTCATCAAGCGGCCGGTGGCGACGACGCTCGTCCAGCTGGCGATCGTCATCTTCGGTGTCATCGGGTATCGCGCGCTGCCGGTGAGCGATCTGCCGGCCGTGGACTTCCCCACGATCCAGGTCAACGCGAACCTCCCGGGCGCCAACCCGGAAACGATGGCGTCCGCCGTGGCGACCCCACTCGAGAAGCAGTTCTCGGCCATCGCTGGCGTGACCTCGATCAGTTCCTCGAATGGCACCGGCAGCACCTCGATCACGCTGCAGTTCGACCTCGACCGCGACATCGACGCGGCCGCGCAGGACGTGCAGGTCGCCATTTCGCGCACGACGCGCCAGCTGCCGCCGGACATGCCGACGCCGCCGTCATTCCAGAAGGTGAATCCGGCGGATTTTCCGATCATCTTTCTCACGCTCAGTTCGCCAACGCTGCCGCTCTCGGACATCAATGAGTACGCAGAGGTCAACGTCGGCCAGCGGCTGTCGACGCTGAAGGGCGTCGCGCAGGTGCAGATTTTCGGCGCGCAGCGATTCGCCGTGCGTGTCGACGTGGACCCGCGCCAGCTGGCAGCACGCAATCTCGACCTGGCGAGCCTCGCTACCGCCATCGGCCGCAACAGCGTGAACCGGCCGACGGGGACCCTGTACGGCAACGACCGGACGTTTGCCGTCAAGACGGAAGGTCAACTCACGAACGCCGAGGAGTTCAAGCCGCTGATCGTCGCGTACAACGATGGCCGCCCGGTCCGTCTCGACGAGGTCGCACGTGTCTACGACGGCGTGGAGAACGACAAGCAGGCCAGCTGGTTCAACGACAACCGCACGATCTATCTCGCGGTCAACCGTCAGCCCGGCACCAACACCGTCGAGATCGTGGACTCGATTCGCGCCCTGCTGCCGGGCATTCAGGCCGAATTGCCGGCCGCGTTGACCCTCGACATCCGGAGCGACCGCTCGCAGTCGATTCGCGACTCGGTGCACGACGTCAAGCTGACGCTGGCGCTGACCATCGTCCTGGTCGTGCTCGTCATCTTCCTGTTCCTGCGCAACTTCTCGGCCACGATCATTCCCAGCCTGGCGCTGCCGGCCTCGATCGTGGGCACGTTCGCGGCGATGTCGATCCTCGGCTACACGCTCGACAACTTGTCCCTCATGGCCCTGACCTTGTCGGTCGGGTTCGTCGTCGACGACGCCATCGTCATGCTGGAGAACATCGTCAGGCACATGGAGAAGGGCGAGTCGGCGATGACGGCCGCGCTCCGCGGATCGCAGGAGATTGGCTTCACGATTCTGTCGATGACGCTCTCGCTGGCCGCCGTCTTCATCCCGATCCTGTTCATGGGCGGCATCGTCGGGCGGCTGCTCCATGAGTTCGCCGTCGTGATGGGCGTATCGATTCTGATTTCTGGATTCGTCTCGCTCTCGTTGACGCCGATGTTGTCCGCGCGCTTCCTGAAGTCACCGCATGAGCTCAAGCACGGCCGCGCCTATCTGGCGGTCGAACGGATGTTCGATTCGGCGCGCGACTTCTACGGGTGGTCGCTCAATAAGGCGATGACCCATCACCGGATCACGCTGGCCACGTCGATGCTGCTGGTCGTGGCAACGGTCTACCTGTTCCGGATCATGCCGATGGGGTTCATCCCGAGCCAGGACATGTCCCAGCTCAACGGGCAGACGGAGATGGCCCAGGGACTTGGCTATCCCCAGATGGTCGAGCATCAGCAGGCCATCCAGAAGATTCTGCTGGCAGACCGCAACATCAAGTCGCTGACCTCGACGATCGGTGGCGGTGGTGGCGGCGGCGGTGGCAACGGTGGCCGCTTGCAAATCGAGCTCGTGCCGCGCGAGCAGAGAACGCTGAGCGCCGACGAGGTGATCGAGGAGCTTCGACCGAAGCTGGCCGCCGTCCCCGGCGTCCGTACCTTTCTCACGAATCCGCCGGTCATCAACCTCGGCGGACGCCAGGCCCGCGCGCAATATCAGTTCACGCTGCAGGGTCCGGACACCGATGAGCTCTACCAGGACGCGGCGAAGCTCGAAAGCCGGCTGCACGACATCTCTGACTTGACGGATATCTCGAGTGACCTGCAGTTGACCAACCCGCAAGCCAACGTCACGCTGGACCGTGGGCGGATTGCGGCTCTGAATCTGTCGGCGGACCAGGTCGAGGGGGCCATGAACTCGGCCTTCGGTGCGCAGCAGGTCGCGCAGATTTACGCGCCGAACAACGCGTATCAGGTCATCATGCGCGTCGCGCCGGAGTTCCAGACCAGTCCGTCGGCCCTGAACTTGATCTACCTGAAGACGCCTGGCGGCGAACAGGTGCCGCTCTCAGCGGTGACAAAGGTTCAGTCGGGTGTGGGTCCGCTGTCGGTGAACCACACGGGCCAGTTGCCGTCGGTGACGCTCTCCTTCAACCTGAAACCCGGCGTGGCCTTGAGCCAGGCGGTGTCACAGGTCCAGGAGGCCGCGCGCACCACACTGGCGCCCACGATCACGACAAGCTTCCAGGGCACGGCGCAGGCCTTTCAGGACTCGACCCGTGGACTCGGGATCATCCTCATCATGGCGATCTTCGTGATCTACGTGGTGTTGGGCATTTTGTACGAGAGCTTCATCCACCCGCTCACGATTCTCTCGGGCCTGCCCTCGGCAGGCCTCGGAGCGCTCGTCACGCTGCTGATCTTCAAGGTGGATCTGAACCTCTATGCGTTCGTCGGCGTCATCATGCTGGTCGGTCTTGTGAAGAAGAACGGCATCATGATGATCGACTTCGCGATCGAAGCGCAGCGCAACGAGGGTAAGTCGCCCGCGGAGGCCATGTTCGAGGCCTGTATCGTGCGCTTCCGGCCGATCATGATGACCACGATGGCGGCGCTGGTCGGCACGCTGCCGATCGCCCTCGGTCTCGGCGCTGGCGCCGAATCCCGCCAGCCGCTCGGCCTGGCGGTCGTCGGCGGTCTGATCGTGTCGCAGACGCTGACGCTCTACATCACGCCGGTCTTCTATCTCTACATGGAAGCCGCCGCCGGCTGGGCCCGCGGGCATCGCACGGCCGTCTCGGTGCGCTTCAGACCGGCCGTGACGACCAACGGGCGATCCACGGCAAAATGAGGGGCGGCCGCCCGGGCTGCCCCTCTACTGCACAACCATCAACGTAAACGGATAGACGTACGCCTGCAGGAACACGAGCAGTCCCATGAGCAGCGCAAGCGCGACACTCTGGAAGAAGACGTAGCGCAGGATGTCGCCTTCGTGGCCGTACCAGCGCGTGGCGGTACTGGCGACGACGATCGACTGTGCGTCGATCATCTTGCCCATGACACCGCCCGCGCTGTTGGCCGACGCCATCAGGATGGGGCTCAGGTTCAGTTGCTCGGCCGTGATCCGCTGGAGGCTGCCGAACAACACGTTCGATGACGTGTCGGAGCCGGTCAACGCGACGCCAAGCCAGCCAAGCAACGTCCCGAAAATCGGATAGAACACCCCCGTCTTGGCAAACGCCAGCCCCATCGTCGCATCCAGCCCCGAGTATCGCGTGATGTAGCCCACCGACATCATCGCGGCAATCGTCAATAACGAGAAGCGCACGTCGTGCAACGTGCGGAGGTACTGACGGATGAGATCGCGCACCTTGTAGCCCATGACGAGGCCGCCAATCATGGCGGCGAGGAAGATGCCGCTGCCGGTGGCCGACAACCAGTTCAAATTGAACATCGCCGCTTCTGGCGTGGCCCTCGCGACCACGGGCGGCACGCGCTGCACGAGGTTGTGCAGTCCGGGAATCGGCAGGCGCACGATCGAGAGGCCGTCGAGCCACGCTTTGAACCACGGCACGCCCCACAGAAAGACGAGGAGCGAGAGGATCAGCCACGGCACCCACGCCTGGAAGATGCGCGCGGAGTCGGGTGCCATCTCCTCGGGCGCGACGCGCGCATCGGCCGCCGCGCCCGTGCTGGTCCACACGTCCTTCGGCTGCCAGACGCGCAGGAACAGGACCAACGCGGCCATCGAGCACACACCGGCGACGACGTTCACGAGCCAGGGTCCGTGGTAATTCGAAATCAGCCACTGCGGCACGGCGAAGGCCGCGCCAGCGACGAGCAACGCCGGCCAGACCGCCAACATGCCCTGCAGCCCCGTGAACGCCGCGATCAACCAGAACGGGATGATGATGGCAAAGATCGCCAGCTCGCGCCCGGCCATCGCGCTGAGCTTCAGCAGATCGAGGTTCGTCACGGTCTGGAGCGCGATGAGCGGCGTTCCCAGCGCGCCGAACGCCACGGGCGCCGTGTTGGCAATCAGTGAGAGCCCCGAGGCCTGGAGCGGCGGAAAGCCGAGGCCGATCAAAATGGCGGCGGTCACCGCGACCGGCGTGCCGAAGCCCGCGGCGCCCTCGAAGAACGCGCCCAGACAGAACGCCACGAGCAGCAGCTGCAATCGTCGATCGCGGGTGACGCCCGTGATGCTGTGGCGGAGCACGCCGAACAATCCGCGTTCGTTCGTCAGGCGATAGAGAAAGATGACGTTGATGATAATCCAGCCGATTGGAAACAGGCCGTAGGCCGCGCCAAACAGGGTCGCGCTGACAGCCATGCCAGCCGGCATGTGAAAGACGAACACCGCGATGACGAGCGATGTCACCACGCCGAGCACGGCGGCCAGGTGCGCCCGTAGCCGGAAGATACCCAGCGCACTGAGCAGCACGACTGCCGGCAAGGCGGCCGCGCACGTGGAGAGAAATGCGTTGCCGAGCGGGTTATACGCCTGCGACCACATCGGACGACCTCACGGCTGAAGACGGTCCCCAGGGCGCGAGGCCACGGATCGACGCGTCGATGATTTCGATCGGATGCACGACGGGCCACGGGCAGCCGGCCGATCGGCCGGCCGCACCAATCTGCAAGGTGCAGCCTGGATTGCCCGTTGCAACGACATCCGGTTTGAGCGCGGACAAGTGTAAGGCCTTTCGCGCTCCGAGCGCGGCCGCCGGCTCGGGCTGGACGATGTTGTAGATGCCGGCGCTCCCGCAGCAGATGTCGGACTCCGCGGGCGTGACCACCTCGACGCCCGGGATCGCCGCGAGCAGCGCGCGCGGCGCGGCGCGCACGCCTTGGGCGTGCGCGAGGTGGCACGCGTCGTGGTACGCCACCCGTGCATGAATCGGATGCCGCGGCGCCTGCGCGGGTCCGAGATCGGCGAGCAGTTCCGAGATGTCCCGAACCTTCCGGCTGAACGTCCGGGCGCGCTCGGCCCAAACAGGATCGTGCTCGAACAGCTCCCCGTACTCCTTCATGGCGGAACCGCAGCCGGCTGCGTTGACGACGATGCGATCGATGGCGGGATCGTCGAATGCCTCAATCAGCCGTTTCGCCAGATCGCGCGCGAGGTCGACGCGTCCCGCATGGAGCGCCAGCGCGCCGCAACATCCCTGCGATCGAGGCGCGAGCACCTCGCATCCCTCGGCCGCAAGCACTCGCACCGTGGCGTCGTTGACGGGCCGGAATGACACGCGCTGCACACACCCCGTCAGGAGACCCACCGTCATTCGCCGTTCCCCTGCAGCCGCCGTCCGTTCGGGTGTCGTGCCCGTCAGCCCCGCCAGCGACACAGGCGGCGCAAGCGCCAGCATCGCGCGCAGCCGCTTGGGCAGCAGGGCTCCCACCGCACTCCGGCCAATCGCGCGGACCGCCGAGCCGATCAGAACCAATGGCGCCAGCACCACACGCAGGCGCGCCGGGTACGGGAGGACCGCAAACAGGGCGCTTCGGAGCAGGCGATCGCCGGCGGGCCGCGGATATCGCCGTTCAATCTGGGCGCGGGTCTTCTCGATGAGTGGCCCGTACTGCACGCCTGAAGGGCACGCCGTCACGCACGCCATGCATCCGAGACAGGCGTCCATGTGGCCGACGAACGATGCCGACATCTCGGCTCGTCCATCGATCCCGGCTTTCATCAGGTAAATGCGCCCACGCGGCGAGTCCATCTCCTCACCCCAGAGCACATAGGTGGGACACGTCGGCAGACAGAACCCGCAGTGCACGCAGGCACTGATCTTCTCGGACGATGGCGGCTCGATGGAATCGAAGGCAGGATCGGGCATGGCTCAGGGCTCAGGGCTGGAGAACTTCGGACTCCGGACTTGCCAAATGCACGTCAGAGCGGGCCCCGTCCCGCGTTCATGATGCCTGCCGGGTCGAACGCGCGCTTGAGTGACTGCATCGCGATGCCGGCGTCGCCGAGCGATCCCCAGACGTCGATCTGCTGCTTGATCATCGGCGTGGCACGGAGAATGACGACGTGATCGATCCGGGGCCGGCCGGCACGAAGGCGCTCGATCGCGCGCAATTGGCTCTGCGGCTCGCCGGAGAGACGAATGTGCCCCGTTCCCACCCCCGCGCGTCCAGCCAGCGTCGCGCGGACGCCGTCCACGCTCTCGATTTCGCGCAGGGCGCTGAACACCGAATCGGACGAGGCCGGTAGCCAACCGCAACGGACCACCACGTCCTGCGATGCCCAGACACTCCCGACCTGTGCGCGCCACAAAGCCGTTTCGGCCTCCCCGTCCAGGACGTCAACGGCGGCGGAAGCCGTTCGCCCAAACAGCGCGACCACATCGCGCACCTGGGCGGCAACCGCATCGGGTGTGGAGGCGAACCGCAGCAGCAGGTCGACCCAAAGCTGGTGAGATTCGGCGTGCACATCGACCGATGTGGGCTCCCATTGACTCGCGCCGACCATCGCAATGAACGACGCGGCCTGCGGACCGTCGACGCACCGAATGCGAACGGTTTGCGAGCTCATCAGACGTGGGGCGAGTTTGAACGTCGCGGATGTGATCGCCGCCAGCGTGCCATGCGAGCCCGTCACGAGCTTACCCAGATCGAATCCCGCAACGTTCTTCACGACTTCTCCGCCGGCCTTCACGACTCGACCGTTGGTGGTGGCCAGTGTGATCCCGATCAGCTGGTCGCGCGGCGTCCCGAATCGGTGGCGCAACGGGCCGCAATCGTTCGTCGCGAGAATGCCGCCGATCGTCGCGTCGGCAAACGGGCTGTCGATGGGAAGCCACTGGCCATGCGCCGCGAGTTCGGCGTTCACGTCGACGAGCCGCGCGCCCGCCTCGACGATAGCGATGAGATCGCCGTAGCGATGCGCGACGACGCGGTTGAGTGCGGCCGTGGCGACGACGAGGTCGACGCCATCGGGCCGGCGTCCCCAGCCGATCTTGGTGCCGCCGCCGCGGATCACCGTCCTCTGGCCCGCTCGCGCGGCCTCCGCGAGCAGGTCGGCAAGCGCGCGGTCCGATGCCGGCGTCACCACATGCGCCGGCACGATGTCATCGATCGCGTCCGCTGGGCCTCCCGGGCGAGCCGGAGCAGCGGCGTCTGGGGCGCGGAGATCCATGGTCAGAACCTCTCAGCCACGCCCGCCTGCTCCAACGGGTGCGCGCGATAGGGCCCGGGCACCTCGCCGCAGAGCCGTGGCGTCGGAAATATCTTGCCCGGATTGCACAGCCCCCCCGGGTCCAGGGCGTCGCGCATCGTGACCATGGCCGCCAAATCATCGGGGGAGAACATCTTGCTCATGGAGCAGCGCTTGTCGGCGCCGACGCCGTGCTCACCGGTGATCGATCCGCCCGCATCGATGCAATACGACAGAATTTCCGCCGCGACGTCGGCCGCGCGCTCGGTCTCGCCGGGCACCCGCGCGTCGTAGCAGATCAACGGGTGGAGATTGCCGTCGCCGGCGTGAAACACGTTTCCGATGGCCAGCCCCGAACGACGCTCGAGATCCTTGATGCGCGCGAGCACCTCCGGAAGCCGCATGCGCGGGACCACGCCGTCCTGCACGTAGTAGTTGGGCGACACCCGTCCCATGGCGGCGAACGCGGCCTTCCTTCCCTTCCAGATCCGCGCACGCTCGTCATCATCGCGCGCCAGCCGAACCTCGGTCGCGCCACACCGCCGGCATGTGGCCTCGACCACCGCGAAGAGGTCGTCCACCTCCTGGCGCACGCCATCGAGCTCGACAATCAGCACGGCCTCAGTGGCGGGAAATCCCGGGTGAACGGCAGCCTCAGCCGCGCGCACCGCGAGGCGATCCATCATCTCCACGGCCGCCGGCACGATACCGGCCGCAATGACGTCGGACACGGCCTGACCGGCCGCGTCGATCGTGTCGAAGGCGGCAAGCAGCGTGCGCACGGACTCCGGCTTGCGAAGGATGCGGACCACGGCGCGGGTGACGATCCCGAGCGTACCTTCGGATCCGACGACCAACCCGAGCAGGTCCGGGCCCGGACGATCGGCCACCGGACCACCAATCGTGACCAGTTCTCCGGTCGGCAGCACGATGTCCGCTTCGAGCACGTGGTGCACGGTGAAACCGTACTTGAGGCAGTGCGCGCCGCCGGAGTTCTCCGCGATGTTGCCGCCAATTGAACACGCCTGCTGACTCGACGGATCGGGGGCGTAATAACACCCGTGCGGCGCTACGCGCCGGGTGATCTCCAGATTCGTGACGCAGGGCTCGACCGTGACCCGACGATTCGGAAGATCGATGTCGAGCACGCGGTTGAGGCGCGCGAGCGAAATCACAATGCCGCCCTCGACCGGCGTGGCGCCGCCCGACAGGCCCGTGCCGTGGCCGCGTGCGACGAACGCGACGTGCTCGCGCACGCACAACCGGACCAGGGCCTGCACCGCTTCGGCGGACGCCGGTAGCAGCACGGCCGCGGGGGTGACCCGCAGGTGCGCCAGCGCGTCACACTCATAGGTGAGGACATCGGCCGGGTCACGGACCAGGCCGGCTGCGCCGACGATCTCCGCGCAGGCCTGCAGGAAACGCTCGTTCACCATCGGCACGACTCAGTGAATCGGACCGGCATCGTGGACGTAGTCGTACGCATCGAGTGCGATTTCGGCGAGACGCCGGCTCGCGGGTGAGGTCGCCGCCGCGAGGGCGGCCTCGGTGTCCGAACGATCGCGCGTGACGGCCGTGAGAATCGCGGCGCGCTCGTCAGCCGGGCGCTCGATCATCGACAACAGCACGCGTGACCCGTATTTGATCCACCGCGGTTGCGACGCGACCGTCCCGTCGGGACGGTCCTCGACGATTTGTCGTCGCAGGATCTGGAGGACCAGCTCCGCGTCCGTGGACTCGTACGGTGTCCCGGTCTTCGCGAAGAGAGACTTGACGACCTCGCGCCGTTCGTCGAGCAGCGCCAGGAACAACTCGGGCGTGACACGCATGCCCTTCTTCGAAAAGCGGCCGTCGTCGGTCAGCTCGACGCTGTGGTGGACCGCGAGGTACAGGAAGTGCCAGAAGATCTCGTAGGTCGCGAGATCGTTCATGAAGCGGAGTCCGGTGTTCGGGTCGTCGATCGCGGCGGCGTTGTTGCCGTGCAGCTGCTGGTACATGTACTCGGTCGCCATGTACATCGCGTAACGCATGCCGTCCTCGGTCGTCGGCCCCTGGGGCCGGGCGAGCAGACGCCCGCGCTCGGTATCCGAATAGAGCGCATCGGCGGTGAGATCGGCGGCGGAAACGACGAGGGGCGCGACGCGGCCGTGGCGCAGGAGGCCCAGCGCCTCGAGTCGGGCGCGCTCGTCCGTCGTCGCGCTGTCGACCACCACTTGCAGGTCCTCGAAAATCGCGACAAGGGGTTCGCGCCCGGCTTCGACATAGGCTGGGCTAACGGTCGCGACCCAGCTCTGACGGTAGGTGTCGTGAAGCCGGCCGTTGATCAGGAACAGGCCTGTCAGACGCTCGCGCAGCTTGTCGAACCAGATATCGCGAAGGGCGCGCGCGTCGAGCTCAGGCGCCCGCGGGTTGGGCATCTGCGCCGCCATCCCGCCAATGGGCATCGCGCCGGCCAGCAGGGCCATGAGCGCGTTCCGCCGCGTATACGCGCTCATCGAGGGCTCGATCATCGTAACCGCCGTGGGATTCGGAATCACCATCGTCGGGTCCTGTCTGAACATCTCCTCGCGACTGTTGATGTAGTCCCAACGGCCAACGTTGGGACCGATCAGGTTCGCGCGAAGCACCCACTGGATGACGTCCTGCTGGAGCAGGAACTCCGCGCGCTCGTGGAGCATCTTGATCTTGAGCCGGCCGCGGCCCAGGCCCATGGTCTCCTCGAGTTCACGCAACAGCCGGCCGACAATGCGCGCTTCCTGCCACGACTCGAGCTTCGGCACGTAAAAATACACGCTCGAGCCGCGGCGGGCCTGCGATTCGTAGTTGTTCAGCGCGTGCATCACCAGCGCGGGAATCATCGCGGGCACGGGATGGCCGTCGAGCGTCATGTGACGGCTGCGCAGATGCAGGCCGGGCACACGGTGGAAGATCGTCGGCCACTTGTCACGCGGCAGCTTGATGGCGTACTTCCGGTGCGTGTTTGGAATCGCGCGGCCCTGCGCGTCGAGTTCGGGTTTGGTCGGATGCTCGAACACGCGGCCGTTGTCCCATTCCCCGGCCAGCAACTGCTTGAGGTTCCGCCAGGCGCGGAACAACTGATCGCGGTAATCGCCGCCCGCGTCTTCCCAATCCCACATCCACGACGATGCGCCGGTGTTGATGGCGGCCATGGCCATACCGAGATCGATGCACGGGCCCGTGCCTTCGAGACCGGGATTGAGGACCTCGTCTGGGACCTCGACCGCTGATGCGACCTGCCAGGCGTCGGGGCCTTCCCGTCCGAAGAAACCGTCAATCATCCCCTGCCGGATCGCGCCAACTGTGGCGTCGCCACCGTCGGGATCGCCGACAGGTTGGTCGGCCGGTAGAAAGTCGTATCGCGTGTCTCCTCGCGCCACGCGCGCCTGCATCGCGTGCCGCTCGCGCAGCGCCAGAGCGATGTCGTCTCGGACCGCGCGGGTCAGCTGCGCAATCGTGGCTTCGACCTCGCGAAGACCTGCCGGAACGGTCTTCTCGCCAAAGAGATCGGGATAGTTGTCGAGGATGTCCTGGCGGACGAGGAGGCGGGCTTCCACGGTGGACCGAGAATACAACAGCGACGGAGGTTCCGGGTTCTGGGTTCGGCGGTTCTGAGGTTCGGTTCTGGCTCGGCGTTCCGGGGTTCAAAGGCAGTGCACCTCAGAAACCTGGAACCTCGGAACCGAACCTCGGAACCCGGAACCTCAGAACCCGGAACCTCGCGTCAGTTCGTCGCGAAGCAGTACAGGAGACCGGCCCCGCCGGTCTGAACGAGCGCGGGGGCGCTGCAGCCCCGCGACGCGTGGGCCGAATTCCACGAGGTGTTGCCGCCGCCCGTGCGATCGAAGTGCCCCAACTGGGCCGCACCGGTTGAATTGCTCGTCCAGTTGGCGCAGGTGTGGTCGCTGCCGTCCGTGTACGCACGGCCGTCGGTCTGGCTGCCGGTGAGGATGTCGTGCTGATTCGGCGTGTCGCCCGCGCCCTTCACGGTCTCACCCTTCTCGTTGAACACCGTGGTGCGGCTGAGGTTGTTGCCGAAGCGCGCCTGCTCCGGGGTGTCGCCGTGAAGGTCGCCCAGGTTCTGCGCGATGCGGGCGCCCTTCGCGTTGTACCAGGGCCCGGCACCGATCCGATCGCGCGCGTTGACCGCGGCCTGATTGGCTGTGGCGCTGGCGCTCAAGTACGCGTGCCACGTCTTGCTCCCAGCGCCGGCGGCCACGGCTCGCTGCTGGCAGATGGCATCCGCGCCGGCGAGCCCGCCGAGATTCGCACTGCCGTCAGCAACGCCGGCGCTGGCGACGAAGAATGACATGGGCTGTTGCGGGGCGGGTGCGGCGGGCGCCGCGGGCGGATTCTGAAAGGCCACGAGCGGGGCTAATCCGGCCACTCCGATGAGGGCCATTTGAACGACGAATCGCATCTGCTTCATGAGGTTCCTTCTCCTTGCGTGAAAACCGGCGCGCGACACGGGTTCTTCGCGCGCCGGCAAACTCAATTGCGCAACACCTGTTTGATGGCCAGGTTGCGCCACCGCCAGAATCCACCGGGCTGCCATCGGGTCCCGCCGCCGTGGACCTGAATGGCGATTGGTCCCTCGACCATGCCACCGACAGCGTGGTTCTCGGTATCGCTCGCCTCGCTGATCTGTTGTTCGTTGATCCACACGATCGCGTGCGGCACGTCGCCCACGACGCGGACCCGCACGGTGTTCCAGTCCTCGCGCTTCCATGCCGACATGCCGGGATCGGGCGCCTGATTTCCACGCGCGGCCGCTGGGGCCGCGGGGACGGGTGACGGAGGGGCACCAGTCGCGGGCCCCGCCGGACCGGCAGCTCGGCCGGCGCCGAACGTAATGCCGCCCTCACTAATCATCCGTCCCATGCTGCCGTTCGGCAGATAGTCCATCGTGATCTGATACGCCGCACCCGCTTCCGTCGTCCGGAAGAAGATCCCGCTGTCGTTACCCCAGTCGGGCTTGACCTCCATGTAGAACTCGAAGTCACGGAACTTCCTGTCCGTGATCAAGAGACCGCCGCTGCCGAACGGTCGCTGCGTGCCGAGAATCATGCCCTGCGAGACGTGAAAATCGGGCGTGAGGCCGTGGCGCGCCTCTTTGCTGATGTGCCACCCGCTGAGATCCTTGCCGTTGAACAGCGCCGTGAAGCCCGCGGGAATCTTCGGCTCGGGTGGCTCGACGACGTTCTTGCGATAGTCCGGGACGGGACGGAGCCCGGGCGCAAGCGTGATCTGCGGACCGGCGGGCGCCGTGCTCACGGCCGGCTGCGCCGCCTGCTGGGCCCAGGCCGTGACAACCATCGCCGCCATCGCCACCGCCACTACACTCATCGCGCGTGTGTGATTCATAGACGCACCTTCGCCCGTGGCCCTGACGGCCAGGCGCTGCACGGACCGTCGCCGACCAAATCCTTCGGAGCTGTGGAAACAGTGTCGCCACGAACGGTGCACAACGCAAGGGGACTTGCCGCGAACGGAAAAAGGGGACCAGGGGACCAAGGGACCAGGGGACCAGGGGACGAGGGGACCAGGGGACCAGGGGATGACACCAGGAGACTGCCGCGCGTCCGGCTTACAGGTGCACAGCGAAACCCCGGCGGCATGGCGAACCATGCAACCGGGGTGCATGTGGATGTCTGGACTTCGAAATTCCTAGAAGCCAACCGAGGCGTGATGGCCCACGCTCGAGCCGTCGCTAGAACTTCCTCGTCCACGCCTTGGGCCAGCGCTCCACGACGACCTTCTGCTGCGTGAAGAACTCGAACGCGTCCCGGCCCTGGCCGTGGAGGTCTCCGAAGAAGCTTTCCCGAGCGCCGCTGAATGGAAAGAACGCCATCGGTGCCGCGACGCCGACGTTGATGCCGACATTGCCGACCTCAGCCTCGTAGCGGAATTTCCGGGCACTCGAGCCGCTGGACGTGAAGAGCGACGCCTGATTACCGTACGCGCCCTGGTTCACGAGCGCGATCGCCGCATCGACATCGTCCACGTGGTGCATCGTCAGCACCGGCCCAAAGATCTCCGTGCGGGTGATCTCGCTCGAGAGCGGCAGTCCCTCGAGGACCGTCGGTTTCACGAAGTTGCCGCGCGCGTACTGCGGCAACGACGGGTTGCGGCCGTCGACGACGGCACGCGCGCCGTCCTGAATGGCGCGGGCGATCAGGCCCTCGACGCGCGCACGACTCTCCGGCGTGATGACCGGTCCCATCTGCACGCCTTCATCCAGCCCGAACCCGGTCACGCGATGACGGGCCTTCTCCTCAATCGCGGATCCGAACGGCGCCCGCGCATCGCCGACGGTGATGGCCACAGCAGCGGCGAGGCACCGCTGTCCCGCGCATCCGAATGCACTGTCCGCGACGATCTCGGCCGCCGACGCGATATCGGCGTCCGGCAATATGACGACGGGGTTCTTTGCGCCACCCTGGCACTGCACGCGCTTGCCCGACGCCGCGCCGCGCGCGTACACGTGACGGGCGACCGCGCTGGAGCCGACGAAGCTGACCGCGCGCACGGTGGGGTGATCCAGCAGGGTGTCAACCGTCTCGCGTCCGCCGTTGACCAGGTTAATCACCCCGGGAGGCAACGCCAGACGATCCAGAATGCGAAACACTGTCTGCATGGTCGCCGGCACACGCTCCGATGGTTTGACGACCACCGTGTTGCCGCAGGCCAGGGCGTATGGCAGGAACCAGAACGGGATCATCGCCGGAAAATTGAACGGCGAGATGATCGCGCAGACACCGAGCGGCTGGCGGATCATGATCTCGTCGATCCCGGCCGCGATGTCCTCCGAGTTGTAGCCCTGCACCATCGTGGGCGCGCCGCAGGCGACCTCGACATTTTCGATCGCGCGCCGCAGTTCGCCGCGCGACTCGGCGAGCGTCTTGCCGCACTCCAGCGTGATGGTCCGCGCCAGATCCTCGAACTGCGCCTCGAGTCCGGCCTTGAGACGGAACAGGAACTGAATGCGCTCGGTGACCGGCACGCGCCGCCAGGCCGGAAACGCGCGAGCGGCGGCCTGGACCGCGGCGTCGACCTCGATGGCCGACGACATCGGCACCCGATCGATCTCTTCCCCGGTCGCCGGGTTCATCACCGGCATGACCTGCGTGGTGGCTGACTTCTGAAACTGACCGTCGATGTAGTTCTGCATGATTTCGGACTTCGATGATAATCGATTATCGCGTATGAAACCGCGGCACCGTCCTTCTGCCGCCCACGGCGTTCCAGCCCCTCAGGTCCAGGAGAGGCTCGTTCAGCGCCGCGCGGCGCCCGGCTTCTGTCCGAAGAAGATGAACGTGCCCCGGTTGGTCGAGGTGACGATGTCGACGAGACCGTCTTTGTTGAGATCGGCGACGGCGAACTGCGCGCCGACGCCCGAACGGTTGTGGATGAGTTCCGGCACGAACTCCGCGCCGCCAGGCGCCTTGGGATTGCGCACCGTCCGGAACCAGTACAGCGCCGGCACGCCGAGCGGATCCGGATCGACGTAGCTCTCCTGGTGAGAGAACACCCGCTTTCCGGTGATGAAGTCGGGAATGCCGTCGCCGTCCACGTCGGCCATCGCCGACGCGTGCATCTCGGACAGTGTCACGCCGCCGGCGTTCTTCGTCGAGTAGTCGTCGACGATCATGTGCCGCTCGAACGTGATCGCGCCGGCCGCGTCGCGCTTCTGCTCGAACCACGCCAGGCCGAACCCGTGCGCGTTCAGCCCGGTCACGACGTCATTCAGCCCGTCGCCATTGACGTCATAGATCTCGATTTCAGCCCCGCCGGCCCCCTCGGCGCGTCCCCATCGCCCGAACGTCGCAGGGTGATACGGCCATGTCGTGTCGTCTGCGCCGGAGGCCGGGTGTTCCCACCAACCCGCCGCCTGAACGATATCGATACGTCCATCGCCGTTGATGTCGCCAGCGCCCAATCCATGGCCATGCGCCAGTCCTTTTTCGCTGATCGTGTGCACGGCCCACGGCGCCGTCGGGTTGGCCGGATCCGGCCGCGCGTACGCCAACGTCCCGCCAACACCGCCCGTGCCGAAGATGATTTCGGGCTGGCCATCGCCGTCGAGATCCTTCATCGCGATGAACTCGCTCGTGATTTGGGGCAGCACGCGGAACTTCGCCCAGCGACGGCTCTCCCCCTTCGGGTTCACATAAAGCGTCATCGGCCGGCTCTCGGCCGCGAGCACGTCGGTCCAGCCATCACCCGTGAAATCGAACGCGTAGTCCACCCACGTGTTCGCGAAGCTGCTGGTCGGGCTTTGCGCGGGCGCCACGTAGAGCTCTTCTCGCGTGGTGTACGTCGGGCCGAGGTAGTAGTAGGGGCCCGCCACGACATCCTGCACGCCATCGCGATTGAAGTCGCCAACACCCGCGCCCCACGAATAGTAGAAATCGTCCAGACGCTGCATACGGAAGCGCGGCGAGACGGTTTCGGCGGGCAGCCTGCGGCTGTGCAGATCTTTGAAGGACACATCGGCGAATCGCACATCGCCCGATCCCACGTACAGCGCCACCGGGCCGTATCCCATCGCGCCATCGTCGGTCGCACCAGGAACGATATCGATGCCCTGATTGAGCGTCGGCCGAATCACATCGGAATCGATGGTCACACTGAGCAGGTTCCACGCGTTTGCGCGCAGTCCGGGTGGCGGCGGCATGAGATCAGGCAACGGAGTGGGAAACGTCATCGGCGTTCCGCCTCGCCCCGCGCCCGTGGCCGCCACCCCGCGCCCTGCCCGGCCGTTGGGGTCCGCCGGAGGAGCGCTCCGCACGAATGGCCCCACGGGCCGCAACGGCTCACGGGACGTGATGAGCCCAGCCGGATCAATCGCGACCCGATACGTGGCGAGCTCACCACTCTTCAGCGAGACGAAGATGCCGGAGGTGCCACCAGCGGCCGTCTGCAGACGCACCAGCAGTCCTGCGTCGCAATCCCCTGCACAGCGGAAACGTGAAAACACGCTGACGTCCTGGTACCCGTGCTCGAAGATGAGCCAGCCGGGGCCACCGGCGGCAAGGCCGCGGACTTCGCCGTTCTCGGCAGTCCACCGGGCCACGCCGACGGTGCGCGTGCCCGCCAGCGTCGACCCGCGGAACGTCGTGTCCGGCACGAAGTCCGACGCCGGCCCCTGCGCGACCACCGCGACCAGTCCGGCCGTGACAGCCAGTCCCATGACGATGCAATTGCGTACCATGCGTTGCTCCCGCTCCGATGTCAGGTGCGCATCCATAATGTCGAGATCGCCACGACGGTGTCGGCGGACGATGGCATTGAGAACAAGAGTAGTCAAGCCTCAACGC
>JBDTNQ010000054.1:0-28222 GCA_039933635.1 Acidobacteriota bacterium
GAGGAAGAGGTCGAAGCGGCGGTGGACTCGCTCCGATTGGTGAGTGGGACCTGATGCGGACCCTGGTGCTGAAGCTTGGCGGGGAACTGCTCGAAACGCCCGCCCAACGGGGTGCCATTGCTGCCCTGGCCGCCGCCGTCGTGGTCACCCGTCCGCTGGTGATTGTTCATGGAGGGGGCCGTGCCATCGACGCGGAGCTGGCGCGCCGGCAGATCGCACCGAAGAAGATTGATGGTCTGCGAATCACCGACGCCCAGACGCTGGAGGCGGTGATCGCGGTGCTGGGCGGCTCGGCGAACACGGATCTGGTGTCCGCGCTCGCGGCCGCGGATGTGCGAGGCGTCGGACTCACGGGCGTGGATGCGTCGTTCGGTCGTGCCGTCCGGACCGCGGCGCACGTGGCGACCAACGGCACCGTGGTCGATCTGGGGTTTGTCGGCGATCCCGTCGATGCCGACCCGGCGCTGATCGCGCTCCTCGTGAGGGCGCGCTACGTTCCGGTCATTGCGAGCCTCGGCATCAGCGTCGACACCCCGGGACAGGTGCTGAACGTGAACGCTGACGTCATGGCCTGTCGCGTGGCCGTCGCGATGGGCGATTGCGAGTTGGTCATCGCGGGCGGCACGCCGGGTGTGCTCGACGCACAGGGCGCATCCATTCCGCGACTCACCCTGGCGGGCATCGCGGATGTGATCGCCAACGGCACGGCGACGGCGGGCATGGTGGCCAAGCTGGCGTCGTGCGGCACGGCGCTCGAACGGGGCGTATCGTCGATCCGCCTGATCGATGGCCGGGGCCTCAACGGTTTGCACGGTGTGGGCGATGCACCTGGCACCACGCTCGTCACGCATTGATGAACTGGCGGAGTGACGCAGGCGCGCTTCGGCGGGCGAAGGACACGGCATGACGACGATGACGGACGTAAAGGGACTGGAAGCACAGCACCTCCTGCAGAACTACCGGAGATTTCCGGTGGTGTTCGTGCGCGGGGCGGGCACGCGTCTGTTCGACCAGGACGGCCGAGCCTATCTGGATTTCCTGTCCGGCATCGGCGTGGCGTCGCTCGGGCACGCCCATCCCGCGTTGACGCGCGCGCTGCAGGAGCAGGTCGCGACGCTCATGCAGACGTCCAACCTCTATTACCACCCGCTGCAGGGCGAGTTGGCGGCGCGGCTCACCGCGCTTACGGGGTTGGATCGCGCGTTCTTCTGCAACAGCGGCACGGAGGCGATGGAAGCGTGCCTCAAGTTCGCGCGGCGCTTCTGGTTCACGCAGGGCAAGCCGCGCACGAAGTTCGTCGCGTTCGCGCACGGTTTCCATGGCCGCTCGATGGGCGCGCTCTCGGTGACCTCGGACGATCACTACCGCGCGCCGTTTGCACCGCTGGTGCCGGGCGCCGTCATTCTCGACGCGGACGACCCCGCGGCGCTCCAGGCCGCCGTGGACGAGGACACGGCCGCGATTGTGGTTGAGCCGATCCGCGGCGAAGGGGGCGTGCGGCCAATCCCGGCGGCGCTCGCGGCGGCGATCACGGAGGCCAGCCGGCGCACGGGTGCCCTGATCATCGCCGACGAGGTCCAGTCCGGGTCGTGGCGCACCGGCACGTTCCTTCACAGCGGTGCCATTGGCATCGTGCCGGATCTCGTGGCGCTCGCGAAGGCGCTCGGTGCGGGGTTCCCGGTGGGCGCGGTGGTGATGAGCGATCGGGTGGCCAGCGCCATCGCCGCCGGCGACCACGGCACGACGTACGGCGGGAACCTGATGGCCTGCCGCGCGGCGCTGACGTTCCTCGAGGTCGTGGACGCTGGCGTCGGTGATTCGATGCGCCGCGTGTCGGCCTACATGTTCGAGCAGCTTCGTGCGCTCGCCGCGAAGAGCGGCGGCGCGGTGACCGCGGTACGCGGGGCCGGGATGATCGCGGGACTGGAGTTGGCGGCCGACGCCCTGCCCGTGACGAACGCCGCGCTCGAGCGCGGGCTGATCGTGAACCGCACATCGGGCAACGTCGTGCGCCTGTTGCCGGCCTACGTCATCACGGAGCGCGACGTTGACGAGGCCGTTGCCATTCTGGGCGAAGCCCTGAACGCGCTTCGCTGAGACGTTCGAATTTCGCGGTGGGAAATTCGAAAGAAGAGGAGACGTCGTTGAACGAACTCGTGATTCGCACTGCCACGCCGGCCGACGCGCCGGCGCTGTACGCGCTGGTCTCATCGCATCAGGCTGAAGGGCACCTGCTGCCGAGGACGATTGACGACATCCGTGAGCACGCGCATCACTTCGTGGTGTGCGACGTGGGCGGCGCCCTGAAGGCCTGCGCCGAGTTGGCGCCGCTGTCGGCGCGGCTCGCCGAGGTGCGCTCCCTCGTCGTTGCGGGTGACTACCGGCGCGTCGGTGTGGCCGCGCGGCTGGTCGGCGAGCTCCGTACGCGCGCCACGGCTTCGGGATTCACGTCGCTCTGCGCCCTCACGCACGACGCGCGGTTTTTCGTGCGCCAGAACTTCTCAATCGTCCCGCACGTGTGGCTGCCGGAGAAGATCGCCAAGGACTGCCACGGCTGCGCGCTCTTCCGCCAGTGCGGCCAGTACGCAATGCTGCTGCCGCTCACCGACATCGTGCGGCGTGGCGTGAGGCCGGCCGCGGCGCCTCGCCGCGTCGCTGTGGCCTGATTCGAAAGGAACAACGTTGGTTCGAACCGTTGACGGTGGAGTCACGGCTCCGCGCGGCTTCACGGCCGCGGGCGTGTCGTGTGGCATCAAAAAGCCGCGCCCGGGCGCGGCCGCGCCTCTGGATCTGGCCATGATCGCAGCGGAGGGTCCCGTGTCGGCGGCAGCCGTGTTGACGACGAACAAGGCGGTCGCCGCACCGGTTGTTGTGTCAAAGGAACATCTCGCCGCGAGCAAGGGCCACGCCCGCGCGATCGTCGCCAACAGCGGCTGCGCGAATGCCGCAACGGGCGCGGAGGGCATGCGGGTGGCGCGCGCCATGGCGGCGGCGACGGCGGAAGCCCTGGGCTGCCAGCCCTCGGAGGTGCTCATCGCGTCGACGGGCGTCATCGGCGTGCTGCTGGATATCGCCAAGGTTCGCGCCGGAGTCACGGCCGCCACGGCGACACTTGCCGTGGATGGCGCCGACGACGCGATGAAGGCGATCATGACGACCGACCCGTTTCCCAAGTCGGCGGCGGCCGCGATCGATACGCCGCAGGGCACCATCACGGTCGGCGGCATCGCCAAAGGCTCGGGCATGATTGAGCCGCGCATGGCGACAATGCTCAGCTTCCTCACGACCGACGCGAAAGCCGAGCCCGCGGTTCTGGCCGGCGCGCTGCGGCGCGTCGTGGATGCGACCTTCAACGCCATCACCGTCGATGGCGAGTGCTCGACCAACGACTGTGTGTTCCTGCTGGCGTCTGGCGCGTCGGGCATCACCATCACGCGCGATGACGACCCCCGGCTGGTTGAACCGATGATGCAGGTCGCCGGCCATCTCGCCCGCGAGATCGTGCGCGGCGGCGAGGGCGCGACAAAGCTGGTGACCGTGCGCGTCACGGGGGCGCAGAGTCACGATGACGCATGGCTGGCCGCGCGGACCATCGCGAACTCGCCGCTCGTGAAGACGGCGATTCATGGCGGCGATCCCAACTGGGGCCGGTTGATCGCAGCCGCGGGCCGTTCGGGCGCCGCGTTCGATCTCGATCGCGCCTCGGTCTCGATCGGCGATGTGCGGCTGTTCGTTTCAGGCACGCCGCACGACGACCGCGCCGACGCGGCCGCCGCCGTGCTGCAAGAGGCCGAGGTGACCATCACGGTGGACCTCGGTATGGGCGGAACGCACGCGGCCACCATGTGGACGTGCGACTTCAGCGCGGAGTACGTGCGCATCAACGCGGAGTACCGGACGTGAGCACACCGGCAGGGCCGGTGACACTGGCCTCCAAGGACTTCCTCTCCGTTCTCGACCTGACACCGGCCGAGCTCGATCGCCTGCTCGAGCTGGCGGCGTCGCTGAAACACGAGCGGGCCACTGGCACTCCCAGCGCGCGCCCCCTGACCGGGCGCCATGTGATGATGCTGTTCGAAAAACCCTCCCTGCGCACGCGGACGACCTTCGTCGTCGCCGTCCGCGAACTGGGCGGCGAGGTCATCGAACCGCTGTCGGACGTGGTGTTCGGCGATCGCGAAACGCCACAGGATGTCGCGCGAAATCTGGAGCGGTGGGTGGCCGGTGCGGTCGTCCGGACATTCGAGCAGTCCCGATTGGCCGCCTTCGCCGCGGCCGCTTCTCGCATGCACGTCATCAATGCGCTCACGAACGAAGAGCACCCCTGCCAGGCGCTGGCGGACATGCTGACGTTGCAGGAGCGACTCGGATCGCTCGCCGGGCGCACGTTGACGTACATCGGTGACGGCAACAACGTGGCGACCTCGCTCGCGCACGCCGGAGCGATGCTGGGCCTGCGCCTGCGTTTCGCGTCGCCTCCCGGATTCGAACTCCCGGCATCGGTGGTCGACGCCAGCCTGCAGGCGGCGCGCCACGGCGCCACCGTGACGGTGACCAACGACCCGTTCGGGGCGGTCGATGGCGCCGACGCCGTCTACACCGACGTGTGGGCCTCAATGGGACAGGAGCAGGAAGCCGCGACGCGGGCGCGGATCTTTCAGCGATTTCAGGTCAACGCGAAGCTGATGCGCGTCGCCGGGCCGCACGCCATCTTCATGCACTGCCTGCCGGCGCACCGGGAGAGCGAAGTCACGAACGAGGTGATGGACTCGGCCGCCTCCGTCGTGTTCGATCAGGCCGAGAACCGCCTCCATGCGCAGAAGGCATTGCTGACCCTGCTCATGGGGGCACGGGAGCCTCGAACGTAGAACGTCGACCTCGAACGTCCCTCAGTCCCTGTAGACTTTCGCGCCCGCAACGCTCGCCAGCAGCGCGGTCGCGAACGAAAGCCCGGCGTTCTTGATGAACGAGTCGATCGTGAACACCCCCATCTGCTGGAAGCCGAAGAGCACAACCGTCACCGCCGCACAAATGACGGCACCAACCGTCATCGCCGTTCCCGGCCCCGGCCCCAGGCGCGGGCGCACCGCCGCGTACGTCCACACAATCAGCGTCGCGTAGATGAAGTCCACGATCATCCACGTCACCATCGTGGACGTGCTCGTGAAGACACGCTGGTCCAGGCCCAGGCGCTGCACCATCCGCTGCATGTCGTCAGCCATGATGAACATGCCAATGATCGTGTCGCACACATTGGCAACGACGCCCGCCACCAGCCCGCCGAGCAGTACCCTGCCGTAGTTGATACCAGCCATCACCGACCTCCGGGATGCGCGAATCCTAGCAGATGCGTTCGAATGTGAACGGCTGTTGCTACGATGGGTCCGCCCATGCCTGCGATCGAGTCCATGCCGTGGACGCCCCTGGGCGCCAGTCCGTGGGCCAAGCCGGCATGTCCGCCGCTCGTGCCATTGCCGACACACGCGGACGTCGTGGTCGTCGGCGCCGGGATCACCGGCCTGTCCGCCGCGCTGCGTCTGGCTGATGCCGGCCGCGAGGTCGTCGTGCTCGATCGTGCCTTCGGCGACGGCGCCGCGTGCCGGTCGGGCGGCATCGTGCTGGGAGACACCCTCGTTGGCGCGGCACCGGCATTCGACGGCTGCGAAGAGGACCTGCGGAACTGGGTACAGGCACACGGGGTGCGGGGGGGCATCGATTGGCGCGGCTGCATCGAGCTGGATCGCGACGCCACACGATCGCCGCATCCAATCGACTGGCGCGACGCGGGCGTGGTGCGCGCCGGCAATAGCGTGGCGGGTGGCATGCTCGACCCGGCGGCGCTGGTCGAGGCCTTGGCGCGGGAGGCGCACGCGCGTGGCGCGCGCTTCGTGAACGGCTCCGATGTGTCGGCCGTCATATCAGGCGCGCCGACGATCGCGATCGAGACATCCTTGGGCGCGCTGTCGGCCACGTTCGTCGTACTCGCCACCGACGCCTCGTCTCACCCGCGCGGTGTCGACCCGTGGCCGGTTCGCGCGATCACCGTCGTGATCGAGACCACGCGGCCGTCACTCCGAATGATGCAACGTTCCGGGTGGCCCGAACACCAGCCGTTCTACACAAACGACCTGCCACTCCTGTGGGGACGTCGTCTCCCATCGGGTGGATTGCTGGTCGGCCGCGAACTGTTGGTCGATCGCGAGGGCCACGGCACCGACCTGGAACGCGCAATCCACGCCGGCGGTCTGCGGCTCGGCGCGCGCGTCCGAGGCCTGCACCCGGCCTTCGTCGATCTCGATGTGGCGCGCGTGTGGGCCGGCCCAATCGCACGCACTGCCGCGGGTGTGCCCTCGCTCCACATCGCTGCCGCCCAGCCCAACATCGTGTGGGCTGGAGGATATGGCGGGCATGGCCTGGCGCAGGCGTTCAGGCTCGGACAGCGTGCGGCGGACGCGGCGTTGAGCGATCGCGACGAGCCGTCTGTACCCCGGACCTGAAGGTCCGGGGCTCCGTCGGAGGGGTCCGTCGGAGAGCCCCGGTCCGGGATCACGACAACGTTCAGTACTCCTCGGGCCAGGTGTTCGGTGTCTCATCGAGGTTGATGTAGATCTGCTTGGTTTCCAGATACGAGTCCAGTCCCCATCGTCCCAACTCGCGCCCGACGCCGCTCTGCTTGAATCCACCCCACGGCGCCTGGATGGGCGCGGGCTGTGAGTGGTTCACCCAGATCACTCCGGTGCGAAGGCGCCTGACCACGCGAAGCGCGCGGAAGACGTCACGGGTCCAGACCGACGCCGCGAGTCCGTACACGGAGTCGTTGGCGATCGCGACGGCCTGCTCCTCGGTGTCGAACGGCATCACGCACGCAACCGGACCGAAGATCTCTTCCCGCGCGATGGACGCACCCGGATCGACGTCGGCAAAGATCGTGGGCTCCACGAAGAATCCCTCGTCGAGGACGCCTCCCGTCGCCGGCCCGCCTCCAAGCACGAGGCGCGCCTCGCGCTTGCCCGTCTCCTGAAACGCCCGCACACGATCGAAGTGTCGTGCGCTGACGAGCGGTCCCATGCGCGTGTCGCGATGCAGGCCCGGCCCGAGCTTGATGGTGCGCGCACGTTCGATGAGCGCTTCGAGCACGCGCGCGTAGATTGATCGTTCGACCAGAATGCGGCTCGTGGCCGCGCACACCTCGCCCTGATTCGCGAAGACGCCGAAGAGCGCGCCGCGGATGGCCGATTCGAACGCGGCATCCGCGAAGATGATGGCGGGCGACTTCCCGCCGAGCTCGAGCGACACCCGCTTGAGTGTCTGCGCGCCGCTCCGCATCACGTCCCTTCCGGCGGCCGCGCTGCCCGTGAAGGCGATCTTGTCGACGCCGGGATGAGCGACGAGCGCGGCGCCCGTCGAGGCGCGTCCGGTGACGATGTTGATCACGCCCGCTGGCACGCCCGCGTCGTCGAACGACTGGGCCAGCGCAAGGGCGGTGAGCGGTGTTTCTTCGGCCGGCTTCAACACCACGGTGCAACCCGCCGCGAGCGCGGGGGCAATCTTCCAGGCGGCCATGACCAGCGGATAGTTCCAGGGGATGATCTGGCCGCAGACGCCCACCGGCTCCCGCACCGCCATCGAGAGGGCATCAGGCACTGGCAGCACGTCGCCGGGAATCGAGGACGCCAGGCCCGCGTAGTACTCGAAGCACGTCGCCGCGTCTTCGATGTCGCACTCGGCTTCGACGATCGGCTTGCCGCAGTTGGTTGTTTCCAGTTCGGCGAGTTCCCCGGCGCGATCGCGAATGGCGGCCGCGAGGCCCATCAGCACGCGGCCGCGCTCGCGCGGGGAGGCGTCCGACCAGTCCGCCTCGTAGGCTGATCGGGCGGCGGCCACCGCGCGGTCGACGTCCACCGAATCGCCATCGGGTACCACGGCGATGATCCGCCGGGTCGATGGATCGACCACGTCAATCGCCGTGTGACTGACAGGAGCGTCGAACTGGCCATTGATGTACAGCGGGCGGGCCTTCATGGCTTCCGAGCCTACCGCAAGACAGCGCCCAGACCCTTGGCGTCGCACCTTAAATCCACCTAACGCTGGTCCCGGAGCGCCGTCGTATACTTCAGAAATTCGACATGCTCGTCCCCTGCCTGTCGCGCCGGTTCGGCTGGTTGGCACTGGTTCTGGGCTTCTTGCTCTGGCCAGCGGCAAGCTACGCCGATCAGCACGTCTACGCCGACTTTGACGGCGACGGACAGCGCGACCATGCCGCGTTCGATCCGACACACGCGTCGATGTTGCGCGTCTGGCTCTCGAGCAATCCGCGCGCGGACGTCCTGCACTCCCGTTTCCACCTCCTGCGTTTGGCCGCGATCGACCTCGACGGTGACGGTCGTCCCGAGCTCGTCGCCACCGACCGGCGGGCGGGTCTGCACGTGTGGAGGGCGGGACGAGGGCGGTTCAGGCTCGATCACCATCGCCGCACCACGACGCCGCACGCGACGCATCGCGGCCCCGGGCGGACAGTCGAGGACGGCCCGTCCAGTCCGGATGATTCAGCGCCCTCGCGGGCCTACGGCAATCCCGCAGACCTCGACGCCTGTCCCCCTGAGGTGGCGTGGGCAAGCCCTGAGACTCTTCAGATCCGTCCCGTCGACCGCCGCCTCGTCGTCCGGCACGTCTTCGATCCCACCTCCCCGCGCGCTCCGCCTTCTCTCGCATCCTAATCGCCTGCTCCGTCAGCAGGCTGCAGCCACTGTCATCAGCGTTCCGCCGATCGGTTTGATCCGCGCGAATCGCGGTGCGACGACACGCGCTCTCCGGCTCGTGTTGTCGGTACGCCGCGACCGACGGCGTCCGCTCGCAATTGCACAGCCCGGGGTAAGAGAACCGAATCTATGCGTATCGTATTGGCTGATCTGAAAGGTGGCGACGGGTTCATCAGCAAGGACACCGTTGCCGGGGGCTATGGCTCCCGCCTTCGTCCCTTCTCGAAGGTCACCGGCGTCATCTCGAACCTGAAGCGCCGGTTTCACGACTTGCCGAGCGTGCATCTCGCGTACGCGGCGGCGCTGGCCACTCGCGCCGGGCACACGGTCGTCCCCTCATCGGGCGAGCTCGTGCGGGGTGATATCGCCCTGGTTCTTTCGTCACTCGTGGACTATCGCCGCGAAACGGCGTGGGCGACGGCCATGCGCAGGATCGGGACGCGCGTCGGGTTCATCGGCCTGGCCGCGGCGAAGATGCCCCAACTGTTCGAGGGCGCCGCCGACTTCATCATCAAGGGCGAGCCGGAGGCCGGTCTGCTGCAACTCATGGATGGCGCGCCGCTGTCAGGCATGGTGGACAGTCCCGACATCACCGACCTCGACGTGTTGCCGTTCCCGGACTGGGAGGCTCTCATCGCCTCGAGACGCCGCTTCCGCGTGCCGTTCGCGGGCCGGCCCGCGGGCGGCGCCCTGCCAGTGCTCGCCAGCCGCAGCTGTCCGGAGTTCTGCACGTACTGCCCGCACCGGATTCTCTCCACGTATCGGGCACGGTCCGTGCGCAACATCCTCGACGAGCTTTCGCACCTGCAGGACACACGGGGTCCGGTGCACGTGGTGTTTCGCGATCCGTTGTTCACGCAGGAGCGCGATCGCGTGCTGGCACTGTGCGACGGCATCCTGAGCCGGCAACTGCGGCACACGTTCGAGTGCGAGACCCGGCTCGACCGGCTCGACGACAGTCTGCTGACGACGATGCACCGCGCGGGCCTACGCGCCATGAGCTTCGGGGTGGAGTCGTTGGCGCCGGCGACGTTGAAGAAGGTCGGCCGGCGTCCGATTCCGGAAGCACATCAGCGAAGCCTGCTCGCGCACTGCCGCCGCCTCGGCATCGTCACGGCGGCCTTCTACGTGCTGGGCTTCGGCGAGGACACGTGGGACTCAATCAGCGCGACCATCGACTACTCCGTGCAACTCGGGTCCACGGTGGCGCAGTTCAAGATCCTGACACCCTATCCAGGCACACCGCTGTACAACCGGATGGTCCCGACGATCACCGAGACGGACTGGGAAAAGTTCGACGGCTTCACGCCAACGTTCACGCATCCGAACCTGACGCACGATCAGCTGCGATTTCTGCTCGGCGCGGCCTACACCCGGTTCTACATGCGCCCGTCGTTCTTGACCAACTATTTGCGAATCGGTGCGCAGCCGATGCGTCGTCTGGTGTCGTCACTGGATACCCGCGTGCAGCGCCTGCATGCGCGGCGGGAACTCGCGGCGATGGAACGGTCCTTGTCATGCTGACGGCCATCTCCCGGTACGGGCCGCGGGTCATCCCGAACACGATGCAGATTATCGATGACCTGAAAAAGCGTGGACAGTTCGTGGAGGGGCCGCACGTCGCGCAGTTCGAGCAGGCGTTTGCGGCCAAGCTCGGTCGCGGCCTCCACGCGTCCTCGGCCTCGTACGGGCGCATGGCGTTCTACTACATCCTCCAGGCGATGGACTTTCCTCGCGGCAGCGAGATCGTGCTGCCCGCACTCACGTTCTGGGTGATTCCTGAAATCGCGCGCGTGCTGGGCCTCAAGCCCGTATTCGCGGATGTCGACCCGGTGTCGTTCAACATGACCGCCGAGTCGCTGGAGCAGGTGCTGACACCTCGAACGGTCGCGGTGGTGCCGACGCATCTCTGGGGCCTGCCGTGCGACATGCGGGAAATTGTCGCGGTCGCGACGCGCAAACGGATCCGCGTGATCGAAGACTGCGCCCATGCCCTTGGTGCCGTCTATCAGGGCCAGCCAGTCGGCACACTCGGCGATGCCGCGCTCTTCAGCTTCCAGACGATCAAGCCGCTCAACGCCTACGGAGGCGGCATGGCGGTGTCGCGCGATCCGGAGCTGGCCAGGCGCATCGCGGACCTCGCCGGCGCCGAGCCGCCACCCACGCTCGAGCACATCAAGCAGCGGCTGTGGCACGGGCGCGTGCAGCGTATCGCCACGCGGCCGCCGATCTTCACGTGGACGCTCTATCCGCTCATCTACGTGTGCACTCGGTTCAACTGGGATCTCGACATGTATTTCTGGGAGGCCATCCGCCCGCTGGATCCGCTGCCGGCAGACTATCGCGAGCGGATGAGCAACGTGCAGGCCGCGATCGGCCTCGAAGCGCTCGCACACCTCGAAGCCTGGACGGTCGCGACGCAGCATCATGCGAGCCGCATGAGCGAACGGATCGGCAACCTGCCCGGCGTGCGCGTGCCGACCGTGCCTCCCGACCGGACGCACGCCTTCTACCAGTACTGCGCGTACGTGCCCGACCGCGACGCGATTGTCGATCGTTGCCTGCGGCGAGGCGTCGATCTCGAGACGCTCCACGTGGACATCTGTTCCGAGCTGCCGCTCTTCGACGCCAGCCGTATGGTCGCGCCGGGGGCCAGAACCACGACGGCGACGGTCCAGATACCCGTCTACGAGTCCCTGACCGACGAACAGATCGACCGGGTCGCCGACGTCACGCGCGATGCCATCCTGGCCCAGACCGAACGGGCGCCGGCGGCCACGCGTGCGTCATGACGCTACCCGACACACAGGGGCCGGCACTCTACCTGGCGATCATGGTCGCCGCGCTGGTCGAAGGTGAGATCACCTTCGTCGCCGCGTCCATACTCGTGGGCCGCGGCCTCCTCGATCCGTTTGGCGTGATGCTGGCGGGCGCCACGGGCGCGTCGCTGGGCGATCAGGCCTACTTCTATCTGCTCCGCGGTCGCCTGCGTCGATGGCTCGACCGCATTCCGGCGCTGGCGCGACGGCGCGAGTCGCTCGTGAGGCGGGTCCGCCGACATGAAGTGCCCATGGTCTTCGCCATCCGGTTCGCGCCGGGCATGCGCATTGCGATGACGGCAGCCTGCGCCTACGCCGGTGTGCCGGCGCTGCGCTTTTCCTTCTGGAACGCGATCTCCAGCCTCTGCTGGGCAACGGCCATTCTCGTGCTCGTCGCGTGGGCCGGTCCCAGCTTCCTTCCGAAGCTCGGCATCTCCGGCTGGTGGAGCGCGCTCGTTCCGGCGGCTGTCATCGTGATCGTCTCAACGCTGATCGGCCGTGCCGAGCGGCGGCAGCTCGACGCGCGACCTGATGAGGAGCCTCGGCCATAATGTAGGGATGCCCATGCCCGTTCCATCGATCACCACGGTGATCTTCGACTTCGACGGCGTGCTCGCCGATACCGAACGACTGCACCTGCGCGCGTTTCAACAGGTGTTTGCGGAGCGCGGATGGACGCTCGATGAGGCCGCCTATTTCGACCAGTACCTCGGCTACGACGATCGCGGGCTGGTGCTGGCGTTCGGCGATGATCAGACGCTCGGCCTGACCGCGCGCGATGTGCAGACCCTCGTCAGCGCCAAGGGTAAGGTCTTCGGTGACTACGTCGCCGCGGGCGACGTCGTGTTCCCCAAGACGCGCGCGTGCGTCGAGCGCATGGCGCAGCACTTCAAGCTCGGCATCGCGTCCGGCGCGCTCCAGGGCGAAATTGTCACCATCCTCGAGGCCGCCAAACTCCGCCACTTCTTCGCCGCAATTGTCGCGGCCGACGATGTGACGGCGTGCAAGCCGGCGCCCGAGCCGTACCTGACGGCGGCGCAGCGGCTCGGCGTGTTGCCGCTGGCCTGCGCCGCTGTGGAGGACTCGCCGCCGGGCCTGGCCGCGGCACGCACGGCCGGGATGCGGACCGTGGGCATCACGACGACGACGACCGCCGACCTCCTGACCCTGGCCGACCGGGTGATTCACGATCTGGACGAGCTGACGCCCGATCTGGTGGCCGGTCTTGGGCCGGCTGCGGCCGTGTGATAGGCTTTTTGCAATGTTCGGGTTGCGCCACGTCCACGTCCACCATCACCACGGTTTCTCGACCGGCCGGTGGATCTGCGCGTAGCGACCAGTTAACCTCGCACCACGTTCAGCAGCCCCGCCGGTTCTGGTGGGGTGTCTTTTTCCCCAACACAACGCGGCCGGGCAAGGATGCTCCGGCATGGATTTCAGTAAACTCGACGGCCTCATTCCGGCGGTCATTCAGGATGCTGTTTCGAACGAGGTCCTGATGGTCGGCTTCATGAACGACGAAGCCCTGACGCTCACCCGCTCGACGGGCTACGCCACGTTCTATTCCCGCACGCGGCAGAAGCTCTGGATGAAGGGCGAAACGTCCGGCAACCGCCTTGCCGTCGTGGACATCAAGGCTGACTGCGACGACGACACGGTGTTGGTGCGGGTCACGCGCGAGGGTGACGGCAACGTGTGCCACACCGGCGAACGTACCTGTTTCTTCAAGCGGGTCGAGATGACGAAGGTGCCGCAATGAAACTGAAGCTGGGTCTGCCGAAAGGTTCGCTCCAGGATGCGACCGTGCAGCTCTTCGCGCGGGCGGGGTTCAACATCTACGTCAGCTCGCGCTCCTACTACCCCGGGATTGACGATCCGGAGATCGAGTGCCTGTTGATTCGCGCCCAGGAAATGGCGCGCTACGTGGCGGATGGCGTGATCGACGCCGGTCTCACCGGCCTGGACTGGGTCGCGGAACACGCCGCGGCCTCCGGAACGGCCGACGCGGTCGTGTCTGTCGCGGATCTGGTGTACGCGAAGCAGAGTTTCGGCCGCGTGAAGTGGGTGCTGGCCGTACCCGAGGACTCCCCCTTCAAGACGCCGCAGGATCTGGCCGGTAAGACGATCGCGACGGAGCTCGTGCGGGCAACCGAGGCGTACTTCGCGCGCATGGGCGTGTCCGTGAACGTCGAGTTCTCGTGGGGCGCCACCGAGGTGAAGCCGCCGGTGCTCGCGGACGCGATCGTCGAGGTCACCGAGACCGGGTCGTCGCTCCGCGCGAATCGCCTCCGGGTGATCGATACCGTGCTGGAATCGAACACGCAGTTGATCGTGAATCCTTCCGTGCTGAAGGACGACTGGAAACGAACGAAGGTCGAGAACATGGCGCTGCTGTTGCGGGCCGCGATCGAGGCGCAGGGACGCGTCGGCATCATGCTGAACGTCGAGCGCGCGAACTTGGGCACCATCCTGGGTCTGCTGCCCGCGCTGCAGCGTCCGACGGTCTCACCGCTCAGCGACGATCTGTGGGTCGCGGTGAATACCATCATCGAGGAACGCACGGTTCGAGAGCTGATGCCCCGCTTGAAGGCCGCGGGTGCACAGGGCATCGTCGAATACCCGCTCAACAAGATCGTGCTCTGATGCGGATCCTGTCTTCGTCCAATCGGCAGGCGATCGATCGTCTCATCACGCGCGACGAGGCGCGCAATCCGGCCGTCGAGCGCCAGGCCGCGCGTATCGTGAACGACGTGCGACGCCGTGGTGACGCCGCCGTGCTGTACTGGAGCCGGCGGCTCGACGCGCGCAAAGGCTCGGCCGCGCCCTCGATCGAGCCCATCACGTCCGCGGCGCTGAAGCGGGGGTGGGCGGCGACGAGCCCGGACGTGCGTCGCGCGCTTCGGCTCGCCGCCAGAAACCTCGAGCGTGTGGCGGCAAAACAGGTGCCCCGGCCGTTCGTGGTCGCGGTCGCAGCCGGCCATCGCATCGAACAGCGCGTGCAAGCGCTCGCGCGCGTCGGATGCTACGTGCCAGGGGGGCGCTACCCGCTTCCCTCCACGCTGCTCATGACCGTCGTGCCGGCACGCGTCGCAGGTGTGGCGGAAATCGCGGTGATGTGCCCACGACCCACGTCCGTCGTGCTCGCCGCCGCGCTCGAAGCCGGCGCGACGGAGGTGTACGCCATTGGCGGTGCCCAGGCCATCGGCGCGCTCGCGTACGGCACCCAGTCGATCGATCGCGTGGACAAGATCGTGGGACCGGGCAACGCGTGGGTCGCCGCCGCGAAGGCGTTCGTGTCGCGTGACTGCGCGATTGACCTTCACGCCGGCCCCAGCGAGATCGTGGTCTGCTCCGACCGTGGCCGGCCCGACTGGATCGCGGCCGATCTGATAGCGCAGGCGGAGCACGATCCCGCGGCCCGGGCCATTCTCGTGACCACGCGCCGGAAGCTCGCTGACGAGGTCGCGCGACTCGTGGAGGCGAGAATGCCCTCGGAAGGCCCCGCTCGCGAGTCGATCACCACCAACGGCGCCGTCATCGTGGCGCGCGGACGCAAGGACGCCCTCTCGCTGGTCAATCGCCTCGCGCCGGAGCACCTGGTCATCGACGCTGGGGACAGCGTCGCGGCGTATCGCACGGCAGGCACAATCTTCGTTGGGCCATGGAGCGTGCAAGCGGCCGGCGACTACTGCACCGGATCGAACCACGTCCTGCCGACCGGCGGAGCGGGCCGGTTCAGGGGCGGCCTTGGCGCGGCGGACTTCGTCCGCGTGTTCTCAGTCCAGACGCTGTCACGACAGGCCGTGAGGCGCATCGGCCCATCGGTCGTCGCCCTGGCCGAGGCGGAAGGCCTGACCGCGCACGCCGCGTCGGTGAAGGAGCGGCTATGACCGGCGCGGCGTCGCGCAGCGACAACGGCGCGCTTCGGCTGCACTACAACGAGAACACCGCCGGGTGTTCAATCGCAGTGCTCGATGCACTGCAGTCCATCACGCGCGAAGATCTCGCGACCTACCCGGACTACGACGCCATCACCGCCAAGACGGCGCGATGGCTCGGCGTAGAGCCGGACTGGGTCCGGCTGACCAACGGGCTCGACGAAGGCCTGTACGCCGTCACGCAGTACGGCGCGGTCCACGCCGATGCGGGTCACGCCGCACGCCGGCCGCAGTTCATCCTGCCAGAGCCGTCCTTCGAGATGTTCGAGGCGTTCACGTCCATCGTGCGCGCGGAGCTCGTCCGTGTCTTGCCGGAGCCAGAGTTCCGGTTTCCGCTGACCGCGGTGCTCGAGGCGATGACGCCGTCGACCCGCGTGATCTATCTGGTCGATCCGAACAATCCGACGGGGTTGTCGCTACCCGACGGTCTGGCAGAAACGATCGCGGCCGCCGTGCCACAGGCCCTCGTGTTCGTCGACGAGGCCTACGCGGACTTTCGACGTCGGTCGCTCGTGGGATCCGCGCTCGACCGTCACCGCAATCTGGTCATTGGTCGCACGTTCGCGAAGGGCCATGGCCTGGCGGGCCTGCGCGTCGGCGCGCTGGTCGCGCACCCGGATACCGTGGAACGGGTCGGTCACATGCTGCCGCCGTTCAACGTCAACATCTGCGGTGTGCGGGCCCTGGACGCGGCACTCGACGATGAAGGCTATCTCCAGTGGTACGTCGAGCAGACGACCGCGTCGAAGACCATGGTGTACGACTTCTGCCGGCGGCACGACCTGACATACTGGCCCAGTGACGCGAATTTCGTGCTCGTCCGGTTCGGCGAACACACGTCTGCCCTCGTGGACATGATGCGCGCCCGCGGTTTCCTGGTGCGTGACAAGTCGACGGCGCCCGGGTGTGCCGGGTGTCTGCGGTTGACCGCGGGCGTGGTGAATCACACCGCAAGCACCATTGCGGCTCTGGAGGACTGCCTTGCGGCGCGCGCGAATTGATCGACGGACCACCGAAACCCAGATTGCGCTCACGCTGAACCTCGACGGCCGCGGCCGGTACGAGGTGGCGACAGGCATTCGGTTCTTCGACCACATGCTCGAACTGTTCGCCCGGCACGGCGGCTTCGACCTGACGCTGAAAGCCACAGGCGATCTGGACGTCGATGCCCATCACACGGTTGAGGACGTCGGGATCGCCCTCGGCGAAGCCGTGCTGCAGGCGCTTGGCAACAAGCGCGGCATCAACCGCGCGGGCTATTTCCTGATGCCGATGGACGAAACGCTGGCGGTCGCCGCCGTCGATCTCTCCGGACGCCCGTTTCCCGTCGTCAACCTCAAGGGCGTGCGCGCCCAGCGCGTGGGCGATCTGCCGGTGGAACTCGTGCAGGACTTCTTCGAGGGTTTCGCCACCGCCGCGCGGGCCAATGTGCACGTGAAGGTGCTCTACGGCCGCTCGAGTCACCACCAGATCGAAGCGGTGTTTAAAGCCTTCGCGCGGGCCCTCCGCGTGGCCTGCGCCAAGGACCGTCGGCTGGCCCGCATGTTGCCGTCCACGAAGGGACTGTTGTGACGCTGGCGATGGTCGACTACGGCGCGGGCAACCTGACGTCCGTGCTGAAGGCGCTGCATTTCGTCGGCGCCGACGTCCGCGTCATCAGCACCGTGGACGGCATCGAGGGCGCCGACGCGCTGGTGATTCCTGGCGTCGGCCACTTCTCCGCGACGACGTCCCTCGGTCCAGAGTGGCGGACCGCGGTCATGACCGCCATCAGCCAGGGCATGCCCACGCTGGGCATCTGCCTCGGGCTGCAGTGGTTGTTCGAAGGCAGCGCCGAAGCGCCAGGTGCGCCCGGACTCGGGCTCATCCCGGGCCAGTGCTTCCGCCTCGAAGGCAACGTCAAGGTGCCTCACGTCGGTTGGAACACGCTCGAGACGACGTCCCGGCCATCGCGCCTGCTCGAGGGGCTCGACTCCGGCGTCTCGGCCTATTTCACGCACTCCTACGCCGCACCCTGTGTCGACGACACGGCCGCCATCACGACGCACGCCGTGCCCTTCTCGTCAGCGGTCGAGCGGGGACGTGTGTTCGGGGCGCAGTTTCACCCGGAGAAATCCGGCAAGACCGGCCTGAAGATGCTCACGAATTTCATGCGCGCCGCGCGGGAGATGCGCTGACGTGCTGACCAAACGGCTCATCGCCTGCCTCGACGTGCGTGACGGCTCTGTCGTCAAGGGCATCAACTTCGAAGGCCTGCGCAATGCCGGCGATCCGGCGGCCCTCTCGGCGCGCTACAACGAGGAAGGCATCGATGAGCTGACGGTGCTCGATGTGACCGCGACGCTCGAAGGCCGTCGCGCGCTGCTCGACACGATCCGCCAAGTCTCCCAGCGGATCTTCATCCCGCTCGCCGTCGGTGGGGGCATTCGATCAATGGACGACGCCCGGGCGGTCATTGACGCAGGCGCCGACAAGGTCAGCATCAACAGCGCGGCCCTGGCCGATCCATCACTGATCACCGCGCTCGCGCGTATCTACGGCAGCCAGGCGGTGATCGTGGCCATCGACGCCAAGCGTGGCGCCGGTGGCTTCGAAGTGTTCGCGCGCAGTGGCACGACGCGCGTCGTGCCCGATGCCGTGGGCTGGGCCAGAGAAGCCGCCGATCGCGGCGCGGGTGAAATCCTCCTGACATCCATCGACCGCGACGGCACCCGCTCCGGGTTCGACTGCGAACTCACCGCCGCCGTCAGCACCGCGGTGCCGATTCCCGTCATCGCATCCGGCGGTGCGGGCACGCCGGAACACTTCGTCGATGTCTTCTCGGCGGGTTGCGCGGACGCCGCGCTGGCCGCCTCCATCTTTCATTTTTCCGAACACGCCGTGCGCGACCTGAAGCTGTTTCTGGCGGATCACGCCGTGCCGATGCGTCTGGACTGGTAACCGTGCTGATTCCTTCGATCGATCTCATGGGCGGCAAGGTCGTCCAACTACAGCAAGGCGAGCGGCTCGCACTCGAAAGCGGAGACGTGGACGGCTGGATCGCCAAGTTCTCCGCATTTCAGATCGTGCAGCTCATCGATCTGGATGCGGCCATGGGCCGGCCCGCCAACGACGAACTGGTGCGATACATCGCCGGGCGGCTGCCGTGTCAGATTGGCGGCGGCGTGCGCTCGATCGATCGCGCGCAGGAACTGCGCGAAGCCGGCGCTCGTCGGGTCATCCTCGGCTCGGCGCTGTTCAACGACCGCGGCGTGAACAAGGCTCGCGCCGAGGCGTTTGCCGAAGCCGTCGATCCGGACTTCCTGATCGGCGCGATCGACAGCAAGGGAGGCAAGGTCGTCATTCACGGGTGGAAGACGGCGCTGCCGATCACAGCCGCCGATGCCGCGAAGGTCCTCGAACCGTTCGTCGGTGGGTTTCTCTACACCCACGTCGACACCGAAGGCATGATGACCGGTCTCAACCTCGATGCCGTCAAGACCGTTCAGGCGGCGACCAAGCGGCGCCTGATTGCCGCAGGCGGCATCCGCAGCCGCGAGGAAATCGACGCGCTCGACGGCATGGGCATCGATGCCGTCGTCGGCATGGCCATCTACACCGGAGCGATCGAGATTCGCCCCTGACCATGCGCGTCGTCATTGCCGGCGGGTCTGGGTTTCTCGGGCAGGCGCTCACGCGACAACTCGTCGCTGGCGGGCATCGCGTCACCGTGCTCACCCGCGGTGAATCGGGCACGCCGCAGCCCGGTGTCGACACCGTGCTCTGGAATCCCGACGGCACGGCCGATGTCTGGGCTCGTGCGATCGAGGGCGCCGATGCCATCGTCAATCTCTCCGGCGCGGGCATTGCGGATCGCCGCTGGACCGCGTCGCGCCGGGCGGTGCTGGCAACAAGCCGCGTCCGTCCCACCAGGAGTTTGATCGCGGCCGTCGAAGGCTGCCGTGAGCGGCCGAGCGTGTTCGTGCAGGGATCCGGCATCGGCTACTACGGTGCGAGCCTCGACGACCGGGAAATCGACGAATCGCGCCCGCCTGGAAATGACTTCCTCGGACGCCTGTGCGTGGAATGGGAAGCGTCGGCACGGCCGGCAGCCGCGTTGGGATGCCGCTTCGTCACGATGCGAAGTGGGCTCGTGCTTGCGAAGCACGGCGGCGTGCTTCCGGCGATGGCGAGGCCGTTCAAACTGTTCGCCGGCGGTCCGATTGGATCAGGCCGCCAGTATGTGCCGTGGATTCACCTGCACGATTGGGTGGCCATCGTCGCGTGGGTAATCGGCAACACGGCGATCGCTGGCGCGTTCAACGCCGCCGCGCCACATCCAGTGACCAACGAGGAATTCTCCCGCGAGCTCGGCCGGGCGCTGGGCCGGCCAAACTGGCTGCGGGTGCCGCCCCTGGCGCTGCGGACACTGCTGGGGTCGAAAATGGCTGATGTGCTGTTGCTGAATGGCCAGCGAGCCGTCCCTGCCCGCGCGCTGGCTGAAGGATTCCGTTTTCAGTTCGCGAACGTCGACGCGGCGTTGTCGAACGCACTCAACGAGGGGTAACCCGCGCCTGTTCTTCGAGCGCGGCGTGAAAACCAGTATTGGCCACGGGCACGCCGGCATAGATTGCCGCTTGCAGCAAGGTTTCCTCGAGATCGCACCATTCGAGCTCGTGCGCGAATCCCGAGCGCACGTGCAACCGGAACTCCTCCCACCGGCCAAGCGCCGCCGTGATCGCCAGCACCAGAAGACGACGCGTGCGGATGTCCAGGCCGGGCCGGGTCCAGATCGTGCCCCAGGCGTACCGCGTGATCAGATCCTGAAAGTCGCGTGTCTGGTCCGTGGTGCTCGCGATGGCGCTATCGACATGGGAGGCCCCGAGCACGGCGCGCCGGACAGCCAGTCCTGAAGACAGCCTGTCAACCGGCGCGCTCAAGAGAAACCCGGCGAGTGCCGCCGTGAACGACTGCGGCTGCTCGAGGTTCGACAGGTGCGCGGCGGTGAGTCGGACGATGTGAGCCCCGGGGATGGAGGAGGCGAGCACCGCCCCGTGTTCCGCCCACGGCATCGACGCGTCGACATCACCGCTGATGACCAGGGTTGGCACACTGATCGCCGGAAGATCCCCGCGCTGATCCATGTCCCGAATGGCCGCGCAGCAGCCCGCGTATCCCAGCGGATCGGTCGCAAGTACCGTCCGCCTCGCAGTCGCTACGACGTCCGGACTCACGGTCGGGCGATGCAGCGAGAAGAATCGGCTCATCGCCCGCTGCACCACGGCCTGCATGCCATGCGCGAGGACCGCCTCGCGCCGTTCCTCCATCGCACCGGGGTCGGCGACGCGCGGTGAAGTATTTGCGAGGATCAGCCGGCTGACGCGGTCCGGATGATGACGACCGAGCCACTGGCCAATCATCCCGCCCAGTGAAAGCCCGCAGAACGCGAACCGATCGATACCCAGCGCACGGGTGAGGTCGAGCACGTCACCTGCGAGTTGCTCGATGGTGTAGTCACCCGCGGGCGATGCCGACGCGCCGTGGCCGCGGGTGTCGTAACGCAGGATCCGAAAATGCGGCGCGAGGGCGGCGACCTGCGCCGCCCACATGCCGTGGTCCATGCCGAGGGAATGCGACAACACCAGCACCGGCTTGTCGTCGTCGCCTTCGAGGCGGTAGTAGCAGGCGCCGGATGAGATCTGAACGACGGGCATAGGGGCTCCCTACCTCCGGGTGTTGCACTTCAACGCCGGGCTCCCTGGACTAGGACAGCAGATCGACGATCGGGCCGAGCAGGCGGCGCCTGAACGGCTCGGCAAGTCCAAGATACGTGCGCGGATCCTCGAGCAACTCGAGATCGGCGGTGCTGATCTGCGCCGCGATTTCGGGCATGGCTGCCGCCACCTGACTCAATGTGCGCTCGCCCGCCTGGCAGGTGGCGATGGCCTCTGTGACGAGCGCGGTCGCAGATTCGCGACCACTCTTCGGCGCCAGCAGGAACATCAGTCGCTCGGCGAACACGACGCCCTTCGTCGCAGCGATGTTCGCACGCATGCGCTCGGGATCGACCGTGAGGCCCTCAACCGCGTCCACAGCCGCCGCCAGGGCCGAGCCAGTCGCCTCCACGGCCGCGGCAATCGTCGGGGCCTCGGCGTGCCAGCCACCGACACCGCGCTCATGCGCCTGCACGGCGCCGGTCATGAACGACGACACCAGTCCGGGAAGGCGCGCAACCGCAGCCAGAACGATGGCTGAGGACGACGGATTGCGCTTGTGCGGCATCGTCGAGGATCCGCCGCCGCGTTCGCTCACCTCGCCGACCTCTGTTTGCATCAACAGCGCGACATCGTGGGCCATCTTCCCGAGCGAGACGGTGTAGAGCCCGAGCTGACTGACAAGTGCGGTCAGGCGATCGCGGCGCGTGTGCCAGGGGCCAAGGGCCGAGGCCAATCCCAGTTCCGTCGCCAGGGCGCGTTCGGTGGCCTCCGCGTCCGCGCCGAGGGCCGCCAGCGTCCCCGTGGCACCCCCGAACTGCAGCACGAGCGCCTGATCGAAGGCACGGTGCAGCGCCACGCCGGTGTGATGGACGCTGCTGGCCCAACCCGCGACCTTCAGTCCAAAGGTGATCGGCGGCGCGGCCTGGAGCAACGTGCGGCCGAGCATCACGCTCTCGGCGTGGCGATCCGACAGCACCAGCAGGGCGCGAAGCAGCCGGCCATGGTGAATCTGTAACGTGGGGCGTGCCCGCTGAAGGCAGAGCACGAGCGCCGTATCGAAGAGGTCCTGGCTCGTCGCGCCCCAGTGCACGCACGTCGCGCTCGGCGAGTGGATCGCGCGCACGCGAGCCGTCAGGGCCTTCACGAACGGAATGGACAGCGTGGCCGATTCCCGCGCTTCGGAGGCCAGCGCAACGACGTCGAAGTCGTCCGGAGACATGGCGCTGGCGATCACATCCGCGGCCGCCGAGGGAATCACACCCAGGCGGGCCTGCACTCGCGCGAGCGCGACCTCGAAATCCAGCATCGCACGCAGCAACGCTCGATCGGAGAACGCCGCGGAGACATCCCCGGTGGTCGCGAGGCAGTCAATCAACCGGAACATGGGCAGGGACAAGTATCAATGATCTGGACAGACCTTCGCTCTGGAGGGTCCTGGACGGCCACTTCGCTGCGGAGCCCTGGACCCTCAGGTCCAGGATTCAGTGATCCCGTTAGATATTCAGGAACACCGTCTCGCCCGGTCCCTGCATGCGAATCTCGAACTGCCAGACGCCTGGGCTGCTGCGCTGCGCCAGCAGCGTCGATCGCCGATCGGCGGCTACCAGTTGCAGAAGGGGATCGCCTTCGAGCCGCCCATCGCCGGCGAAGTAGATCCGGGTGTAGACGTGCCGCAGGAGTCCGCGCATGAAGAGGCAGACATTGATGTGGGGCGCCTGCGTGTCGGGCCCGGGCATTGGCCCGGGAACAATCGTCCCGAACTCGCACCAGCCATCATCCCCGGTCGGCAATCGGCCCCACGTGGGGTACGTGTGGGCGGGGGCAGCGGGCACCACTTCCGCGGGCTGGGGAAAGCGGCCCTGGGCATCGGCTTGCCACAGCTCGACGATCGCATCGGGCACCGGATCCCCGGCGCCGTCGGTTACGCGGATGCGAAGACGGATGCGCTCGCCCGGCGTTTCCGGCCGAGCCATTTCACCCAGCGCGGCCGTCGACGTCAGACTGAAGTGAAAGAACGGCCCAACGGTCTGCGACGGCGTAGCGATCAGATCACGCGCCATGGTCAGGCCCGCTCTTCGAACGGCGTGGAGTTCGGCCCGCGCACGACGATATCGAACTGGTAACCGAGGGACCACTCAGGCTGAGTGAGGTCAAGCTCGAACGCGGCGACGAGCCGCTCACGCGCCCGGGCGTCAGGGATTCCCTGCAGAATCGGATCGTACGGCATCAACGGATCGCCCGGAAAGTACATCTGCGTCACGAGTCGCGTGAGGAAGTTGGAGCCGAAGATCGAGAAGTGGATGTGCGCCGGCCGCCAGGCGTTCGCGTGATTGCGCCAGGGGTAGGCGCCGGGCTTGACGGTGGTGAACGAGTAGCGCCCGTCCGCATCGGTCTCGCATCGTCCTGTGCCGATGAAGTTGGGATCGAGCGGCGCGGGATGCTGGTCACGGACGTGAATGTATCGACCGGCCGCGTTGGCCTGCCAGATCTCAATCAGGGTGTTCGCCAGGGGACGTCCATCCTCGTCGAGTACACGGCCCGACACGGTCATCCGTTCACCAAGGGGCTCGCCGGTGGCGCCGTGCCGCGTCAAGTCTCGGTCGGCTTCGATGATCGGAAGATGTCCGTAGACGGGCTGGGAGAGATCGCCGTAACCGGCCGGCAGTTGAATCAGAGGTCGCTGCGGCGCCCGCAGGACGGTCGACTTGTACGCCGGGTGCAGCAGGGCGGGTTGACTCTTGTCGCGGCTGACATCATTCGACATGGCGGCCTCGCGTCGATGGCGACTATTCTCCGACAACCGCGCCGTGCGCGGCGGCGGTGCGCGCATTCAGATCGCGCAGGACTTCCAATTCGGTCGACGTGGGCGCCGGCGTCTCGTCGACAGCCGCGGCGAATGCGATCGGCCAGCCGGTCTGCGTGCGTACCTGATCGGCGGTCACGCCCGCGTGAAGGCTCACCACCTCGAACTCCTTCGTGTCCGGGTGCGGCCGCATCGTGCAGAGATCCGACACCAGAAGCGCGGGTCCCTCGGTGCGGACGCCGAGCGCTCGCCGCTCGCGGCCGGTGCGGCCGTGACCGAGCGAGGTGAGAAAGTCGAGCGTCTGCACGAACGCTCGCGGGTTGTGACGCATCACAATGTAGATCCGCTGGCAACCGGTCGCAATCTCGGTGGCACCGCCGCTGCCCGGGAGCCGGACTTTGGGCGTCGCGTACGGGCCGATCACGGTGCTGTTCAAGTTCCCGAATCGATCCACCTGCGCGCCGCCGAGGAACCCCACGGTGATGCGCCCGCCCTGCAGCCAGTACTGAAACATCTCCGGGACCGACACCGTCGTCAACGCCGTTTCGTAGAGCTCGCCGTCGCCAATCGAGAGCGGCAATACCGTCGGCTTCGTCTCCAGCGTGCCGGACTCGTACACGAGCGTGAGACCGGGCGCGTGCGTCAGACGCGCGAGATTGCAGGCGGCCGACGGCAAGCCGATTCCGACAAAGCAGACGTCACTGTTGCTCAACGCCCGTGCGGCGGCCACGGTCATCATCTCGGATGACGAGTAGGTCATGACGGCACCGCCATCCTGATGTGCTCGTCAATCCACGCCGTGAAGCTGGCCCGGTCGCGGGCGATGGCATCCCAGCCGACGTAGAACGCGTTGTCCCGCGCGTAGTAGCCGTGGGCGTAGGACGGCTTCGCTCCGCCCGGCACGACGGCAATGGCATCCACCGTCCACGACGGCAGGACGACGGCGTTCTGGCCGCCCGACACGGCAACGGTCTGGACCACTTCCTCGACGGTCACGATCGAGGTCTTCGCCGCCAGCACCGCTTCCTTCTGCACGCCGATGATGCCTTCGACGAGCACGTTGCCGGCTCGATCCGCCTTCTGCGCGTGAATGATCGTCACATCAGGCCGCAGCGCCGGCACTGCGGCGAGCGACTCGCCCGTGAACGGGCAGGCCACGAATCGGATATTCGGATTGACCGACGTGAGATCCGAGCCGCGATAACCGAGGAAGAAGGCGCTCGGCATGCCGGCCGCACCCGCCGCATACGCGTGCGCCATGGCGGAGTGACTGTGCTCCTCAAGCTCCAACGGGCGTGGCCACGACCGTTCCACGGCGTCGCGGAGACGATGGAGCGATCCGACGCCTGGGTTGCCCCCCCACGAGAAGATGAGTTTGCGCGCGCACCCGCATCCGATCAGCTGGTCGTAGATGAGATCGGGTGTCATCCGGACGAGGGTCAGGTCCGTGAGATTCTGCCGGATGATCTCGTGGCCCGCGGCGAAGGGGATGAGATGCGTGAACCCTTCCAGCGCGACGGTCGCGCCCGGCTTGACCAGGCGAGACACGGCGTCGGACAGGGAGAGAAACTCGCTCATGAGAATCGTCCGGCAGCCTACCCGCCGCTCACGATCATGTCAACGATTATCGGCCGTGCGGGGCGATAATCGCCCCCTGCGGCATCAGTAGACCAGGCACGGTCTCACTGCCGCCGGGCGTTGGATCGATCCGAAACGGCTCGCCCCGCCGGACGAGCGCCCAGGGGTCGATAATCGCACTAAATTGCATGCTATGCTGTGCGACCCCTCACGGAGACCCACATGAACCACATGCACAGCGACGTCGTCGGCAGCCTTCTGCGCCCGGCTTCCCTGCTCGAGGCGCGCACGCGACTCGCACAGCAGACCATCACCCCCGCCGCCTTCAAGAGCATCGAGGACCGGGCCGTTGATGAGGCCGTGGCGCTGCAACAGCACGCGGGACTCGATGTCCTGACCGACGGCGAGTTCAGGCGCTACGCGTTCTTCGGCCACCTCGTCGACGCGCTCGAGGGCTTCAACAAGCACTCCGGCTGGTCGATCACGTTCCGCGATGAGGCCGGCCACGAGGCGCCACTGCAGCGTCCAGTCGTGGTCGGCAAGCTGAAATGGAAACGGCAGATGAGCGTCGAGGAATTCACCTATCTTCGGGGCCGTACCACGCGACCGGTGAAGGTCACGCTCGTCAGCGCGCAGCAGGCCGCGGCCTACTACGACCCGGACCAATCGAAGGCCGCCTACGCGACGCGCGACGCCTACCTGGCGGACCTGGTGGATTTTACGCGCGCCGAGATCGCCGAGTTGATTCGGCTCGGATGCGAGTACATCCAAATTGACGCGCCCCAGTACGCCGCCCTGCTCGACGAGAAGCTGCGCGAAGGTTATCGGCAACGCGGCGCCGACCCCGACAAGATGCTCGATGCCTGCGTGGAGCTCGACAACGCGATCATCGCGGGACACCCCTCAGGCGTGACGTTCGGCATTCACATCTGCCGCGGCAATCACAAGAGCATGTTCTACGCGAGCGGCGGCTACGACCGCATCGCGCAGCAGATCTTCGGCCGCTCGAACTTCCAGCGCTTCCTGCTGGAGTACGACGACGAGCGCTCGGGCTCGTTCGAACCGCTGCGCCACGTCCCCGACGACCGCATCGTCGTCCTGGGTCTGGTCAGCTCGAAGAAGCCGACCATGGAGTCGCCCGTGGAACTCAAGGCCCGCATTGCCGAGGCCTCGAAGATCGTGCCGCTCGAACGTCTGGCCCTTAGCTCGCAATGCGGATTCGCGTCGACGGATGAAGGCAATCGTCTGACCGAAGACGAGCAGCGACGGAAGCTCGAGCTGGTGGCGAACACGGCGAAGGACGTCTGGGGATAGGACGGTCCGGGGTACGCGCCTATGCTGCCCGGGCGGCCACATGGCGCCGGACGAACGCCAGTGCGACGAACGTCACCGTCATCGTGGCCGCGATGACGGCAAAGAACGACGTCGTGCCGCGGAGCTCGATGGCCCAGGGACCGATGTACCCCGTCAGGATCGCGCCAAACCGACCCACGGCCACGGCGGTGCCGACACCGGTTGCGCGCACGGTACTGGGATAGACATGCGCCGCGAGCGCGTACATCGTGGTCTGAACGCCGTTGATCATGCCGCCGGTCAGGGCGAGCATCGCCACAACGGACGCAACACCAGCTGACGGCGCGATCGTCATGCTACTCAGGACGCCCGCTCCCACGATCGCAATGCCCGCCATCGTCAGCATCGCGATCCGCGATCCGATGCGCGGGATAGCGAACCCGCCAACCAACGCGCCAGCGACGCCGCCAAGGTTGAAGGCGGTGATGCCGGTGTTCGCGGTCGCCGGATCGAACCCGGCGCCAGTGAGCAGCGAGGTCAGCCAACTGAAGCCGAGATAGACCGAGAACAAACAGAAGAAGAAGGCGGCCCAGAGCGCGACCGTGTCGCGCCGCCAGTCGCGTGCGAACAGCGCCGAGATGGACGCGTGTACGATGCCGGACGCGGCGCCGCCCGCGAACGTCGCCGTCGCGGAGACCGCATGGCCAAATCGCGGCATCAGCGCCCGCAGCTCACCCCATCGTGCCTGGTGTCTCGCGAGAAACCGCGGTGACTCCGGGAGAACGCCTCGCAGGAGAAAGGCCGCGATCAGCGGCACCAGGCCCCCGTAGACGAATAACATGCGCCAGCCGAGCACGGGCAGAAGACGAATACCCAGCAGGCCCGCGAGAGTGCCGCCGAGCGGCACACAGACGATCGTCACGGTCACGGCGATCGGACGCTCCCGTAACGGCACGTACTCGGCCGCGAGTGCCGCCGCATTCGGCATGGCGCCGCCAAGACCGATACCGGCCAGCAGCCGGAGGATGCCAAGCGAGGTCGGACTCGTGACAATGGCCGCGAGGATCGTCATCGCACCGAACACCACCATGCTGCCGAGCAGCGCCGTCCGCCGGCCAAGGCGATCGCCGGCCAGCCCGGCCACAAGGCCGCCTATCATCATGCCGAGGTAGCCCAGCGCCACCACGGGCGCGAACGCGCCGCGCGCCACGCCCCACTCCTTCATCACGGTCGGAATGACGATGCCGAGAAGCTGGTTGTCAATGCCGTCGAAGACGATCGTCATGGCCACGAGCGCCACGAGCCATCGTTGGTAACCCGTCCATCGGCCGTCATC
>JBDTNQ010000055.1:0-27567 GCA_039933635.1 Acidobacteriota bacterium
ATTCTGGCGGCGTCGTGCCCGGCCGGTCCGGCATTCGAAGGGGGCGCCATCAACTGCGGGATGCCGGGGCTCGACGGCGCCATCGAAACCGTGCGGCTGAATGACGACGGCAGCTTCACGGTCGGCGTGATCGGTGACGGTCCCGCGGAAGGGATCTGCGGATCGGGTCTCGTGGACCTGATGAGCGAGCTCCTGCGATCGGGCCGGATGAACGACATGGGCCGCTTCGAGGACGGCGCGTCCCGCATCGATCTCACGCCCGACGGCCGCGTGTTCGTCACGGAGAGCGACGTCAACGAGCTCGCGCAAGCCAAGGGCGCGAACGTGGCCGGGCTGCAGGTGGTGTTCAATCAGTACGGGCTGCGATTCGAGGACGTCGATGCGTTCTACCTGGCGGGCGGATTCGGGCGGCACCTGCGCCGGGACGCCTCGCGGCGCATCGGCCTGATCCCCAATCTGCCCAATGAAAAGATCGTACAGGTGGGCAACGCGGCGATCGAGGGCGCGTCGATCGCCCTGCTCTCGATGACCAGGCGCCGTGAGCTCGAGGCGCTCGTGCGCACGATCGAGCACTGCCGGCTCGAGACACATCCGGACTTCTTCGACTTCTTCGTCGAGGGTTGCCAGTTCAAGACGGTCGAGTCTGGCGCGTCGGTGTCCCGATGATCGAGATCGAGGACACGCAGCCGCCGATCGACGTACAGCTGGCGGAGTATGTACGGCTCCTCGGCTACCCGCGGGGCTGGGTTCTCGAGGATCGCGCGCTCGAATTGGCGACCTGGGCACGTGGCTGGTACGCCGAACACGGCCGGCCCTGGATCTACGCGCGACAGGCGGGCGAGATGCGGGGTGATGCCGAGTCGATTGCGCTTGGCGGGGTGCCGTTCAGCAGCGCCCGTCTGCTCAAGGCTCACCGTGATGCCGACGCCCATGACGCCATATTCGTCGCCGTGGGCGCCGGCTCCGAGCTCGAAGACGAGGCGCAGCGTCGCTGGCGCGCCGGGTGTCCCGACGAGTACTTCTTTCTGGAAGTCTATGGATCGGCCGTCGTCGAATACCTCGTGACGATGGCGGGTTCGCGGCTGTGCGCGTGGGCCGACACCGCAGGTCTGGCGGTCATGCCCCACGACAGCCCGGGCTATCCGGACTGGACCATCGAGGAGCAGGCACGACTGCTCGCCACCATCAACGACGGACGCGCGGACGGTGCGCTGCCGGTTGAAGCGATGGAGAGCGGCATGCTCCGCCCGAAGAAGGCTTTGCTCGCCGTCTTTGGCGTCACGCGCATGACCGATCGGGTGCGCCGCTTGACCGACCTCGTGCCCTGCGAAAACTGTGCCTTTCAGGGCTGCCAATTCCGGCGCGCGCCCTATCGCCGCGTGCCGAACGCCGCGGATCCGGAGTTGTCCATCGTGGCCGGTCGCGCGGAGGCCGCCGGTGAATCGGCCCCCGCGCCCCTCGACCTCGGGGCCGCCTATTCAGTGAACGGCAAGGCCCTACGGCGCTGGAGCGACGAGCGCCTGACGTTGACCCCGCACACGGACGGTTCGCTGTCGGCGCTCTTCCGCTTCGACGGCACGACCTGTACGAACATGGGACGGCCGCTGGAGTTCCACTATCACGTCACCCTGGGCCCGCGCGAGGACGGGTACCCGATTCTCGAAGCGCGATGCGAGCCCGCGCCCGGCGATCGCGGACATGTCCACATGTGCCGCTATCTCACGGCGTCCACGGCGCTCATGCACGCGATCCACGACGAACGTCCCCTGGCCGGACGTCCGCTGAACGATGTCTTGACGTGGGTCCGTGTACCGTCATCGGCCGGGTGCTACTGCGAGCCCGCCAGTCGCACCTACAAATGGGGGCTCGTGCTGGAAACGATTCACTTTGCGCTGGCGCAGCGGGAAGAAGAACCAAGGACAACGACGTGAAGAAACCCTTGCTCGACGCCATCAAGGAACGCCCATTGCTCGGCGACGGAGCGATGGGCACGCAGCTGATGCTCGCGGGTCTCGAACAGGGCAACTGTGGCGAGGCGTGGAACCTGACCCACCCGGACCGGGTGCTCGATATTCAGCGCCGGTACGCCGAAGCGGGCTCGGACTGCATCATCACGAACACGTTCGGCGGCAGCCGCATCATGCTGAACCGGCATGGCGAAGCCGGCCGCGTGTCCGACGTGAATGCGGCGGCCGTGGCGATCGCGCGCGAGGCGTTCGGCGGTCGAGACGGCTACGTGCTGGGCGACATGGGGCCGTTCGGCGGCCTCATGGAACCGTACGGCGACTTCACGGAGGCGCAGGTCCGCGAGGCGTTTGCCGAACAGGCGAAGGCGCTCGTCGACGCCGGCGCGGATGCGATCATCATCGAGACGCAGACGTCGCTCGAGGAACTGTTACTCGGCATCCAGGCCGCGAAGGAGGCCGGCGCGCCGTGCGTCATCGGCTCGATGGCCTACGACGTGACGCTCGACGGATCGACCTTCCGGACGATGATGGGCATCGACCCCGAGCGCGCGGCGGAGTTCATGCAGGAACACGGCGCGGACATCGTGGCCTTGAACTGCGGCACGAACATGGACATGGAACGGGCGCGCCAGGCCGTGGAGCGGTACAAACGCGCCACGGATCTGCCGGTGATGGCGCAGCCCAATGCCGGGCAGCCGAAGCTGATCAACATGAAGGTGGTCTACGACGAAACGCCCGAGCAGATGGTCCAGGGCGTGGCGCCGTTGCTCGACATCGGCGCGAGCATCATCGGGGCCTGCTGCGGCAGCAGCCCCGACCACATTCGTGCGTTCCGACGCGCGATCGACCAGTACCTGACCACACGAGGACACCTGTGACGCACAAGGTCTGCGACATCAATCCGGCCGCCACCGACAAGCTTCCCGCGATGTCGGAGGACAAGTCCGGCATCGGGGTGCACTACGTCGATGCGTACATCAAGCCGATGAACACGACCCTCGAGGACGGCACCATCGTCAAGTGCAAACGCCGTGGGCTGAAGATTACGCTCACGGCGGGCGACAACAAGGGCGACGGCCTCATGCGCCGCCTGCAGTTCGGTCCCGACCCGGTTGTCATGCTGGCGGCCGCACTCCAGGAAGCGGCGAAGAACGCTGGCGTGGCGTTGCACATCGCGGACGGGGCGATGTACTTGACGCGATAGGACGTCGGGGACACTGCGCTCCACCGATGGCTGTCCGAGCCGCTGCACGAGAACCAGCAACGCGGTGATATCGTGTGTCCTATCAACTTCATCTTGAAATTCAGGTTCTATTGACGTGCCAGGCGTGTGCCCACGCCATGGAGGAGGCGGTATGACAGTGAGAGGCTCGAAGACACCGATCGTCGCAGGCATCTGCGCGCTCGCGTTGTCCGCAACGACATTGACGATCATGCACGCGCAGCAGCCCGCGGCGCCGCAGGCGCCTGCCGGCGGACCAGGCGGCGGTGCCGCGCCGGCTCGTGCGGGTGGCCCGGGCGGTGGCCGCGGTGGTCCCCAGAATCAGGTCCCGCGTGTCGAAGACGTGATGGGCATGCTGGTGGCGCTGCCGGACAAGGCGCCCGCCGAACCCAAGCAGCCCCGCCGCGTGCTCGTGTTCGGCAAGGCGGCCGGTTTCGTCCACTCGTCGATTCCGCTGGCCGCGCGGACGATCGAAGCGCTGGGCAACAAGACGGGTGCGTGGAACACGGTCATCACCTACAGCCTGGCGGACATCAATGCCCTGAACCTCCAGGGCTACGACGCCATTGTGCTCGACAGCACCACCGGCACGTTCCTCGATGACCCGAACGACGCGCCTGGCACCGCCGCGCGCCACAAGGCGCTCATGGATTTCGTCCGCGGCGGCAAAGGCATCGTCGCGATCCACGCCGGGACCGACTCGTATCACAGCCTCGGGAACGGGGGCGATCCCCTCTGGCCCGAGTTCAACCAGATGATCAACGGCTACTTCAAGTGGCACTGGCTGTACCCGACGCAGATCGTGATGAAGGTCGAGGACGTGAACAGCCCGATCAATGCGTCGTTCACGCGCGCCGGTCGCGGCGGCGGCCCCCGCACGGCCGCCGGCGCGGACACCCTGTCGATCGTCGACGAGGTCTACACCTACCCGATGGGCTCGTGGAACCGCAGCAAGGCCCACGTGCTGACGAGCATCGACTACGCAAAGATGCCGGCGGAAGTGAAGGCACAGGAAGCGCCCGAGAACAAGCGCACCGACGGCGACTACGTGCTCAGCTACATCCAGAAGGAGGGCAACGGCCGCGTGTTCGTAGAGCTGCTCGGTCACCACGAGTCGATCTACAAGCAGCGCCCGATGCTCGAGCACATCCTCGCCGGCATGCAGTACGCGATCGGTGACCTGCAGGCCGACGACGCACCGGCAGCAAAGTAACGTCACGACAGCCGATGGGCCCCGGACCTGAAGGTCCGGGGCTCCACGGACGCTGACGGCCGGGCGCCACGGAGAGCCTCGACCTAGCCCAGTTCCGCAGCCCGCAGTTCGAGCAAGCCCTCAATCTCCGCGATCACCTCAGGCGCGAGCGTGACCTCACCCGCCTTCACCGTCTCCTGGATCTGCGCGGGATTGCGGGCGCCTGCGATCGCCGACGTCATCTGGGGCAGGCGCAGGACCCACGCCAGGGCCAACTGCGACATGGTGATGCCCAGGCGCGACGCGACAGGCCGGAGGCGGTCGACGAGACGCAGGTTGACCGATAGCTGCGGTTCCTGGAACATCGGGTGGCGTCCGCGCCAATCGCTGGCCGGGAGTGCCGCGGCGCGTTCCGCCGTGAACGTCCCGGTCAGCAGACCGGCCTGCATCGGGCTGTAGGCGAGGATCCCCACGCGATTGACCTCGCACCACTCCACGATCCCGTCCTCGATCTCGCGTCGCAGCATGCTGTAGGGCGGCTGCAGGGACGCGATTGGATGAACGGCCTGCGCGCGCTTCAGTTGCGCCAGGCTGAAATTGCAGACGCCGCCGTAGCGGACCTTACCCGCCTTGATCAGCTCGACCACCGCGGCCCAGCCCTCCTCCACGTCCTCGTCAGGCTCGGGCCAGTGAATCTGGTAGAGATCGATGATGTCGATGTTGAGGCGGCGGAGGCTCGCGTCCGCCTCGCGCAAGACGCTCGCCCGCTTGAGGCTCTTGCCGATGTCGCGCGAGTCACCTTCCCAGACGCGACCGCATTTCGTGGCGACGCGCACGGTATCGCGCCGGCCACGAATGGCCTGACCGACGATCGTCTCGGCATTGCCGTGTCCGTAGATGGCAGCGGTGTCGATCCAGTTGATCCCGGCGTCGAGCCCGGCCTGAATCGCCGCGATCGACGCGGCATCGTCCTGCGCGCCCCAGCTGAACTTCCAGTCTCCGCCGCCCATGGCCCATGTGCCGAGCCCGATCGGGCTCAACTGCAGGCCGGTGTATCCCAGAGTGCGTGTCTGCATCCGGTTAGGCTACTTCGTCGCGCCTGGCGAACTCCAGTTGATCACGTGATACACGGCGGGCGTGGTGCCGACGTTGCGGAGCGCGTGCAGGGAGTTCGACGCGTTGAAGATGATCGAGCCAGGGCCCACGCGCTTCCAGACTCCGTCGCTGAGCGTCTCGACTGTGCCCTCGCGGATGACGATCAGTTCTTCGTTCACGTGCTTGTGCGGCTCGTGCGACGCGATGCCCGGCTTGAGCGTCGTGACGTGCATCTCGAGTTCGTCGAGCGTCGCCGTCGGCTGCCGCACGACGTTGCGGAGCGACCCGACGTCCGTCGGGTTGTCCTTCATCTGCGCCCAATCGAACACCGCCGGCCCCAGAATCGGCTTCTTCTCGGTCTGTTGCGCCAGTACAACAGCACCGACGCTCAGGGCGGAGACAAGAACAGCGACGATGACATCTCGGCGAGTGATCATGGGGTCCTCAGAACAGACCGGGTTTGAGCTTCCAATCCCGGTCTCACAAGACATACGGCGCTCGCATCGGTCTCGACAGCATGGCATTCGCCTCGTCGTCGTTCTTGAAGCGCTCCTTGATCGGATCCCAGTGGAGCCTCCGGTCCGATTTCATCGCGATATGGTGCAACAGGCACGTCGAGCATGAGCGGTGTGCCACCTCGACGGGGGCGATGCGCGTCGAGATCGCAGACGGCCATCATCCTCGCGGTGTCGTACCGCAGGATGTTCGGCATGTCGTGAGCCCGCGAAATCCGTCCCACGCCGATCGCGCCGACGTTGATGCGATTGCTGGGCGCCGTGCGGCCGAACACCGTCGCCGGCACGATCGCGGGAAAGCCCGCAGCCGCGATGGACGTGGCCGCGAGGGCTTTGCCCGCGGACGCCAGGAACGATCGACGCGACGGGACTGGGGCATGTTTCGGCATGGGCGGGTTCCTCACACCTTCAGCGTCAGCCGTTGCGCTTGCGCCTGGGCCTTGAGCACGAGCTCCATCGCCAGATAGCAGTGCGCCTGCGGCATCGCCGTCTCCGTTCGATTCAGCACATCGTCGACCAGCCGCTCGCCGTATGGCAGGGCAACGTTGGTGGCGTCCACGTAACGGGTTTCTTTCTTGTCGACGAGGAACACGTGGCTCTCGCCGGTCCGGCCCGCAATGTCGACGTTCTTGCGGACTTCGATGTAGCCATCGGTACCGAGAATCGTGAGGCGCGTGTCGCCCCAGGTCGAGAGTCGATCCGGCGTGAACCAGTCGCAGCGGATGTAGCCCGAGCCGCGATCGCCGCGGACCATCATGTCGCCGAAGTCCTCGAAGTTCGGGTACTGCTGGGCGTAGTGCACGTTGCCGATCTGCGAGGACACGACGTCCGCCGTGCTGGAGCCGGTGAAATAGAGAAATTGATCCGCCTGATGCGAGGCGATGTCCACGAGGATGCCGCCGTACTGCGCCTTCTCGAAAAACCACGCGGGCCGCGTGGGCGCATTCATGCGATGGGGCCCGAGCCCGACGGTCTGGACGACCTGGCCGATCGCGCCGGCCTTCACGAGCTCACCCGCGCGCACGGTGCCCCGGTTCTCGAAACGCTCGCTGTAGCTAATCGAGTAGATCCGCTTCGTTTGACCTTGCACACGCTTCACCTCCGCCAGCTGCGCCAGCGTCGTGATGCCGGGCTTGTCGGTCATGTAGTCCTTGCCGTGCTGCATGACACGAATGCCGAGTGGCGCGCGCTGTGCCGGAATGATCGAGCTCAGCACGAGCTGGACGGTCGGGTCCTGGAGGATTTCGTCCTCGCTCCTCGCAAGCTTGGCCTGCGGGAACCGGGTCTGGAAGTCCTTCAGCAGATCCGGTTCCTTCGCGTAGACGGACACGAGCTCACCGCCTCCGCGGAGTACCGCGCCCACCTGGCTGTTGATGTGGTTGTGATTGATGCCGATGACGGCGAACCGGAGCCTCGGCTTGGGGGTCTGCGCCATGCTGTTCAATCCTGGAGACGACTCGACGCGGAGCGATCGCCCGGAGGCGGCCAGAGGGAACGCAGACCCCGCGGCCGCGGTGCCGGCGAGGTCTTTCATGAACGTACGACGGTCCACGGGCTTTCTGGCCATGACCACTCCACTGGTGTGTGTGTGTGTGTGACACAGCCTAGCAGAGACGAACGAACCGGTTCCCCGGAGAGCAGTGCCCGACTGTCAGACAGGTCGTCTGACGTCCCGCGTCCCGCCCTATCCCGCTTTGCTCGTCTCGAACACAATCCACCAACGCCCGCCGGATCCGACCTGCCAGACGCGCGCAAAGATTCCGTGCTCGGCGCCGGTTGCAGTGGTGGCGGCGTAGCCGCCGATGACGATGGCCATGTCGCCGGCGGCAGAGGACTCGGTGTGGACTGGATGGTAGGTGACCGTGCGCCAGATATCCTGGCGCCATTTCGTCACCGCGTCGCGGCCGAGGATGGGCGCCAGGCCCGCGCGGTGCACACGCGCGCTCGGCGCGAGCCTCGCGTTCCACGCCGGTGCGCCGACGGCAATCTCAGTTTCGAGGGGAGCGAACGCGTCACTGCCGGGGCGTCCGGGCTCATCAGCCGCACGGAAATCCGTTGCACCGATCCACGCGTGCGGCGTCGTGATGCCCTGATCGAGCCACACCTTCCAGGTGCCGTCGGCCTGGCGCCGCCACACGCTGAAGTAGATGCCGCGACCCATCGCGCCTGTCGAGGAGTTGCGATTCTCGTACGGCCCGGTCAGCCAGCCCAGGGCGCCATCCCCGGACACCTGCCCGATGTACGGGCTCCAGCTCAACATGCTCGTCAGCGGCAGGGCCGGCGGCGGCTCCGCGGCAATCCGATCCCGAGCAGGCACCACGCGCGCCGTGCCGCCCGCAATGGATTCCAGCGCAACGGCGTCGGCGGCGAAGAACGTCAGAAACCCGTTGCGGACGCCGATTTCCCTCGTCGCCGCAGCAAACGCCCGCTCGGCCGCAACCATCGATTCGAGGGACGACACACGGAATTCCTGCGCGGGGCCAGCGCCGAACAAGACCGCGCCCGCCACCGTGAGCGCGACAGCCGCCAGAACTGTTTCCATACCGCGCATGCCGATCCCCAAGTAATCTTGGCCTGTCATTGATGCTGCCGACCTTCCGCGGTCAGCAGCATCTCATGGTGTTCGGCAATTGGGCAGGAGGGGGGCCACCCAGTAGCCCAAACGGGGTGATCCGGGTCGAAAGGATGTCGGATGTGCGCAATTGAACTGCAGTCTGCAGCGCGGACGTGCAGACTGCGCGCATGGATGCCCAGCAGCCCGGCCTGAGTCGCGCCAAGACCGAAACACCGGAGGACCTTCCATCGCCGTGTCCAAGCTGCGGATCGGCCAGCAACCGCTGGCTGAACGCCAAGGCGGCAGGGGCTCGGACAGTCGAAGTGACCGTCCAATGCCTGGCCTGCAACAATGTCTGGGCGTCGTTCCAGTCGTTCGACGCACCGGGCTCATGAAACGGTGCGGTCCTGCGGGCCGTCAGGGCATCTGCGCCCTGTCTCAACAAACAAAGCGTGACAGACTCCTCGCACTGCCGATGGCCCCACCGCGACGCCCGCACCGCGCGACTGTGACGACCACCCGTCCGTTGCAGGACATCGTCGCCGATTACCTGAGCAATTTGGCCGCCGCCGGGCCCAAGAGAGTCCGGGATAGTCAACTGCGCGTTCTGCCGGCGAAGAAGTAGGAGCCCGGGCATGGCCCGCGTCGAGGCTATCGCCGTGTCAGGGGTGTGACGTGCTGAATGGGCCCGTCCACGTTCTTGGGCGTGGTCCAGATGTGCCCACACACACTGCAACGGTAGTAGGTCACAAAGGCCGCCCGTACCTCCGCGAGCCGTCGAGGCGCTTCGGCGTCGCAATTGGGACAAGCCGCGATCCCTCTCGGGCTGCTTGGCGATTCGAGCCGCTGGCGCAGGTCGTCGAACGCCATCACTGCCGTTTCGAACGGACCAACCCATTTGAAGCGGGCGACGTCGGCCAGCGGATGGTAGACCTGCCAGTAGTGACCGTCGTCGGATCGGTTGATGTAGCCGACCTGCGGCGGCGGCAGGCCGTTGACTCGCCACAGGTCGATCGCCCATCCCGTCGGGCGATCGGTGATCTCGAATTGCGGCCACGGTTCGAACGTCAACGGCATGGGACCTCAGACGTGTGCTGCCGCGCCGCCGCGCGTCGTAATAGGGCCATTTGGACTGGGACTGCCCCACACTGCCAGAGATCGCTGCGATCGGGCTGTGCGATTTCGGACAGGGCCCCTCCGGTTTGCCGTAAGCGGCTGACGCGGCAAGGTCGGACCGCTGGCGCTGCGGGCCAGTCCAGGCGCCCGAAGACGCCGCACCGGACATATTTCAAAACTTTAATCTTCCCTTAATACCTGCCCAATACCCGCCCCGAGCTCGGACGGTACTGTCGAGTCCATCGGTTCCCACCGACCCATTAGGAGGCTTTGATATGTCCCGCTTTTCCCGTTTCGCCCCAATCGCCACCGCGCTGATGCTCGCCGTGGCCACCCTCAGCGCCCAGACTGCCGCTCCGGCGCCCGCTCCGAAGATGCAGCCCCCCGCTGCAAAGACGACCGCCAAGACGACGGCGAAGACGACCGCCAAGGCTCCGGCCGCGCCGCTCGTCGACCTGAACACCGCGACCAAGGATCAGCTGACGGCGCTGCCGGGTATCGGTGACGCGCTCGCCGACAAGATCATCGCGGGTCGTCCGTACAAGATGAAGAGCGAACTCAAGTCCAAAAAAATCATCCCCGCCGCCGCCTACACCAAGATCTCCGCCAAGGTCATCGCGAAGCAGTAGGTTCTGGCCGTCGGCTGCAGGGGGCTCTGCGGCAACGGCCTTCGGCTCCATAAGGCAGGCCCACCTCAAAAAGAATGGCGCGACCGGGAACGTCCCGGTCGCGCCGTTTGTCTTCTCTCGTCTGCAGTCCGCGACCGCGGCCCGCTGTTGATCTCAGTACATCGCGAACGCGTAGAGCGTGTCGCCGACCGCGACGAGCACGTGCTGCTTGCCGTCGACCGAGTAGGTCTGGGGCGCGTTCGAGATATTGCCGATGCGCGAGTGCCAGAGCGGCTTGCCGTTGGTCGCATCAAAGGCCGCGAAGTTACCGCTGCCGTCGCCGGAAAACAGGACCTTGCCCGCCGTCGCCAGCAACCCGCCGCCTCCGCCGCCTGGGAACTTGTGCCGCCAGGCGATGTTGCCGGTCTTGGGATCGATGGCCGTCAGGTAGTCGCCGAGCGAGCCGAGATTCGCCACGGTCTTGCCGCCAAGGCCCATCGACCCGCGTGGATCCGGGTCGGTCAGGTACAGCAGGTTGAATCCGTTGTGCTCGTGCACGTAGAAGTACCCCGTGTCCTGCGAGTACGCGGCCGGAGGCCAGTTCGTCACGCCGCCCTCGACGGGCGACACCAGCGCTCCCGGGATCGTCGCCTCCTTTTCGGGATTCGGATCGACTTCGCCACTCGGACGCCGCTTGAGCTCCCAGTTGGTCGTGGACCCGTACTTCGACGTGACGACGTGCTCACCGGTCACGCGATCGACCGTGTAGAAATAGCCGTTGCGCGCTGCGGTGGACACAAGCTTCCGCGGCCGGCCGTTGATGGTCGCGTCAACGAGGATGGGCGTCTGCGCCGAGTCCCAGTCGTGCGTATCATGCACGGACGTCTGGAAGTGCCACATCATCTTGCCGGTGTCGACGTTCAGCCCGATCAGACTGCACGTGTAGAGGTTGTCCCCCTTACGTCCCACGCCGGTGTAGCCGGGCGTCGGATTGCCGGTGCCGAAGATGTACGCGCGCGTCTCGGGATCGAACACCCCGGGAATCCAGACCTGTCCACCGCCGTGCCGCGCGGCCTCGAGGCTGGGCCATGTTTCGAGGCCAGGGTCCCCCGCGTTCATCGGCACGGTGTAGAAGATCCACTGCCGCTTCCCCGTTTCCGGATCGTAGGACTGCAGGAACCCAGGCGAGTCCATGTCATTGCCCGTCCCGACGAGGACGTGGTTGTCGATGACGATGGGCGCCATGGTCGAGAAGTACTGCTGATTGAAGTCTGAAATCTCGACGTGCCACCGCTCCTGCCCGGTGCGGGCGTCGAGCGACACCAGGAAGTTGTCCGGCGTTTCGAAGAACAGATAGTTGTGCCAGAGTGCCGCGCCGCGGTTGCCGATGTGGGTGCCCCCCTTCGTCTTCCAGAAGTAGTGCCACAGCTCGCGGCCGTCGCGCGCGTCCAGCGCCCAGACATTGTCCGGGGACGTCACGTAGAGCGTCCCGTCCACCTGGAGAATGGCGCCCTTCACGTTCGCGGCACCGCCGTTTCCGAACTCGCCCGTACCCTCGCCACCGACGATCGTCTGCGGGGCGCCGATCCCGCGCCCCCCGCCACCACCAGCGGCGGCGCCGGAAGTGATTCGTCCGATCCAGGCGAGGCTGAGGTTCTTGACGGTCGTCTGATTCACCTGCGTGAGACGGCTGTAGCGCTGGCCCGTCAAATCTCCCGAATAGGTCGGCCAGGAGTCGGTGAGTGGCTTGTAGAGATCCTTGGGATCGAGTCCGCCCGTGGCGCCCGGCGTGTTCGCGGACGGTCCCGGGACCACTTTCGCTTCGTTGGGAGACGTCCCCGGCGCGCCCTGCGCCAGCATCAGTGCCGGCACGAGCATCAGTGACATGGTGAGCAACACGTGTTTGATCGTCATTTCAGGGTCACCAGATACGCGGTCACATCGTGAATGTCTTTGTCCGTGTAGGTCGGCAGCAGGTTCCGATGTGCGTCACGCGGATCTTTGATGTCGACCTTCGGCACGTCACCGTCACGACGGAAACTCTTCGTCGATCCGTCGGCGAGCGCCACGATGACGATGAAGTCGTCGACGCGAACGAGCCGGCCCTCGACCTTCGGTCCGGATGCCGGCGTAATCGTGACCGTCACCGGCGTTGGCTGTCCGCCCCGGCCGCCACGTCCCCCAGCGCCGCCCACCCACGTGTTCTGCAGGGTCATGACGTCGGGAATCCGCGTGCCGATGGTCGCCATGTCGCCCGTCGCCGAGTGGCAGGCGCTGCATTTCGTCGCGAAGTACGCCTTGCCGGCGTTGGCATCACCGACCAGCAGGTTCAGCACGACGGGCGGTCCCGCCGGTGGCGAGCCCTGACCACGGGCCGTGAACTGGATGCTGTGCACGTATTCCGCAATCGCGACCACGTCGGCCTCGGGCAGCCCGAGCGCCGGCATCGCCGTTTGTCCCGGTGTCTGCTTACCGTCGCGCACGATCGGATAGATCAACTCGCCGTGCTGATCGTTCAAGGCGACCTGCGACCGCAGCAGATTGGGACCGCCGGCGTCGCCGCCGCGTAGATCCGCGCCGTGACAGGCGCGGCAGTTGATCTCGTACAGCGCTTTGCCGCGCGTGATCACCGCGGCGTCCGCCAGTTGTCGCTGCTGCGCGGGGAACGTGGCGGGGGCGCCGCCACCGGCGCGTCCGCGCCCGCCCTGAGCGGCGGCACCCTGGCCGGCGGCACCGGCGGGTGCGGGCGGCGCGGGAGGCGCACCTTGCGCCGTGAGGCGCACCGCAATACCGACGAACAACACTCCGGCCGCGACGGCCACCGCAATCCTGGGTCGCATCAAAAACACCTCGGCGAAAGTCAAAAGAACCCCGCCATGATACCGTTTTCACCCGAACCCTGCGACTTGCGGTGACGCGAATCGAGACCTGCCTGATAGGTCAACGGTCTTCGTTTTCGGTAGAGGCCCATGAGCACCTCCAGACATCTCGCACGCGTGGTCAACATTTCGGATTTACGGAGTCTGGCGAAGCGCCGGCTGCCGCGCGTCGTCTTTGACTACATCGATGGCGGCGCCGACGGCGAGGTCACCCTCGGTGAGAACACGCGAAGCTGGGACCAGGTACTGTTTCGGCCGCGTCAGGCCGTCCGCCTCCCCCACGTCGACACGCGGACGAGCGTGCTCGGCAGCGATCTCGACGCGCCGATCCTGCTGGCACCGATCGGCTATACGCGACTCTTTCATCCGGACACGGAAGTTGGCGTCGCGCGCGCGGCGCATGCCACGGGCGTCGGCTACGTGCTCACGAGCTTTGCTGGCAGCCGCGTCGAGGACGTGGCCGCCGCGGCCGGTCCCCTCTGGTACCAGCTCTACCTCGCCGGCGGACGCGCGGTCGTCGAAGCCACGCTGGCGCGTGTCTGGCAGTCCGGATGCCGCGTGCTGGCCGTCACGATCGACACGAACGCCCCCGGCATGCGCGAACGGGACGTCCGCAACGGCAGCGCCACCCTGGTCGGGCCCGGCGTGCTCAACAAGATTCCCTTCCTGCCTCAACTACTGGGCCACCCGGGGTGGCTCACCGGCTTCCTCGGTGATCGTCCGGACGTCATGCACTACCCCAACATCGTCATCCCCGGCTCGGGTCCGGCGCGCGCGAGCGATGTACGCACGATGCTGGCCGACTCCGTGATCGACTGGTCGGATCTGGCGTGGATTCGCGCCGCCTGGCCCGGCGCCATCGTCATGAAGGGCGTGTTGTCACCTGAAGATGCGCGACGCGCGGTGGACGAAGGCTGCGCGGGCGTCATCGTCTCGAATCACGGCGGCCGTCAGCTCGACACCTGCCTGCCCACCGTTCGGGCACTGCCGGCGATCGTACGGGCGGTGGGCGATCAGATGCCCGTACTGGTCGACGGCGGCATCCGCCGCGGCGCGGACGTCGTGAAGGCCGTCTGCATGGGCGCGAAGGCCGTGCTCATCGGTCGCGCCTACGCCTATGGATTCGCGGGCGCGGGCCAGGCCGGCGTGACGCGCGCCGTCGGGATTCTCCGAGCCGATCTCGACCGGACCTTGCGACTCCTGGGATGCGCATCGGTGCGTCAGCTCGACAGCAGCTACGTGGAAGTGCCCTCCACCTGGTGACGCGGCGACGGGCGGCCGCCCGAAGTCATGCCCTGTTCGGGTACCAAACATTTTCCGCGACCCGTCGTCCCCTCATTACGCAAGCCTCGCCGGGCAGCCGGTCCTGACGAACGCTCTGATAGCAGCAAAACCACGACGGTAGCGGCGTTCAAGCGCGACCAGGCCGCTGAGTGGCTAGACCACTCGAGCGCCACGCACCACCCTTGCGTTGACACTTCCGGTGGGTATAATCGCGCCCTCGAACAACACACGGAAAGGAAATGGCCTGTCGAGGGCCGCACCTCTTGCCCCCAGCGGTGCCGAATCGAAAAATCTGGGCGTCCACCCTGCGATGGACGCTTGTCTGTTGGGTCGTCGTCTTCTGGCGGATGGACTATCGCAGCCTGATCGATGACGAAGCCCATTACGCACAGTTGACGCGCGAGATGCTGCGCACGGGCAGTTGGCTCGTACCGACGCTCAATGGCGCGCCGTTCATCGACAAGCCGATCCTCTTCCACTGGCTGCAGGCGCTGGCCTTCAGCGTATTTGGCGAGAGCGAGTTCAGCGCGGGCCTACCGAGCGCGCTCGCCGCAGTCGTCCTGTTCGTCATCACCGCCGTCCTCGGCAAACGTCTGATGAGCGGGGGCGTGGCGGAACGCGCGTGGCTCATGCTCGCCACGATGCCAGCCACGTTCGTGCTGAGCCGTATCGGCTACCTGGACATGCTGTTCACCATGTGCCTGTTCGGGTCGATCGCCTGCGTGCTGCTGTCCGCGCTGCACGGACGGCGGCGCCTGCAATATCTCGGCTATGCCCTGCTCGTACTGGCGATCATGACCAAAGGGCCGGTGGCCCTCGCGCTCGTGGGTCTCTTTTTCATGCTGGCCTGGCTCGTCGGCGGCGAGTGCCGGCAGGCCTTGCGGACAGTCGATTGGCGCGTGGGGCTCGCGCTCACCGTGCTCGGTTCGGCGCCATGGTTCGTGTGGATGCACGGACGCTTCGGCGACCGCTTCATCCAAGACTACCTGCTCGAGGGACACCTGCACTACCTCTCACCGCGCGCCTCCGGCAGTTCGAGCGCCAGTGGCTTCTACCTCGAAATGTTCGTCACCGTCTTTTTCCCGTGGAGTCTCGTCGCGCTTGGATCACTCATCGACGACCTTCGCAGATGGTGGAAGGGGACGCGTCCGCCATCGGCCACGCTGATGTTGTGGCTGTGGATCGTCAGCGTGCTGCTGCTGTTCACCGTCGCGCGATTCCGCGTCGACCGCTACATCTTTCCGGCCGCGCCGGCCTGCTGCCTTCTGGCCGCACGCGGCTGGATGATGGCTCGCCAGGAACACGACGCCCGGAGCGTCGCGTTCACGCGCGCCGCGATCTTCGCGGTCGCGGTGCTGCTGATCGGCGCGGGCGTGGTCCTCGGACTGCGGTTGCCGACCCTGGGCCTCGACGTGCCGCTGGCGGCGTTTTCGCTCCCGGTCATCCTGCTCGCCGGTGGGCTCTGGATCGCGTGGCAGATGGTGCGCGGCCATCTCCGGCCGCCACCGGTCCTCAATGGTCCAATTGGGGTCCTGGTCACCGTGTACGCGCTCGTCGTCGCCATCGGATTCCCCATCCTCGAGAAGGGTCGCCCCATCAAAGCGGTGGGATCGTGGCTTCAAGCGCAGTCCACACGGGGCGATGCGGTCGGCCTGTACGCGCTGGATCGCTGGCAGCCGACGCTGCGCTACTACGGGCGACGTCCGCTCGAACGGCTCGACGACGAAGATGCGGTCCGGAAGTTTCTCGCCGAGCCCGGCCCTCGGTGGCTCGTCACACGGCGAGATTCGCTCAGAGCGCTCGCGCCCGACGTGACCGGAGCCGCCCCTCCGGACATCGCGCTCACAGTGCCGGCAATCGTCGGGACGAGCGGACGAGGCGTCCGGCGGCAAATCTGGAGCGATGTCATCGTCGTCAGAAAGACTGCGGAGCCCACGGTTCGCGAGGCGTCCGGGCCGCCCGTGAGCGCGACCGACCCACTGCCGACGCTCGCGGCTTCGAGCACGCCGTCGATCGGCACCGTGCTACCGGTCACACAGTTGCCGCCACCAACGTCCGGCGTCGCGGTAGCGGCAAGTCGCCCGGACGATCGAGAAAATATCCCGCCGCCAGCTCCGCCGGAGTCGGCATCCATGCCGCCGCGAAGCCAAGTGCGATCAGATGTCTCACTAGCGCAGACGGATCGTCGAACGTCTGCCACGGCTCGCCCACCTCGGCGGCGCGTTCGGCGAGGCGCTGGCGCGCCACCCCCTCACGTGGACCAAACCCTTCAGCCGCCGTTGCTACAGCAGCAAAAGTGAACACGGGTTCAGAGACCCACGCGCGCGTGTCGGCGTCGAGCAATCGCAGCGCGATCGGATCGTCGAGAATCAGTGGCGTTGCGTCGAGCACCTGGTGAGCGGCGCGGAGAAAGGCCACCCCAAGGGCCGTAAGGCCGGCGAGGGACATATAGGGACATATGAGGTCGAGGGCTCCACGACGTGTGCGTAGCGCCTTCCGGTGGAGCCCGCCCTCAGGCCCGGTCAGACGCTACCGGACCCGCTGAAGTCGCAGCTGGCCGCGCGGCAAATCCATCGCGACACGATAGCCCTGGAGGAACTGGTGGCCGAGAATGCCGCCCACCTCAAAGCCGAGGAGCACGCTTGGCGCGTGGAGGTTGAGCACGGCAAGGCCGAAGCGGCGGTACGCGATGTCTTCGAAGGTGAGATCCACACCAGGGAGCAGAAACGCGTCGCGGTCACGACCGTTCGTGCCCCACACGTTCAGCATGATGCGGCGGGGTGGCGTCATGTCGAGACGGTTCGCGATCGCGGTGGAGATGGAGATCATCTGGCCGCCGGTGTCTACGACGAAGTACGCCGGATGCGTCTGATTCAAGAGACCGCGCACCATCGGCAGACGGACGATACGGAGCGGCAGGGTGACGTCGGCCACGGATGCGGGCAGTGTGCGCGCGAACGTGACTTCCAGGCGCGCGTAGTCGACAACCATCGAAAAACCCGCTGCCTGCGGCGAGAAGCTGTCGCCGGTCGTCGACAGCGGATCCGGCCCGTTCTCGTTCCGGATCACGACTGGCAGATTGCGAATCTTCAGCGGCCCGAATGCAAGCGTGTCGGCCCGGGCGATGACGACCGGCTGGACGCCGACCTGGCCCACACCGGTGACGAGCGTTTCGGTAACGGTGCGGAGGCGCGCTCCTGCCGCGGTGCGCCGTGTCACGGCCGTCCGATCGGCCCCTGTATCGACGACGAACTCGACATGGTGACCGTTCAGCTCACCGTCCACGCGCACCTTGTCGTCGACGAGGCGGAACGGCAGCGTGACCTGCGCCGAAGCCGTGAGTTCAATCGCGGCGGGTTGACGCCCCTCGAATCCGCGAAAGAGCCGGAGCCGGTTCTGGACGACGTCGCCCGAACGCAGACGCTTGGGCAGCAGCCCGATGCAGGTTTGGAGGGTGCGCTCAGCCACGTCGTATTGGAACCGGCGTTCGTACGCGTCGCTGATCTGCAGACAGATCTCCGGGTCGAGCGGCGCCCGGCGCGCGGCGGAGGCCAGGTGCTCGAGCGCGGCTGACGTCTGGCCACGGCTGTCGAGCGATCGTGCCAAGCCGAACTCCGCTCGCGGTGAGACCGGATCGATGGCCACGGCCTGCGTGTAGGAGGCGTCCGCCTCATCGAAGAGCCCGCTCGCCCACAGCGCGTCGCCGCGCAGCGTCAACGCCTCGGCATCATCGGGCGCATCGTCGACGAGGCGACTGGCGTCGCGGTGGGCCGCGTCGAACCGGGAAAGGTAGAGTGCCGACCGCACGGCGCCTTTGCGCGCGGACCGCGACCCATCGTCCGCGTCCGAGTCGAGGACGACATGGAACGCCGCGTAGGCGTCCGCGTATTTCCCTTCGCCAAAGAGGCGGGTCGCACGCACGAATGCGCGGGCGGCATCCTCGCGGTCAGCGCGAGGTGCGGCGGCCAGCATGAACATGGCCACAAGAAGCGCCAGCGACAAGGGCGCGCGAGAGATCCGCATCATGAGCGAACTCCAGACGGGCTCCGGCGGCCCCCAGCGGGAGGATTGCAGGAACGCGTCGTATTCAGTTGGGTGCTGACCCGACAGTATATCGGCAGTGCCGTCGAATTCTCCAGCCCGGGACCTGCAGGGCCGGTTTCGATCCGAAGCCCGGGGCCGATAGGAGGAGAGGAAGCCGCCCTCCCACCGGAAGCACGCCTCCGGTGGAGCCCCGGCCCTTTAGGTCCGGGTACATCTCGTTTAAACTGTGGGGAAACGGTTCCATGTCCGAGTCGATCGGGTCGCGGCGGGTGCGTCACGAACGATCAGCGTCGCGCCACGAGGGATACAGGTATGCGAATTCGAGTTCAGCGGTGGGCAATCGTCGCGGTCGGAGTCCTCGGTCTCGGCTGGTCGGTGTTCGCCCAGACGGCCGGTAACAGCAACGAAGGCGCGGACTTCTCGCCGAAACCGCCCATCCAGGCGCGCAGCGCCGCCGATGAGGCCAAGAGCTTCGTCCTGCCAACGGGCTATCGGATGGAGCTGGTCCTTTCCGATCCCGACATCGTGAACCCGTCCGTGATCGAGTTCGACGGCAACGGCCGCATGTACGTCGTCGAGTTCGTCACGTATATGCCGAACGTCGAGGGCGAGGGACAGCGCGAGCCGAAGAACCGCATCAGCCGGTGGGAAGATACGAACGGCGACGGCACCTACGACAAGCACACGGTGTTCGCCGACGGTCTGGTGCTGCCCCGCATGGTGCTGCCACTCGACAACAACAGCATCCTGACCAACGAAACGGACTCCGACGACGTCGTCAAGCTGACGGACACGAACGGCGACGGCGTGGCGGACAAGCGCGAGCTGTTCTACTCGGGCGTCGGCCTCAACCGGGACGGCAATCTCGAGCACATGCAGAGCGGCTTCGTCTGGGGTCTCGACAACTGGATCTACAGCACCTACAACGCGTTCCGCTTCCGCTGGACGCCGGGCGGGATCATCCGCGAAGCCACGGGCAATAACAACGGCCAGTGGGGTCTCTCGCAGGACGACGACGGCAAGATGTGGTTCGTGTGCGCGGGTTGCGAGCGCGGCCCGGTCAACTATCAGGTGCCCATCCAGTACGGCGCCTACCGCCTGGCGCCGCGCCCGGCGAACGTGGACGTGCCCGCGAACAACTTCGACGAGTACGAGGCGCAGTTCGACATCGTGTGGCCGATTGTCGGCCTGAGCGACACGCAGGGCGGCATGGGCCGCGTGCGGATGCCGCTCGGCGTGCTCAATCACGCCACGGCAACGGCGGGTCCGGACATCGTCCGCGGGGACCGTGTGCCCGCGGACCTGAAGGGCGACCTGCTCTACGCGGAACCCGTCGGCCGCCTCATCCGCCGCGCGAAGATCGTCAAACCGGAGGCGACTGTCATCGTGACGAAGGCAGGTCAGACGCTGCGCGGCCAGGTCGTTGGCGAGACGCAGGCCGTGGTGCAGTTCCTGGCGAACGACGTCTCGGCGCCCGTGACGATCCAGAAGGCGGACATCACGAGCCGCACCACGTCGCCCGAAGGCGTGATTCAGTTGCGCAACGCGTATCCCGGTTCGGAGTTCATCCTGAGCACCGATCCCCTGTTCCGCCCGGTCAACCTGCGCACGGCGCCTGACGGCACGGTCTACATCGCGGACATGTATCGCGGCATCATCCAGGAAGCGCAGTGGACCGGCGCGGGATCGTACCTCCGCCACAAGATCCAGCAATACCAGCTCGACAAGATCACGACCCACGGCCGCATCTGGCGGCTGCGGTATGACGGCGCGCCAGAGGTGCCCGCGACGCCGAACGGTCCGGCGGCCCGCGCGTTGCCCGGCATCCCGGCCATTCCGGCAGTCGCGCTCGATTTCACGAAGCCGAACATGCTGAATGAAACGCCGGCCCAGCTCGTCGCGCACCTGACGCATCCGAATGGCTGGTGGCGCGACAACGCGCAGCGGCTGCTCGTGCTGAAGCAGGACAAGTCGGTGGTACCCGCGCTGACGGCACTCGTCCGCGCGCAGGACAACCTCACGGCGCGGTTCCATGCGCTCTGGACACTCGAGGGACTGGGCGCCCTCGACGCGGGCCTCGTCCGCGACGCGATGAAGGACGCCAGCCCGCGCATGCGTATCCAGGCGATTCGCGCGAGCGAGACGCTGTTCAAGGCGGGCAACAAGTCCTTCGACGCCGACTACCGCGCGGCGACGAAGGACCCGGATGTCGACGTCGCCATCCAGGCGATCATGACGCTGAAGGTACTGCGCGTGCCCGACTTCGCCGATGTCATCAAGGCGACCATGGCGAGCAACAAGGCGCTGGGCGTGCAGGAACTGGGCCGCCTGGCCATCGTCGCGCCGGCGGCGGCGTTCGCGGGACGCGGCGGCGCCGCACTCTCACCAGAGCAGCAGCAACTGATGGAGCGTGGGCAGACAATCTTCAACGAGCTCTGCTTCAGCTGTCATGGGGACGACGGCCGCGGCACGCCGAAGTCGGGCGGGACACCAGGCGAGACGATGGCGCCGCCGATCGCCGGATCGGCGCACGTGCAGGGGCATCGAGATTTCGTGATCAAGACGCTGCTCCACGGTCTCACCGGCCCGAACAACGGCAAGAACTACACGGAAGTCATGATTCCGATGGGCGCGCAGAAGGATGACTGGATCGCAGCGGTCGGTTCGTACATCCGGAACAGCTTCGGTAACTCGGCATCCTTCATCATGCCGAGTGATGTGACCCGGGTGCGCGCGGCCACGAGCAGCCGGAAGATGAGCTGGACGGTCGCGGAGATCGACGGCTCACTGCCAATGCTGCTGCAGACGCAGTCCACCTGGAAGGCCTCGGCGAGCGTCGGCGCGGAAAACGCGGCGAAAGGCTTCACCTTCGTGGGCTGGACTACGGCCGGACCGTCGCAGGCGGGCCAGTGGTACCAGGTGGAACTCCCCGAGGTGGTCTCGATCGCCGAAGTTCAGTACAACGCGCCGGCGGGACGCGCGGGCGGGCCCGGCGCACGCGCCGGTGGCGCGCCCGGCGAACTTGTCGCCCGCGGCGGTGGCCCGGCCGCGCCTCCGGTGCCGGCGCCCGCGCCCGCGCCAGCCGCGCGAGGCGGCCGCGCCACGGCAGCCCCGCCAGCAGAACTTCAGTTGCAGGTATCCACCGACGGCAAGACATGGTCGGCCCCGCTTGCCAGCGCATCAGGCAGTACCCTGACCACCTTCGCCTTCCAGCCGACGAGAGCGAAGTTCATCAAGATCACCCGCAACACGCCGGCCACGAACAACGGCGCGTGGACGATTCAGAACCTGCGCGTCTATCAGGCGGCGACGGCCAAGTAGGCGCCCGACGTACGCCTGTGTGTCAAATTGGAACGAGGAACGGTGACGTTCTGAGTTCCAAATTGACCGTCGGCAGCTGCTACGCCACCCCTGCGCCCTGCGTGTTCACGTAGACCGCGTACACGGACTGGCTGGCCATCATGAACAGACGATTGCGTTTGGCGCCGCCGAAGCAGAGGTTGCCGCACACTTCCGGCAGACGGATGCGCCCGATCAGTTTGCCCTGCGGGTTCCACACAGTGACGCCGTTGTAGCCGATGTTGCGGCCGGCGTTGCTCGAGCACCAGATATTGCCGTCGACGTCACAACGGACACCGTCGGGACCACAACCGACGTTGTCGATGCGGCAATCCGTCAGCACGCGGTGGCCTGACAGCCGGTTATCGGTGCCGACGTCGAACACGTGCAGGTCGCCCTTTCCTCCCGCACCCGTATCACCGGGTCCCTTGCCCGTGCTGGCGACGTACAGCCGCTTGTAGTCCGGCGAGAACGCCAGACCATTCGGGTCGGGCACCAGATCTTCAGTCGCCACGCGGTCGACACGACCGTTCGGATCGACGCGGTACACCGCGTTGGGCAGCTCGCGCCGGAGGTTGCCGGAGTCGGCGGCCTGCCCGACGCGCGCCCGCAGGCGCCCGTCGGCATTCGTGGGCCCGCCGGCGGTGTCGGCCTGTCCCTCGTACAGACTCGCGCCGTACGGCGGATCCGTAAACCAGTAGCTGCCATCCGGGTGCGCCACGACATCGTTGGGAGAGCTGAGGCGCTTGCCGTCGAACGCCTGCGCGAGCACCGTGATCGATCCATCGTGCTCGTAGCGGACGACGCGCCGGGTGAGGTGCTCGCACGAGAGCTGCCGGCCCTGGAAGTCGAAACTGTTGCCGTTGCTGTTGTTCGACGGCAGCCGGAACACCGACACGTGGCCATCGTCATCCACCCAACGCATCTGACGATTCGCCGGGATGTCGCTGAACACGAGGAAGCGCCCCACCCCGTTCCAGGCTGGTCCCTCGAGCCAGCCGCCGCCACGCCACAGGCGCTGAATCGGCGCGTTCGGCTGGATGTAGCGGTCGAAACTGGGGTCCACGGACAGGACGTCCGGATCGGTGAAATACAGCGACGGCGGCGCATCTGGTCCGAAGTCACGGGGCGGTGTGGTGACCGTACTGGGTGGCTGCGGCGGCCCGCTCTGGGCGAGGACGGACGGCGCAGCGGCGGCGATTCCCGCGGCGGCGCCAAGGGTTTTGATCAGATCCCGACGGGAGACGTGACGAGCGGCGGTGTGTGACATGCGGCGAAGTATAGGACGGCTGGCCCCTGCGCAACTTCTTCACGGGCCGGTGTAACTTTTCCTACCGTTCGCTTGCTTTTGATATCGGCCGGGCGTATCCTTCGCGCCTAAACCCAAGTAAGCGCAGACCGCACCAGCGGATGGTGCGGCCGCATGGACCGTGAACGCGACCACTCACGTCCAGGTCGTCGGGGTGTGCCCCCGCCGCGCTGGAGGTCTGTCTCGGCGGGAGGTGGCGGTCCGGCGGGCATCGACATCCGCGGTTAGCAGAGGGACGGTCATATGTACCGATCGAAGAGGACGTTACGCGCGTTGTGGCTCGCGTTCATGACCCTAGGTGCAGGAATGGTCGCGGATGCCGCCGACGCGCAAATCACGACGGGCGCCGTCTTTGGGACGGTGAAGGACGCACAGGGAGCCGCCGTACCCGGGGCAACCGTGATCCTGATCAGCGAAACACGGGGTACGAAGTCCGCTCCGATGGTGACCAACACGGCCGGTGAATTCTCGCTGCCCAACATCACCGCGGATACTTACACCGTCGAAGTCGCGATGGACGGATTCAAGACCGCGGCGCGCAAAGGCGTTCCCGTCAGCGGCGGCGACCGCGTGGCGGTGCCGGCCGTGGTGCTCGAAGTCGGTGGACGGGCCGAGGTTGTGAACGTCACCGCCGAAGTCGCGCTCATTCAGGCGCAGAGCGGTGAACGATCCGCCGTGGTCGAACCCGCGCAGATCCAGAACCTCCCCATCAGCGGCCGCAACTTCACCGCGGTGCTGGCCAACATCCCGGGCATCACGGGCACCACACGCCTCGGCGGCGGTGGCCAGAACAACATCATGATGGACGGCATCTCGGCCATGGACACCGGCAACAACGGCCAGATGCTCCAGATGAACATGGATGCCATCCAGGAAGTAAAGGTGCTGACGCAGGGCTACCAGGCTGAGTACGGACGGTCGAGCGGCCTGCAGATCTCGGCCGTCACGAAGGGCGGCTCGAATCGTTTCCACGGATCGTTCTACGAGATTCGCACCGACTCGACGTGGAACGAAGTGAGCTGGGCGAACCAGAAGAACGGCACCGCACCGGGGGTCTCGAAGAACGACACGCTCGGCTACACGATCGGTGGTCCTATCGGCCGCCCCGGCGGGAACAACAAACTGTTCTTCTTCTACAGCCACGAATACCGGCCCACGACGAGCGGCGGCGGTGTGCGGCGGTTCACGTTGCCCACCGCGCTGGAGATGTCGGGTGACTTCTCACAGTCGGTGGACAATCAGGGCAAGCCGATCCCCCAGCTGTACGACGCCACGCGTGGCGCGAAGACGGGATGCACGGGCACGGTGGCGGCGCCAGGCGTCTCGACCACCTGCTTTCCCGGCAACAAGATTCCCGCCAACCGGATGTACAGCACGGGTCTCACCGTCCTCAACATGTGGAAAGCGGCGTCGGGCTTTGCGCCGAACGGCATCAGTGGTCAGGGCTACAACTACGAAGGCAACGACCCGATCACGAAGAACCTGACGCAACAGCCGGCGATCCGCGCCGACTACCAGTTCAACGCGTCCCTTCGCGTCACCGGGAAGTACGCCGGACAGCGCCAGACGGTACAAGTGTCGCCAGGAAGCATTCCGGGGTTCAACGACACGTTCCAGAAGTACCCCTTCATCCACAACTTCTCGACGACACTGAACTACACGATCACCCCGACGACGTTCTTCGAAGGCACGTGGGGGATGATCGTGAACTACCTGGGCGCGCCGCCGATTACGCAGTATTCGAATCGCAACAACCTGGGACTCGGGAACTTCCCGTTGATCTTTCCGGATGCCGGCTACATGGACCCGCGCTACTACGAGCGGAACGTGCTCGTCGGGACCAGCACTCCCTTCTTCGACCAGAACACGAACATGATGTCGCTGCCGCCCACGTTCAGCTGGGGCAGCCTCGTCGGCAACGCGCCGCCGAACATCTCGTACCCCGGTTTCCTCAACATCAACCGGACGAACGACGTGTCACTGAGCCTCTCGAAAGTCATGGGCCGGCACACCGCAAAGGCCGGGTTCTATTTGAATCACAGCTACAAGGCGCAGAACACCGGCGCCGGCGGCGGCAGCTCGGCCGGATTCCAGGGTGTCGTGAACTTCGGCCAGGATTCGAACAACCCGCTCGACACGGGGTTCGGGTACGCCAACGCGATGCTCGGTATCTTCTCGAGCTACACGCAGTCGTCGCGGTTCGTCGAGGGGTCGTTTCTGTACAACAACGTCGACTGGTACCTGCAGGACAACTGGCGCGTCAACAACCGGCTGACCCTGGACTACGGTCTTCGGTTCGTCCATCAGCAGCCGCAGTACGACCAGTACCAGCAGTCGTCCAACTTCTTCCTCGACCGGTGGAGCCTCGCGGCAGCGCCGCAACTCTACGTGACAGGATGCGCGGTGGCACAGGCGCCGGGAACTGCATGTCCGTCAGCCAGCAGGCAGGCGAAGAATCCGATCACCGGCAAGCTGCTCGGCGCGAACACCACCGCGGCTATCGGCACCATCGTGCCGAACTCGGGTGACCTGTCGAATGGCATTCGAAAAGCCGGCGACGGGATCTCCAAATACAACTACGTCTGGCCGAACATCGTGTACGCGCCCCGCGTGGGCGCGGCGTACGACCTGACGGGGAACCAGAGGATGGTCATCCGCGGGAGCTACGGGCTGTTCTTCGATCGTCCGGACGGCAACTCCGTGTTCTCGCAGGTCGGCAATCCGCCCTTCACGCAGAATCCGATTCTGCGCTACTCACGGCTGCAGGATGTCGGGTCGGGCTCGGGCCTCACGACAGATGCGCCGCAATCGATGGTCGTGTTCCAGTACAAGAACCCGATCCAGAAATCCTCGCAGTGGAACACCGGCATCCAGATGGCACTGCCCTGGGCATCGTCGTTGGACGTGTCGTATGTCGGCCAGCACTCGTTCGACCGCCTGCAGACGGTGAACATCAACTCCGTTGATCTCGGATCGGCATTCCTGCCGCAAAACCAGGATCCGACACTCGCGAGCGCGACCCCTGGCGGCGCCGCGTATGCCACCGAGCTGATGCGTCCGTACCGCGGCCTGAACGCGATCTCGCAGAACACGGGATTCGCCTGGAACACGTATCACTCGATCCAGTCGTCGTTCAATCGACGGTTCCAGCGTGGGTTGTCGTTCGGGCTGAACTACACGTATCAAATCAGCAACGTCCAGAACATCGGCAAACGTCTGGAGCATCTGGCGGATGGGACGTTCCGCGAGCGGGCGGATCAGGCACAGGCGCAGGCGTTGCTGGGCGATCAGGGTGTGACCCCACATCTGGTGCGGGCCAATTTTGTGTGGGACCTCCCGGACTACAAGCGCGACGGCACGGCCAACAAGGTGGTCGGCGCCGTGATCAACGACTGGCAGTTGTCAGGCATTCTGACCGCGTCGAGTGGCGCCGCCTACGAGGCGGGCTTTTCGTACAACAGCAACGGCGCCAACGTGAACCTCACCGGTTCGCCGGATTTCGGCGCGCGGCCGATCCTGGTGACGCCGAATGCCCTTGGGGCCGGATGCACGAAGGATCAGTACTCGCAATTCAACAACAGTGTCGCGTCGGTCGGCGGCGGACTCGTGTCGACGGCGTACCGCGCGCCGACGGGACCGGCAACCCTGCCGGCCGCATTTGCGAACTACTACGGGGTGACGTCGGACGGACCCAGCGTGGGTCTCGAGTCGGGCGTCAACTATCTGCGCGGCTGCGCAAGCAGCATCATGGACGTGACCCTGCAGCGGAACTTCCGCCTCGGCGGCGGCCGCACGGTGTCCGTCCGCCTGGACGCGTTCAACGTGTTCAACACGGTGGTCTTCAACGGGCGCCAGTCCAGCTTGTCGCTCAACTCGCCGACCACGCCGACGATGAGGACCGCGCAGTTCCTCGCGGACGGGTCGGTCGATCCGACCCGTGTGAAGCCGCAGGACGCCGGGTTCGGCGCCGTCACCGGCGCCTCGACCCTGCGGAACTTCCAGGCGCAGGTCAGGTTCACGTTCTAGAACACACCCACGACCCACGGGGAACATCCCGTGGGTCGTGGCCCGCACCTGCCCCGGGCTTCAGCTCCGGCGTCCAACCGCTGCGCTAGTATTCCTCTGTGACCGATTTCCTCGCCTTGGTCCCCCGATGAAGACCAAGGACGCCATCGTCGCGAACTGGCTGCCCCGCTACACCGGAGCGGCCATCAAGGACCTCAGTCCGTACGTCCTTCTGACGAACTTCGGCAGCTACCTGGAACTGTTCTCGCGACAGACGGGCGCGCCTGTGGTCGGCCTCGACTATCCGATGCCAAACGTGACCGCCGACGGCATCACGATGATCAACTTCGGGATGGGCAGCCCGAATGCCGCCACCGTCATGGACCTGTTGGCGGCCGTCGAGCCGAAGGCCGTGCTGTTCCTCGGGAAATGCGGCGG
>JBDTNQ010000056.1:0-27343 GCA_039933635.1 Acidobacteriota bacterium
GGTCGATCTCCGTATTACCGCTCAGAGGAGTTACTGATGTCCCCCATCGCGTTCCGCGCCGCCGCAGCCTCGACACTTCTGATTGCCCTCGCCTGGGCCGGGCCGGCCGCCGGTCAGGTGCCGGCCAGGGGGGCGAACCCGCGTCCTGGAGCGGCAGCTCGTCCGCTGCAGCCGGTCGAGGTCGACGGGCGGAATGCGGATCAGATCCGGAACGACTTCCGCGAGCTGATGCGTCAGTACCCGCCAGCCCTCGGCGAAGTACTGAAACTCGACCCGGCGCTGATGACCAACGAGAACTACCTCCAGACCTACCCCGGGTTGGCAGCGTTCTTCGCGGCCCACCCCGAGGTGCCGCGGGATCCGGGCTATTTCCTGGAGTTTGCGAACACGTCGAGCGACGTGGAGCGCGAATACGCGCAACGCCGGCCTTATTCGCCGGTCGAGGGCCAGATCCGCGACATCTTCACGTTCCTCGCCGCGGCATCGGCTGTTGGCGGCATTGCCTTCGTGCTGATCTGGCTCGTCCGCACCATCCTGTCGCACCGTCGTTGGCTGCGTTCCACCAAGCTCCAGATGGACATCCACAACCGCCTCATGGAGCGCCTCTCCTCGAGCGCCGATGTGCAGGCCTACCTCGAGTCGGCGGCGACCAATCGCCTCCTGCTTGATATGCCCGTGATGAACGACGGACCGGCCCGGGTGAGCGCGCCGATCAATCGCATCATGTGGTCCGTCCAGACGGGCATCGTTCTCGGCATGGCGGGCATCGGCCTGCTCATCGGCCAGCGCTACTGGCCGGACAGCGAGAACGTGCTGACCATTCCAGGTGTGCTGATTCTGGCGGTCGGCGTTGGATTCGTCCTGGCGTCGGCGGCGTCGTATATCCTGTCCGTTCGACTGGGTCTGCTCGAACCGATCGCCGGGGCTCCGAACGACCGGCCGCGGGTGTGAGCCGGCGCCGCCCCATGACATCCCGAGACACGTCGCTTACCGCCCTCGACCTTACGGCCACGCGCGCTGTCGAGATGGACGTGCCGTTGCAGATGGACGAGGAGGCCTTCCGCGGCTTCTACGACCGCACGTCGCGACAGGTCTGGGCGTATCTGCATCGACTTACCGGCGATCCGAACACGGCCGACGATCTCCTGCAGGACACCTACTACCGCTTCCTGCGCGCATCGGTGCCGCTCGAGGGCGAGGCGCATCGGCGTCACTATCTCTTCCGCATTGCGACCAACCTCGCGAACGATCGTTTCCGGCGCGTGAAGACGCGCCCGATCGAAGTCGACCACGACACGGACACGATGCCGGGGCACACCAGTAGTACCGCACTGGACACGCAGCTCGACGTGACGCAGGCCATGAGCCGTCTGCGCGGCCGCGAGCGCGCGATGCTGCTCCTGGCCTACGCACACGGTGCGTCCCACCAGGAGATTGCGCAGTCCATGGGCCTGCGGCCCTCGAGCGTCAAGACGCTGCTGCTCCGAGCGCGCCGGCGATTCGCTGGCCTGCTCGGTCACCGTGGAGTCCAGGCATGACCCGCCACGCAACCGCGTGTGCCCGCGAGACCGAGGTCCTCGATCTGATCGCGATCGGCCAGTGGCCCGCGCGCGCCGACGCAGACCTCGCCGCGCACGTCGCCTCGTGCCCGAACTGCGTGGAACTGGCCCTCGTCGCGTCGGCCATCGTCGACGTGCGGGACAGCGGCGAGGGCTACAGGCACCTGCCCGACTCCGGTATCGTCTGGCTCCGCGCTCAGATGCGTGCGCGCGAGGACGCAACCAACCGTGCCGCTCGTCCGCTTTGGCTCGCCCAGTTCGCCGGTGTCGCCGCGGTCGTCGCCATTCTCGCGATCTGGTCCAGCGGCTTGATGGGCAGCGTCTCCGGGGTGGCCTCATCCGGGTGGACGTCGATGACCGATCTGTTCGCCCGCGTGCCGGAACTCTTCGTTTTGTCCATCCAGCCCGCTGGCGGCGGGACTGGCGCTGAAACCGCAACGCGGTGGCTGATTCCAGGCCTCATCGTCGCCACGCTCGGGGTAATTGCCCTGGCATTCGGGGTTTCGAAGCTGGCGGACGGCGACGGCGAAGAGCCGCGTTAAGACAGCCCAGCCCGCCTCAGCTCCCCCCTCATCGCCATCTGGCGTAGTCTAGAGATGTCCGCAGCGTCTGCCGGCGCCTGTGGTGGGAAGTGACATCACCATGACCCGTTCCGTGCCCCTGGCCCTTGCGGTCTGCGTCGTCGTCGCCTTCGTCGCGAAGACGTCGGCGCAAGTGTTCCGAAGCTCCTCTCAAACGGTTGCCATCTACGCCACCGTGGTCGATTCCGACAATCACCTTGCGACCGATCTCGAGCAGAAGGATTTCGAGGTCTACGACAACGGCGTACTCAAGCCGCTGACGCTCTTCAAGAGTGACATCCAGCCCATCACGGTCGTGGTCATGCTCGACACGAGCGGCAGCATGACGATGGACATCGACCTGCTGAAGACGGCCGCGGAGCGGTTCGTGCTGCGGTTGCTGCCGGAAGATCGCGCGCGGATCGGCAGCTTCAACGACAAGATCATCATCAGCCCGCGTTTCATCGGCAATCGCGACGACCTCGTCCGCATCATTCACAACGACATCCAGTTCGGCAACCCGACGTATCTGTGGGATGCGATCGATGCCAGCATGTCCGCCCTCGCGTCGGAATCCGGACGCCGCGTCGTGCTGGTCTTCACCGATGGCGAGGATGACAGAAGCCAGCGGACCGACTACGGCAAGGTGCAGACGCGGGCGGTGGCCGAGGACTTCATGATTTACGCGATCGGCCGGCAGACCCGCATTCTCGGACAGCTCACGAAGCCCGATCGCAAGCTGGCGCCTCTGGCGTCCTCGACCGGCGGCGGGTACTACGAGCTCAAGGAAGGATCCGACCTCAACTCCACGTTCACGCGCGTGGCCGATGAGTTGCACCGCCAGTACGTGATCGGGTTTTCCGCGGACAACCTCGACGGCACCATGCACAAGCTCGACGTGCGCGTGAAGGTGCCCGGCATGGCCGTGCGCGCGCGCAAGGGCTACCTCGCGTCGAAGGCCGGGGTCGCGGCCACCGCCGCACCGACGGCGCAGAAATAGTCTTGCGACAGCGGGACGCATGGCACGGCTCGCCGGCATCGCGTTACTGCTGATCACCGCATTTGCGTTGATCGCCCGTGGCGCGCAAAATCCGACGCCACAAGCACCGGTCTTCCGCACCGGCACGGAAACGGTGGCGATCTACGCCACGGTGCTCGATCGCTCGGGCGAGATGGTGCCCAATCTCCGCCGCGAAGACTTCGATGTGTACGACGACGGCAAACCGCAGCCGCTGACCGTCTTCGTCAGCGGCCTGCAGCCGATCACGGCCGCGCTCCTGGTCGACACGAGCGCGAGCATGACCCTCAATCTCGAACTGGCACAGCAGGCCGCCGAGCAGTTCGTCATCCGCATGCTCCCCGGCGATCGCGTGCGCGTCGGCAGCTTCAGCGATCGCGTCGATCTCAGTCCGGACTTCACCTCCGATCGCGATCGTCTGCTGAAGTCCCTGCGCGACGATCTGCACATCGGGAATCCGACGAAACTCTGGGATGCAATCGATCAGACCATGACATCGCTCGCGCCGCTGGGCGGTCGTCGCGTCATCCTCGTCTTGACGGATGGAATGGACACGGCCAGCCGGGTCACGTCCGATGCGATCTTCCAGCGCTCCCGTGTCGACGAACTGATGATCTACATTGTCCAGTTCCGGTCCACCCCGCTGGCCAACCAGGCCGAGATCCCGCTCTCACCCACCCCTGGCATGCTCTTCGGCAGCCCTCCTCCGCTGACCTTCCGGGCCCTCGACGACCTCATCCGGCGGCTGGCTTCGCAGACCGGGGGCGGTCACTTCGTCATGGGACGCAATGACGACGTCAACGCCACGTTCACGGCGGTGATGCAGGAGCTGCATTACCAATACACGCTTGGGTTTACACCGGAACGGGCCGACGGCCGTGTGCACGAGCTGGTGGTGCGGGTGCGCAGACCCGGCCTCACCGTCCGGGCGCGACGGAGCTACCTGGCGGCGCCCTCGGCCCCGGCGGTCCGACCACAGTAGCGGCATGCTAGTCTTTTCGTCATAAGTTCCCGGGCCAGGCTCCCCGATTGAGCTACGCCGCGCGCAATTGGCGCATTCGACTCAGAGCCTTCCTGACGATGCCGCATCCACGCCATACGCTGACTCGCACCCTCGTGCTCCTGACGTCGATAGCGGCGCTTGCCGGCTGCTCGGTCAAGACCATGGCGGTGAAGACCGTTGCCAACACCCTTTCGGACACTGGTGACGTGTTCTCCCGGGACGAGGATCCGGAGCTCATTCGCGATGCCATCCCATTCGCGTTGAAGCTGTACGAGTCGCTGCTCGACTCGGTGCCGAAACACCAGCCGCTGCTCATCGCCACGTGCAGCGGGTTCACGCAGTACGGCTATGCCTTCGTCGAGACCGACGCCGACATCGCTGGTGAGGCGAAGCACGACGAAGCGAAAGCGCTGCGCGAGCGCGCGCTCAAGCTCTATGTGCGCGGCAAGGACTATTGTCTGCGCGCGTTCGATGTCCGTTTTCCCGGCGGCAGTCAGAAGCTGCTGATGGATCCGGCGGTGGTGCTGGCCAAAGCCGAGAAGAAGGACGTGCCCCTTCTCTATTGGACCGCGGCGTCCTGGGGCGCGGCGATTGCCCTGGGTATCGATCAACCGGATCTCGTGATTGATCTGCCGACCGTGCGGGCGCTGGCCGAGCGCGGGCTGGCGCTGGATGAAACGTGGAGCAAGGGCGCGCTTCATGAGCTCATGATCTCGCTCGACAGTCTGCCTGAAGCGCTCGGTGGAAGTACGGAGCAGGCGCGCAAGCACTTCGCGCGCGCCGTTGAGTTGCAGGGCGGCCTGTCGGCGAGCCCCTACATCCTGCTCGCCGCGGGCGTTTCGGTTGCGGCACAGGACAAGGCGGAGTACCAAGATCTGCTGCAGAAGGCGCTGGCGGTGGATCCGGGCAAGGATCCGTCGAACCGCCTCGCCAATCTCATTTCCCAGCGCCGCGCGCGGGCGCTCATGGATCAAGAAGACGCCCACTTCGCAAAGTGACCTTTGGAGGACGAACGATGTCAGGCCTGAAGAAATTATTGTGTACAGCCGCGCTCGCCGCGGCGGCGATTGCCGTGCCGGTGTCGGCCGCGGCGCCGATCACGGTGCGTCTCGCGACGCAGGCGCCGGTGAACTCGACGTGGCACAAGGCGCTGCTGGACATGGGCGCGCAATGGGACGCGAAGACGTCCGGCCGCGTGAAGGTCACGGTGTATGCCGGCGGCATGCAGGGCGACGAGCCCTCGACGGTGCGGATGATGCGGCCCGGCGTCGATCAACTCCAGGCCAGCCTGCTGATGGTCGCGGGCCTGGCTCAGCTCGACGATTCGTTCAACGTGTTCGGGATGCCGTTCTTCTTCCAGAGCGACGAAGAGGCGGCCTACGTGCAGCAGAAGCTCACGCCGGTGCTACAGAAACGGCTCGAGGCCAAGGGCTTCCGACTGCTCTGCTGGGGCAGCGGTGGCTGGGTCCAGCTCTTCTCCAAGAAGCCGCTGAAGACGCTCGATGACGTGAAGGCCGCGAAGCTCTACACGAGCGAAGGCGACGACAAGATGGTGCAGTGGTACAAGAGCAACGGCTTCCACCCCGTGGCCCTTCCGGCGGGCCAGATCCCCGCGCAGTTGAAACTCACCGCCGGCATGATTGACACGGCGCCGAGCCCACCATATCCGGCCCTCGTGCTGCAGATGTTCCGCGACGCGAAGTACATGCTCGACGTCCGCGTGGCACCGCTCGTCGGAGGTCTCGTGATCACGAACACCGCGTGGAACAAGATCGATCCGGCCGACCAGAAGGTCCTGATGGACGAGGCCAAGGCCTTCGAGAAACGCATCATGACGGACGCGCCGAAACAGGACGCGGATTCCGTCACGACCATGAAGACGCGCGGCCTCGAGGTGACGACGCTCGACGCCAAGGGGACCGCGGATTTCCGCACGGCGGCCGAGAAGCTGGTGCCGACGCTCAAGGGCAGCATCGTACCGGGGGACATCTACGACATGGCCGTCCAGGAACGCGACGCCTTCCGCAAGACGAAGGGCAAGTAGATGCGCCAGTTCGCCGTCCGTGCCGAGAATGTGGCCGCGACGCTGGCGCTCGGCGGCATCATGCTGCTGCCGCTCGCTGAAATCGCGATTCGGTCCTTCTACAACACGGGCATTCCGGGCGCCGCGCCGTTCGCGCAGAACCTGACCCTCTGGGTCGGGCTGCTCGGGGCGGCGATCGCCGCGCGTGATGGCAAGCTGCTCACGCTGGCGACCGGTGAGTTCCTTCCCAAAGGCGTCACCGGAATCGCGCATCTCGTCGGCGCCGCCGCAGGAGCGGCCATCGCGGCGATGTTCGCGGTGGGTGGCGCCACGCTGGTCGCGACGGAGCGCGCCGCGGGCGACGTCATCGCGGTTGGCGTGCCGATCTGGGTCGCCACGCTGGTGTTCCCCTTTGCCTTCGCCCTGATCGCCGCACGACTGGTCTGGCGGGCGTCGCCGCACATGATCGGCCGGGGCATTGCCGCGCTCGGTCTCATCGCCGGCTTTGCGCTCGCGCAACATCCTGAGTGGATCGAAGGTCACCCGTTGTGGCCGTGGCTGGTCGCGCTGTTGATTTCGGGGATCCTTGGCGCGCCCATCTTCGCGCTGCTCGGCGGCATCGCGATGATCGCGTTCTTCATCGACGGCAGCCGCGCCGTCGTACCGCTGATCAAGGCGTACGAAGAGCTCACGTCCCCGTCGGCCAACCTGGCGGCGATCCCGCTCTTCACGTTCACCGGGTTCCTGCTGGCTGAGGGCAAGTCCTCCGAGCGCTTGCTCCGCGCGCTGCGCGCGCTCGTCGGCTGGATTCCCGGCGGCACCGCGATGGCCGCCGCCACGCTGTGCGCCTTCTTCACGTTGTTCACAGGTGGATCGGGTGTGACGATTCTCGCGCTCGGCGGCCTGCTGCTGCCGGCGATGCTGCAGGAAGGCTACAAGGAGCGCTTCTCGATCGGCATCCTCACCGCATCTGGATCGCTCGGCCTGCTCTTTCCGCTGTCTGTTCCCCTCATCCTCTACGGTATCGTCGCGCAGAACGTCGCCATCGAAGATCTGTTCATCGGAGGACTGCTGCCCGGGTTGCTGATGCTGGGCCTCGTCGCCGCGCTCGGCGTGCGACACGCGGTCAAGAACAACGCCCGCCACTCGCCTTTCCGCGCCGGCGAGGCCACCGGCGCGCTGTGGGGCGCCAAGTGGGAATTGCTGCTCCCCGTGGTCGTGCTGATCGCACTACTCGGCGGATATGCGACCACGTCCGAGTCGGCCGCCCTCGCCGCGCTCTACGCATTGATCGTGCAGCGTTTCATTCACCGCGACCTGGCGACCTTCCGCGACGTCCTGCGTGTCGCCAGTGACTGCGTCGGCCTGGTCGGCGGCGTACTCGTCATTCTGGCGGTGGCCGTGGGCCTGACGAATTACCTGGTCAACGCGCAGATCCCGATGCTGCTCATCGACTGGACGCAATCGCACGTCCACTCGAAGTGGGTATTCCTCCTCGGCCTCAACGTGTTCCTGCTGCTCGTCGGCACCGTGATGGATATCTTTTCCGCCATCGTCGTCGTCGTGCCGCTGATCCTGCCTCTGGCGCAGGTATTCGAGATCAACCTGGTCCACCTCGGCGTGATCTTCATCGCGAATCTGGAACTCGGGTATCTGCATCCCCCGCTGGGGCTGAACCTGCTGCTCGCGTCCTACCGCTTCAAGAAGCCGGTGCTCGAGGTCACCTGGGCGACGCTGCCCATGCTGGCCGTGCTGGCGATTGGCGTGTTGCTCATCACGTACGTGCCCTGGCTGACCATGGGGATTCTGCACTGGCTGGGAAGAGCCTAGATGAGTCCATTCCCGCCCCTCTGTTACCATCTGACCTATCCGGGGAGGCGAATGTGATCAAGCGCATGGCGATCGCGGGGCTGGTCGTGCTGGCGGTGGCGGGCTGCGGGAAGTCGGCTGACCAGAAGAAGTCTGAAGAAGCGGCCAAAAAGATCGAGGAAGGCGCCAAGACCATGCAGCAAGGCGCCGACCAGATGGCCAAGAGCGCTCAGGACAGTTCGAACCAGATGGCGCAGGGCCTTCAGCAGATGGCTCAGGGCTTTCAGCAGATGGCCCAGGGCAACACCAAGTCCGTGGACTACGAGCAGTTGAAGGCGCTGCTGCCGGACATCGACGGGTGGACGCGGAGCGACACGAAGGGCGAGCAACTGTCCATGCCTGTGTCGTACTCCCGCGGCGAGACGCGCTACCAGAAGGACGATTCGCGCATCGAGCTGGAAATCACCGACACGGCCATGAACCAGCTGTTGCTCGCCCCGATCTCGATGTTCATGTCGTCGGGCTACTCCGAGCGGTCGGACGATGGGTTCAAGCGCTCGAGCAAGATTGGCGGCATGCCTGGCATGGAGGACTGGAATTCGAACTCCAAGCATGCCGAAGTCACCGCGGTCGTGGCCAACCGTTTCATCGTGAGCGCCAAGGGCGACAACGTCGCCAGCCTCGATCCGGTGCGGAAGGTCGTCGAGTCCGTAAATCTTTCGAAGCTGGCGACGCTGAAATAGCCGCGCCCTGCTTGAGGCCTGGGCCGCCTGTCGCTTCTGCAGATGTAGACTGCAGACAGTGGCCTGATCATCGTGAAGACGTCCGCCTTTCGACTCGCCATCGTTCTGCTGCTGGCTGGCGCCGCAATCGCGCCCGCTGGAGCGGCCCGCCTGACTGACGCCGCGCTCGACGCTCGCCTCTCGACTGCGTACAGCGCCATGTACAACCTGGATCGGGACGTGGCGCTCTCCACGGCGCGCCAGGCGGTGGCGTCAGCGCCGGCCGTCTCCCGCGCGCACCGCACGCTGGCGATGGTGCTGTGGCTGGAGGCGCTGTTCCAACGCGGCGCCGTCACCGTCGACAACTACCTCGGCGGCCTGACGAAGTCACAACTCGCGCTGCCCAAACCACAGCCTGCGCTGGATACGGAGTTCAAGCAGGAGTTGAATCGCGCCATCACGCTGGCCGACATGCAGCTGCATCGCTCGCCACGCGACGTCACGGCGATGCACGATCTCGGATCGGCGTTGGGCCTGCAGGCGTCGTACATGGCATCGGTCGAAGGCAGCGTGATGGCCGCGTTCGGCCCGGCGCGTCGTGCGTTCGATCTCGAAGAACGTGTGCTTGGGCGCGATCCCAATCAGGTTGACGCGGGGACCATCGTCGGCACCTATCGCTATTCGGTGTCCAGCCTGGGCGTGACCGCGCGGATGATGGCGTACCTCGCCGGCTTTGGCGGCGGCAAGGAACGCGGCATCTCGCTGATCGAAGCCGCGAGCCGCCGTGGCAATGGACAGACCGAGGCCAGAACGGCCCTGATCCTGATCTACAGTCGCGAGGGCCGACATCTGGATGCGTTCCATCTGCTCGGCCAGATGGTGGCGGAGTTCCCTCGCAACAGGCTGTTCGTCCTGGAACAAGGTGCGGCGGCAATTCGAGCAGGGCGGGCGGAAGAGGCCGAAGCGATTCTGACGCGCGGCGTCGCGGCCTTCGATCACGATAACCGCGCCAAAATTCCCGGCGAGCGCGCCCTGTGGCTCTACAAGCGCGCCAGCGCGCGGGTGTCGCTGAATCATCTGGCCGACGCCCAGGCCGACCTCGCCGAGGCGCTCACCAGCGGTCCGGTGGACTGGGTGCGCGGCCGCATCAACTTCGAACTCGGCCGCGTGGCGGACCTGCGCGGGCAGCGAGCCGAGGCGCTGACCCGCTACCGGGCCGCCCGCGATATCGGACAGCTGGCCAACGACCCGATCGTGGTCGCAGACGCCCTACGATTCATCCAGCGGCCGTTTGCGATGCCGAAGGAACCGGCGTAACCGCGATGCCGCGCACCTCCCGGTCCAGGGCACAGCCAGGCCCAGGGCACGGCTGAGCACCCATCTTCGTATACAAGTACAGCAGCATGGCGACACGAAAGACCTGGGTGTGGGTCGTGGCAGGCGTGGCCGGGGTCGGCCTCGTCGGGCTCATGGCTGTCGCTGGCGGCGGCGTCTACTTCGTGAGCCACCACGTCCAATCTGAGCATGCCTCGGGTGCGGACGCCATACGCGGATTCCAGTCGGTCATCACATCCCTCGGATCGCCGCGACCACTCTACGAGCTCGACGCCGCGGATCAGCCGCGCCTCACGCGGTCGTTCAGGGATATCCCGTCGGCCACCTCGCACGCGGAGAATCTGTTGATGCTCGCGTGGGACCCGGAGCAGGATCGCCTCGTTCGCGTTTCCTTGCCGTTCTGGCTCCTGCGCATCGGCAGCCGCAAGGTGAGGATCATGCACAACGCCAACGGCTTCGACTTCGAGCGCCTCAACCTGGATATGGACGAACTCGAACGCATCGGGCCCACGCTCGTGTTCGACTTCAGAAACCAGGACGGTGCGCGTGTCCTTCTGTGGACACGCTGAGCGCTTCGAGCATTTCCCCCGAAAACTACGCACGAACCGGCGTCGATTTAACGTGGCACACCTCTTGCTCAACTTAAGAATTCAGGAGGTCGCCCATGTTTCGACGACATCTAGTGTTTGCCACGATGCTCACCCTTGCCGCTCCAGCGCTCGCGTTCGCGGCCGAGCCACAAGTCCGGGGCGGGTTCACCGTGCAGTTTGGCTCGCAGAACTGGCAGCAGAATGCTTATCGCGAGGGTTTCGATCGCGGGATTCGGGCCGGCGAATCCGACGGACGCGGCGGTTTTCAGCTGCGGTTCGAAATTCAATCCGATTACCGTCGCGGAGACTTCGGGTATCGCAACGAGTACGGCAACCGCGACCGCTATCGCACCGAGTTCCGACGCGGATATGAGGCGGGCTACCGGCAGTCGTTCACCCGGTTCGGGCGGAACGACCGCTACGGCAATGGTGCCTACGGCAACAACGGCTACGGCAATAACGGCTACGGTCGGTTCGATCCGGCCACACAGAACGGATTCAACGACGGCTATGAAGCCGGCGTGCGCGACGCGCGCGACCGCAACCGCTTCGACCCGATCTCCGAACGCCGCTATCGAAGTGGCGACCACGGCTACAACGGGCGCTACGGCTCGAAGGAACGTTACAAGGACATTTACCGCGACGCGTTCCGGAACGGCTACGAACAGGGCTACCGGCAGAACGATCGCGGACGGTGGTAGCAGACTTCAGGCTTCAGACGACAGGCTTCGGGCCTGAGCGCTGAGGACGGCAGCGGCCGACGACTCGAGGGGTATGCCCTCGAAACCGTCGGCCGTTCGCTTTGTACTGCCGCGTGCCCGGGGTTTTCACCATGGAGGCATGGAGGCGCGTTGTCGAAGTGAAGACCGACCTGACGGGCGCAGGGATTGGGCTTCGTTCCTGCCGCGCACGATAAGAAATTGTGACGCGTGACTTGGCGCGCCAGGTTCCGTGGCGCCGATGCCCTTTGGCTGCAGAGCCGGTTCGATCCTGCCAACCCTCGATGCGGCCTTGACGCGGCGAGCGAGAAATTCAATTTGTCGATGCCGACTCGATGCTGACCTCTGCCAAGCGCGTCCCCGCCCCAGGGTGAAACCGAGGGATGCGCTGCTAATCCAACCCGAAGAACTTGCGCATCCGCAGCGCCAGCGACTGGCGGTCGGAGTGCGTGGGTCCCACGGCGATGGATCGTGCATCGTCCAACTGCTTGCGGCGACGGGCGGCGCCCGCAGCAAGGTGATCGATGACGTCGGGATGATCCTGCACGAATGCGCGGAAATCCGCAGCCGCGAGCTCGAGCACGGTGGCGTCGCCGCGAGCGGTGACCGTCGCCGTGCGTGGTTCGCCGGTCAGCAGCGACATCTCCCCGAAATAGCCGCCGGTCTCGGTGACCGCGACGACGTGACGCTCAGGGCCTACCGTAATGGCGACGCTGCCGCTACGGACGACGAACATCGACTGGCCGGCATCCCCTTCGCTGACGATGGTTTCGCCGTCGGCAAACAGCCGCTCGCGACTCGCTGACGCGAGCGCGCGATACGCGTCCTCTGACAGCGACGCCAACACGGGCACCGCCGCGATGCTGCGCCGGTAGCTCTCGTGTTGAGCTACCAGGTCCGGCGGAGTCTCGTGGCGGCTGTACTCGATCTGAATCGGCCACGGAATCTCGATGTTGCGCCGCCTCAGTTCGTAGTAGATGGCAATGCGCACGTCGCTCTTGGTGACCTCGTCCTTGTCGAACTCCTCGACCCAGAAGCGCGCCCGGTACGTGATGGCCGACGCGGCGAAGTCGACCAGCAGCGCCTCCGGCGCCGGCGTCGCCAGCACGCGGCTCACGCGTTGCACGGCCGTCAGAATGGCATCCCGCGCCTCGTTGGGCGGCGTCCCGTAAGCGATCCCGACCTCCACGAACAACCGCGTGGGCACGGTCGGCGCCGAGTAGTTGCGGATCGCCTGCTGCGCGACGACGCTGTTCGGCAGAATGACCAGGTCGCCGGACTTGGTCCGGATCTTCGTCGCGCGCCACGTGATTTCGACGACGCGGCCTTCATCCTCGGCGGCTTTGATCCAGTGGCCCACACGAAACGGCCGTTCGATCTGAATGGCGAGGCCGGCGAACGCGTTGCCGAGCGTATCCTGCAAGGCAAAGCCGAGAACCACCGCCGAACCGCCGATGCCGAACACGAAGTTGGTGCTCTTGAAGACGAAGAGCGACGCGACGCCCACCAGAACGACGGTGACCGTGTCCTGCACGATCGCCGGCACGCCCTCACCCTGGCGATCGCGGAACCACGGGTTCAGCAGCAGGGTGACGACGCCGGAGATGACACCGAACGCGATGATGAAATACTCCGCGGAGTCGAGCTGTTCTCGAGTGGCGGGGTACTGCAGGATAGCCGCGTGAATCGCGAGCGCGATCAGGAAGAGGACGACGGAGAAGAGCAGTCGTCGTTTGACGAGACGGCTGCGCACCGCCGCGATGGCGGCGGCAGCCGTGACGAGAAAGCCGACGGCCCAGAAGAAATGGTGAATCGGGTGCGTCGGCACGAAATCAGCCGGTGATGCCCTTGCGGAAGTCCTGGACTTCCGCGTTGGTCACCGAGGTCGGTACGAGCGTCTTCACCGGGCCGCCCTTGGCGTCGCGGTCGGGGTTGACGCCTCGGGATCCGGCGGAGGACACGGTCGAGTCACTGGATTTCTCGCGTCCCAGCGCCGCACCTGTCAGTCCCATCACACCGCCTGACTTCTTCTCCGGCGTGGCGGATGCCACCACCGCCACGCCTTCGATCGAGGCCGGCTTGAACGAGATGTTCGACGTGTAGCGCGCCACCACTTGAGCCTTCGCGTCGAGCTTGTCAGTCGTGATCTGTTTCTTCATGGCCGCGAGCCGCGCGTCCGCCTCGGGATGCGACGCGAACATGCCGCTCCGGTCCTTGAGGTTCTTGTTGCGGTCGGCGAGGCGCGTTAGAAAGTCGGCCAAGCCGCCCGGGGAGTAGCCGGCCGCATTGGCCAGCCCGATGCCGTTCTTGTCTGCGGCCATCTCGTCACTACGGTTGAAGTTGTTCTCAAGGACAATCGAATAGCCGGCATCGACGAACTGCGCGACCTTGTCACCCGCGGCAACCTTGGTTGCGGCGCCGATACGTTTTGTCTTCAGGATGGCATTCACCGTGTGCTTGAAGGTGATGTGAGAAATCTCGTGCCCCAGCACATCGGCGAGTTCCGCCTCTGAGCGAATCAACGCCAGAGCGCCCTTCGTGATGTGCACGAATCCGCCGGGGGCCGCGAACGCGTTCACGCCGTCGGTATCGAGGACAACGAAGGTCCACTTCAGGTTTGGCCGCGTGCTCTGCTGTGCGAGCACGGTGCCGACGAGAGCCACATACTTGTGGACGGCCTTGTCCTGCACCACACCGTACTTGTCACGCAGCTTTGCGCTGATCTGGCTGCCCAGCTCTTGTTCTTCCTGATCCGTGAACGTCAGATCGTCAAACGTGTCCTTGGCCTTGCCAACGTCCTTAACGGCCTTGCCAACACTCATGCCGCCGAACTGCGCCGCCGCCGGAAGAGCCATCAAGAGCGAGCACGCCAGCGCGCCCGCGAATACTGTCCGCTTCATTTTGAATACCCCGTTACTTCGTGAACCAACACGGCCTGCTTCCGGCCCTTGACGGTCACTTCACCAATCACCCGCGTCTGCACAGGGAGGGTGAGACGCACGCGCGTCTCTTCGCTGATGAGCAAACGCGTTCCGTAGTCCTTGTTCAACGACTCGAGCCGCGATCCCAGGTTTACGGCGTCGCCGATGACCGTGTAGCTCATCGCCGTTTCGGCGCCAATGTTCCCGGCGATCATCTCGCCCGAGTTGATGCCAATCCCTATATCCAGTATCGGCCGGCCCTGGGTTTTCCACCGTGAATTCAGGGTATTGAGCGACTCGGTCATCTCGAGCGCCGCGGCCACCGCGTGGTCGGCATGGGCGGGGTCTTCGAGGGGAGCCCCGAACAGCCCCATTACCATGTCTCCGACGAACTTATCGAGCGTTCCCCGATGCCGGAACAGCACCTCCACCATAGCCCCGAAATACTCGTTCAGCTGGTCGACGATCGCCTCGGGCGTGCCGGCCTCGGATGCCGTGGTAAAGCCGCGAATATCCGAGAAGAGCACGGTCATCTCGCGCCGCTGGCCGCCCAGATTGGCCAGCGCCGGGTCGGCCATGAGCTGTTCGATCACATCCTTGGAGACGTAGCGGCCGAACAGGCGCTTGATCTCCCGCTTTTCTCGACCCTCCACAAAATACTGCCAGGCCACCCCGCCGAAGAGCGCCAGGGCGGAGGCCAGAAGCGGCGTGACCAGGGCAAGCCAGATTCCATGACCAATAGTGACGCTGGCCAGCCAGATGTATCCAGCGGCCAGCAGGGCGATGACGGCGGTGGCCATTCCGACCGGGAGAAATATGGCGGCGGCCGCGGCGGTAAAGGCGCCGCCGATGACGGCCGATCGGTCCGCGACGGGAGACGCGCGTCGCATGAACTCACGGGAGAGGACGTTGTCCGCGAGTGTCGCGTGCAGTTCGACGCCGCCAGCGCCCTGCCTGAACGGCGTGAGATAGCGGTCGTACAACCCGGACGCGCTTGTGCCGACGAACACGAGCTTGCCCGCGAACGCGGAGGGGGGCACCGCCGGCGCCTTGCCGCTGGCCTGCTGATCGCCAGAGAGGAGCACATCGTAGAACGAGTACCCGGGAAACATCGACTGGACGCCGTCGGCGGCGACGACAGGCTGACGGAACCTCAGCAATTCCTGCTTCAGCGCGGCGGTGGTGCCGTCGGCAGGATCGGCAAGCACCGGCACACGCGCGTCGCCGATGCGGAGGGTGTTGCCCTCGAGCACGACAGTGTCTGGCGACGCGTCGAGAAAGGCGAGCGACGCGGCCATTCCGAGCGATGGCACGGCCACGCCGCGGGCCTCCACGAACGGGAGCATGCGGCGCGCGAAATCCGATCCGAAGTCGCGTACCAGCCGGTTGTGTCCCACGCCGCGGGCGGCACCGGCAAGATCATCGAACGGGAGTTGAAGCTGCGGGATCTGCGCGAAACCCGCGCCCGGCTTGTACGTGACCCCCGGTAAGGTCGGCGCCGCCGCGTCCTCACCCTTCGCGAGGCCCTCGTAGACGGCGTCACTCAGCAGAATCACATTGCCCGCGGATCGCACGGAGTCGACGAGCGCGCGGTCGGACTCGGCCCCCGTCACCGCCTGGCCGTTGATCGTCGTCTCGCTGCGTCCCTCGTGTTCACCGAAGAGCACGTCGTAGGCAATGACCTTCGCGCCGGACTTCGCGAGGTAGTCGATCGCCGCGGCGTGCACCGCCCGCGGCCACGGCCACCGGCCGATGAGCGGCGCGAGTGCGCGCACCGTGGACTCGTTGATGTCGACGATGACAATCGGCGACGTCGGGGCGACGGGTGTCGCCTCGAGCGCCACGCGCAGGTCGTAGGTCGTGTTCTCGAAGCGCCGCAGCGGGCTCGTGGAGCCGGCGGCGAGCACGATGGCCACCGCCAGCGCGCCAATGGCGGCCGCGGCGGCGAACTTGCGGGCAGAAACGGAAAACGGGAGTCGTTTTCGGCGGCTGTGGCTCACGAAAACGCTCCCGAGTCGGATTGGTACCGGTACGGGGATTCGAACCCCGGTCCCGTGGCTGAGAACCACGTGTCCTGACCCCTAGACGATACCGGCACGCGGCGACAGGAACTACAAAACGTAGCATCGTGCGGTGGGTCGGTCAAGTCGACCATAATCAGATGTTCGACGGATGGGCACACGCCGAGTTCGCGCCATCACGCTCACGCTGGTCGCGTCGCTGTGCGGAATTGTCGGGATGAGCGCGGCGTGCACCCGCACCTCCTCGCATGCCCAGTCGGCAAACCACGGCGGCCTGGCCGGCCCTGGCGGAACCATCACGGGACGTGTGACGGTACGAGGTCCTCGGCCCGCTGTCCAACCGATTCACATGGGTCTCGATCCAACCTGCCTCGAAATCGCCGGCGCCACACCGGTCAACGACGACCTCGTGGTGGCCTCCGATGGTGCCGTGGGCAACGCGTTCGTCTACATCGCGGCCGGCTTGCCGCCTGGCGCGGCGCCCGGACCGCCAGCGACGCCCGTCGTCCTGGATCAGCACGGCTGCCGGTTCGTGCCGCACATCCTTGGCGTCAGGGCAGGACAGCCGCTTGAGTTCGTAAACAGCGATCCGACCGAACACACCGTGCACGCTGAGCCGGGTCGGAACGCCGAGTTCAACCGGCTCCAGCCGATGCAGGGCATGCGCGAATCACACGTGTTCACCGAACCGGACGTGATGCTGCGCCTCAAGTGCGATCGGCACCCATGGATGAGCGCCTACATCGGCATCATGGAACACCCGTTCTTCGCCGTGACCGCCGCCGACGGCAGTTTCACGTTGTCAGGCGTACCTGATGGGCACTACACGGTGGCGATGTGGCACGAACAACTGGGGCGGCTCGAGCGGGAAGCGGCCATCGTCAACCAGCACGTCGTGCACGCGGACTTCATGATTGAATCCAAGTGAGAGTTCCACAGTGAGCTGGTTGAACCGGTACGCGCGTCTGCTCGCTGCCGCGACGCTGTTGCTCGTCGCCGCCGGCGGCATGGTCACGAGCACCAACTCGGGACTCTCCGTCCCCGACTGGCCCACGACGTATGGCCGGCAGATGTTCGCCTACCCGTTGAGCCAGATGCAGGGCGGCATCTTCTACGAACACGGTCATCGCCTGATCGCGTCGACGGTCGGCATGCTGACGATTGGTCTGGTGATCTTTCTGTGGCGCGTCGAGACGCGCGCGTGGGTGCGACGGCTGGGGTGGCTGGCGCTCGGCGCGGTCATCGCGCAGGGCGTGCTCGGCGGGCTCACCGTGCTCCTGATGCTGCCTGACGCGATCTCGATCAGTCATGCGGGGCTGGCACAACTGTTCTTCGCGCTCACAGTGACGATTGCGCTCGTCACCTCGCGCCGGTGGCGCACGCCACCGGCCCCACCGGTGAACGACCCGGGCCTTCGCCGATGGGCACCCGTCTTGACGGTGCTCGTGTATGGCCAGATCCTCCTCGGTGCCACAATGCGGCATACGGGCGCCGGGCTGGCGATTCCTGACTTCCCACTCTCGTATGGACACATCATCCCGCCGATGTGGTCCCAGCCCATTGCCATCCACTTCGCCCACCGGGTCGGTGCGTTGATCGTCGCTTCCGTCGCGGCGCCGATCATCGGGACGGTGTTCAGCCGCCATGGCGGGCGGCCGGAATTACGGCATCCCGCCGGGCTGCTGACCGTGCTGATCGCAACCCAGATCGGGCTTGGGGCGTATGTCGTCCTGAGTGGCAAACAGCCGATCATCAACACCTTGCACGTCACCACCGGCGCTCTGGTGTTCGTCACGTCACTCGTATTGACGCTCCGGCTCTTTCGAGTACGCTTCGACGACGCGGTGAGTTCTGTATGAAGCCCGACGCGATCCCTTACACGAAATCCAACGCCATGACGTCGTCGACCTCGAAGATGGGCGACCTGTTGATTCTCGCCAAAGTCCGTGTGAACGCCCTGGTGGTGCTGACGACGGCGGGCGGATACTACATGGCGCATCCGGCGGACCTGGACCCGATCGTGCTCGGCCTGACATGCCTGGGCACGGCCCTCGTCGCCAGCGGCGCCTCGGGAATCAATCAGGTCTACGAGCGCGACCGTGATCGTCTGATGGACCGCACACGGCAGAGGCCCATCGCAGACGGCCGTATGTCGGTCGCCCGAGGCACCCTCGTGTCCGTGCTGTTGGCGGTTGCGGGCCTGGGCATCCTGTGGGCATTCTCAACACGGGCTGCGGCGACGGTCGCGCTCGCAACGCTCATCAGCTACGCCGCGGTCTACACGCCGCTCAAGGGCCGAACATCCCTTTCCACCGTGATTGGCGCGGTGCCCGGCGCGTTGCCGGCGCTCATCGGCTGGGCCGCCGTGCGCGGCAACGTCAGCGGCATCGAACCGTGGACGCTCTTTCTGATTCAGTTCCTCTGGCAACTGCCGCATTTCCTGGCGATCGCGTGGATCTACCGCGAAGACTACGCACGGGCGGGCATGCCGATGCTGACAGTGGTCGACAGGCACGGCGTCATGACGGGCGCACAGACGACGCTCTGGGCCGCCACACTGATTCCGTTCAGCCTGCTTCCGTATCTCTTTCACATGACGACGGTCGCCTACGCACTGGGTGCGCTGGTCCTGGGCATCGCGCAGCTGATCCTGGCGTTCGGCTTCGCACGCCACCGTTCAATCGCCAACGCGCGCACGCTGTTCCTCGCATCGATCATCTATCTGCCGCTGCTGTGGATCCTGATGGTCGTGGCGCGACGGTAGGGTACGGCGTCAACGACGCCGCCGCCGAAGGAGATGCTCCCCTGACTGTCACTGATCTGCCGCTGCTGAACGCGATCCTGAATGGCACGGCTGGCGTGTTGCTGCTGTTCGGCTGGTGGAAGATCAAGCAGCGACGGATTCAGATCCACCGGCGCTTCATGATCGCGGCGTTCGTCACGTCCGCGCTCTTTCTGACGTCGTATCTGACCTACCACGCGCAGATTGGCTCGAAACCGTTTCCGGGCATCGGTCTCGCGCGCGTGGTCTATTTCTCGATCCTGATCCCGCACGTCATCCTGGCGGCAGTGGTGTTGCCTCTGGCGCTCCTGACGCTGCGCCGCGGCCTGATTCGTGACGACGCCCGCCACCGCAGGATCGCACGCATCACATTTCCGATCTGGATGTTCGTGTCGGTGACCGGCGTGGTCGTCTATCTGATGCTCTATCAGATGTACTGAGCTCTCCTGGTAGGCCCCAAGGGCTCCGTCGCCGACGACACTCGGGGGATCAGTCCACCGTGAGGATGACCCCATCAGCCGGCAGCCCCTTCGAGGGCGCCAGTTGCTTGATAACCTCGACGACCGCGAACACGGACGCAGCGACAACCATGGCACCTCCGTCAGGGCATGGCTATCTTAGGCGCGGAGGAATGAATGTACGCGGCCGTTCCCGCGGGAAGAGCGGTGAAGGTGGGCCCGATCGTGCGTGAGCAGTGAGTAGTTCAGGGGTTCGCGGAACCCCTGAACTGTGAAGATCGCCCCTACTTTCCGAACCGGTCGAAAATGTCGACGAGCTCGTTCAAGGCTTTTCGGGTCTCGCCTTCGCCCTTGGCGATGCCATCCTGCACACAATGGTCGACGTGGTGCCGGAAGATGGCGAGACCGATGCGGTTGAGGGCGGCTTCCGCGGCCGCCAGCTGTTGCAGGATTTCGATGCAGGATCGCGGCTCTTCGATCATGCGCCGGATGCCACGCACCTGTCCCTCGATGCGGTTCAGACGCCGCACGAGGGCCTGCTGGTCATAGGCTTCCAGCGCGGCCGACGGGGTCTCGTCGGACAGGCGTTCGTCCACCACAGGTATTGTCTGAATCATTGCGGATTTCTCCCCCTTGGTGCGGAATACGACGGGGCCGCGCAAGTGTTGCGCGGTGAAACCCGCGCCGCACCATCGCCTCACGAATTAATGTGGCGCGGCGGACACACAATGGACAAAGTGGAATGACAACTTTGGTTCTCATCCCAGGAATTCAGGGTCGTTTCGAGTGGATGGCGCCGGCCATCGCCGAACTGAGCCGCCGCTACCGGGTCCTGACGTTCTCGCTGAACGCTATCGACGCTGACCGGTTCTTCGACGGGTGCGTTGAACGCATCGATCGCCTGCTGGACGACGCAGGAGCGTCGAGCGCGGTCATCGCGGGGATCTCGTTCGGCGGCCTGGTGGCGCTGCGCTACGCGGCCACACGGCCGGCAAGAACAATCGGCCTGGTCCTGACCTCGACCCCCTCACCGCGCTGGCCGCTGGATCCGGTATCGGCGCGCTACACACAACGCCCACGTCTGGCGCTGCCGGCCTTCGCCTTGCGTGCCGTTCCACGGCTCGCGCCCGAGATCGCCGCGAGCTACCCCGGCTGGCTGGGCCGGCTGCGCTTTACCGTCGGGCACCTCGCCCGTGTGCTGCGGTACCCGATGGCCCCGCGGAAGATGGCCTCGTGGGTGAACGCATGGCAGGCGGCCGACCTGGCGTCGGATTGCCGCCGGGTGCTGGCTCCCACGCTGGTCGTCACCGGGGAGCCAGCCCTTGACCGGGTGGTGCCCGTCACCAGCACACTGGACTACCTGACGCTCATCCCAGGGGCTCGCCACGTCACGCTCGAGCGGACAGGACACCTGGGCTTCCTCACGCGGCCGCAAGCCTACGCGGGTGTGGTCACTGAGTTCGTGGACGGCGCCGCGGAATGATTTCAGATTTCTACCATGGAGGCATGGAGGCGCTTGGCGGGCAGTTCGGTTCATTCTCGACCCCTCGCCACGGTCGGCACGCTGGACGCGTCTGAACAAAAGCCATTGCACGGATCGGGCAAGTGGACAACTTCATGACCCGGCGGCCCGGCTCTGCCGGGCTGAGACGGCGGTGTGCGGCGTTCGAAGAAGCGGCGCCCAGAGATTCCGGCGCTCATTCGAACGCCGCACATCGTCGTCCACGCCGCCGGAGGCGGCTCGCCGGGTCATCCACCGTATGGCTCCCTCCGCCTCCATGCCTCCATGGTGGATAGCCATTGTTGGCAACCTTCGCCTCGAAGCCTGGACACGATCCCCTGATACGATCGCGGCTTGTCCCTGATGATTCCCGGGCCCTTGGGCCCCCTCGAAGCGCTCCTCGACCTGCCCTCCCGTCCGCCGCGCGCGGCGGTGGTCTTCGGCCACCCGCATCCCAAGCAGGGCGGCGGTGGCACCATGCACACGAAGGCCGTTTACCAGGGTGCCAAAGGGCTGGCCCGCATCGGCTGCGCGGTGCTGCGCTTCAATTTCCGTGGGGTGGGCGCCAGCGCCGGCGCCTTTGACGAGGGCCTCGGCGAACGCGAGGACTTCGTGGCGGCGATCGACTACATGGCCGCGGCGTATCCCGAGGTGCCGCTCTGGACCGCGGGCTTCTCGTTCGGAGCATGGGTCGCTCTCGAGACCGGGTCCGTCGATCCGCGCGTCTCGGCCCTCATCGGGATTGCTCCACCGGTTCGCCGGGAGGGCTACGTGTTCGAACACATCCTCCAATCGACGAAGCCCAAGTTCTTCGTGCAAGGCAGCCTCGACGAAGTGTGTTCGATGAAGGACATGTGGGCGTTCTATGCGACGCTGAAGGAGCCGAAGGAGCTGGCCGTGATCGACGGCGCCGACCACCTGTTCACGGGCCGCGCGGCCGAGGTCGGCGAGGCGCTCGAGGACCTGCTGGCAGATTTCGAAGGCTGACCTATGAAAGCGTGCATGGCCCTGCTGCCCGTCGTCCTGTCGATCGCCTGCAGTTCCGGCCCATCGGCCCCTGTCGATCAGCGGCCCTATCAAGCGCGTCTGCAGGCCGCGCGCGCCGCCAAAGACGACGCCATGCGCGCCGCAGACAATCCCTATTCGCCGGTGCCGGCGGCGCAACGGGCATCGTTCCCGGGCGTGGCCTATTTCCCGATCAACGAGAGCTATCACGTACCGGCGGCGCTCACGGAAATCCCGTCGAATCCGCCGGTGATGATTTCAGTCCCGAACTCCGCGCACCAGCTCGAACAGAAGGTCAAGGTCGGCTCGCTGAAGTTCACGATCGGCGGCGTGCCCTACTCGCTGTCGGCGTTCGCGGAAGATGCGGGCGACGTGCGGCGCCTCTGGGTACCGTTCCGCGATCTCACATCCGGCTCCGCCACGTACGGCGGCGGACGGTACGTCGACCTCGAACGCACGCCCACGGGTCTCTACGACCTCGATTTCAACACCGCCTATCAGCCCAACTGCGTTTACGACAGCAACTGGGTGTGCCCCTATCCTCCGAACGAAAACCGCCTGCCGATCGCGGTCGAAGCGGGCGAGCGTTTGCGTCAGTAATTCCGTGCCCGTCCGATTGTCGTCGCTCGTCACCGAATTGGAGTCGGCGCTGGCTGCCGGCTCACACGGCCTCGCGCGGGCCGCCCTCCTGCTCTGTCGCGTCGAATCTCCGGAATTCGTCATCGAACCCGCGCTCGTCACCCTGACAGATCTCGGTCATCGCGCCCGCGCGCTCGTCGCGGGTACCGAGGGCCCTGTCCGCGCACGGCTAGCAGCGATCAATCACCTATTGTTCGAGGTCGAAGGCTTTCGCGGCGATCGCGAGCGCTATGACGATGTGCGGAACAGCCTGCTGGCCGTCGTGCTCGAGCGGAAGCGCGGTATTCCCATCACGCTCGCGGTTGTCTACATGACCGTGGCGCAGGCGGCTGGCGTGGACGTCATGGGCGTCGCGTTCCCCGGCCATTTCCTCATGCGCGTCCCGCGCGACGCGGGTGACGATAGCGGCCCGCTGATGCTGGATCCGTTCGACGAGGGGCGCGAACTCGACCGCGTTGCGCTCGAGCGGCTTCTGGCGCAACACGCGGGCGACGAGGTGCCGTTGGAGCCGGGACTGCTGCTGCCCTGCTCGACGCGTCACATCGTCGTGCGCATGCTGAACAACATGAAGCGTCTGTACGTGGGCGCGCGGTCCTTCGCCCAGGCGTGGCACGTCACGGACCTCCTGATTGCCCTGGACGGCCGTCAGTCCGAGGACATGCGCGACCGCGGATTGATCGCGTATCACCTGGACGACTTCGCACCCGCCCTGCTCGACCTCGAGACCTACCTCGCGATGGATCGCGATGATGATGGCGACCACGACGAGCGGCAGCAGATTCGGGAGCACGTCGCCGCGCTGCGGCGCCGGGTGGCGGGGATGAACTGATGCATCGGGGCGTCGGGTTATCGGATCATCGGGTTATTGCATCGGGGCATCGGGTTATTGCGTCGGGACATCGGGGCGCATCGAGGCGGGCTTGCCTCGGGCGAAATGACAAACGCCTCGCCGATCGGGTGATCGGGCGAGGCGTTTGTCGTTGGTCTTCGCTTACTTGATGAACAGCATCTCGCGATAGGTCGGCAGCGGCCAAAGCTCGCTGGGCATCACGACCTCGAGCTGATCGCCGGTATCGCGCAGATCGTTCATCGCCGGGACGATCGTGTCGCGCATGTACTTCGCGTGCTTCTCGGTACCGCCCACGTGCGCGTCGACCGCCGTGGCCAGCTTGTCGGTCCTGACGCGGAAGTCGTCGATGAGCTTCGTCGTCTTATCGAGCAGCTTCTTCCCTTCCTTGCTGACGCCCCCGGCCGATTTCACCGCGGCCACGGACTCCGCGATGTCCTTCTGGTACTTCAGCGCCGCCGGCAGGATGTACCGGTTGGCCATCAGCACCATGACCTGCGCCTCGACGTTGATCGTCTTGATGTAGGTCTCGAGGTTGATCTCGTACCGCGCACCGAGCTCACGCTCGTTGAGCACCTTGTACTTCTCGAAGGTCTCGATGACGTTCGTCTTCATCAGCTCCGGCATCGCGTCGACGCTGTTCCGCAGGTTGAGCAGGCCGCGCTTGGCTGCCTCCTTCGTCCACTCGTCGGAGTAGCCGTTGCCGTTGAAGATGATGCGCTTGTTCTCCTTCATCAGCTTCGGCAGCAGTTCGCCAATTGCCGCCTCGAGCGACTTCTTGCCCTTGCCCGTCGTGGCGTCCTCGAGCTGCGTCGCAATGTAGTCCAGCGACTCGGTCACGGCGAGGTTGAGCGAGATGTTCGGGAACGCGATGCTCTGACCGGACGACACGGCGCGGAACTCGAACTTGTTCCCCGTGAACGCGAACGGGCTGGTGCGGTTGCGGTCGCCGGCGTCACGCGGCAGCTTCGGCAGTACGGACACGCCCGTGTCGAGGATGCCGCCCTGCTTCGTGCTCCTGGCGCTGCCTTTCTCGATCTGCTGGAAGATGTCGGTCAGCTGGTCGCCGAGGAACACCGAGATGATCGCGGGTGGCGCTTCGTTCGCGCCGAGCCGGTGATCGTTGCCGGCGCTGGCGATCGACATGCGGAGCAGGCCCTGATAGCGGTTCACCGCGCGCAGGACCGCGGCGCAGAACACGAGAAACTGCAGGTTGTCGTGCGGCGTGTCGCCCGGGTTGAGCAGGTTGTTGCCCTGGTCGTCGCTCATGCTCCAGTTGAGGTGCTTGCCGCTGCCGTTGACGCCGGCAAACGGCTTCTCGTGGAGCAGGCAGGCCAGACCGTACTTCGACGCGGTGCGTCGCAGCACTTCCATCGTCATCATCTGGTGGTCAGTGGCGACGTTCGCGGTCTCGAAGATCGGCGCGATCTCGTACTGGCTCGGCGCCACCTCGTTGTGCCGCGTCTTGATCGGCACACCGACCTTGTAGAGCTCGTCCTCCGCGTCATGCATGAAGGCGAGAACGCGATCGGGAATGGAGCCGAAGTACTGATCCTCGAGTTCCTGGCCCTTGGGCGGCTTCGCCCCGAAGAGCGTGCGGCCGCCGTTGATGAGGTCAGGCCGCGCGAAGTAGAAGGCCTTGTCGATCAGGAAGTATTCCTGCTCGGGCCCGCACGTCGTGCCGACGCGCTGAGCCTTCGAGCCGAAGAGCTTGAGGATGCGGACGGCCTGCACCGACAGCGCCTCGATGGAACGCAGCAACGGTGTCTTCTTGTCGAGCGACTCGCCGGTCCAGCTGACGAACGCGGTCGGGATGACCAGCGTCGTGCCGTTCTGCGTCACGAGCAGCCACGGTGCGCTCGTCGGATCCCACGCCGTGTACCCGCGCGCCTCGAAGGTGGAGCGCATGCCGCCGGACGGGAAACTCGACGCGTCGGGCTCGCCCTTGATGAGTTCCTTGCCGCTGAACTCCGCGACGGCACGGCCGTCGGCCGAGGGCGAGATGAACGCGTCGTGCTTCTCGGCGGTGATGCCCGTGAGCGGCTGGAACCAGTGCGTGTAGTGCGTCGCGCCATGCTCGATCGCCCAATCCTTCATCGTGGACGCGATGATGTCCGCCGACGAGGCATCAAGGGCAGCGCCCTGTGTGATGGTCTTGCGCAGCGCCTTGTACACGTCCTTCGGGAGACGCTGCCGCTGGACCGCATCACTGAACGTAAGGGATCCGAACGACTCGCTCGCCTTCGACGGCGAGGGCGTGGACGCGGTGCTGGCAATTCCCCACGCGATGATGCTCTTTGTCGCATTCTGAAGAGCTGACGAACTCATGAGCGGCACTTCCTTCCTAGGCGTGATATCGAAGATGATGGCGTCCATCAGGACCCGGCGGCGAACTGCTTTATTCTTTACACGGTCTCACAAAAGTAAAGGGGTGAGATTCACGTACGGTATCCCTTCCCGAAGGTGCCGCGACGACCGTCCACTAAATCGACATGTCTGTCAGGTCATAGGGGCTGTTTTCCACATAAATGTCGCCTTTTACGGATGACCACGTCGCCCCCGGAATCGCAGCCCTCGAACGGTTTCTGCGCGCACGGATGGCCGAGGGACTGCCGGGCGTCGACGCACAGCGACGGTTCGCGCCCCTGCCGCTCCTGCCCGGGTGGTCGCCCGACCTCCAGCCGTCGGCCGCGCGCCGAGCGGCCGCGCTCCTGCTGTTCTATCCTTCCGCACTCGGTCCCACAGTGGCGCTCACGCTTCGGCATCCGTCGCTGCCGCATCACGCGGGCCAGATCAGCTTGCCCGGAGGCGCGGTCGATCCGGGCGAATCCCTCGAGGCCACAGCCAAACGCGAAGCGGAAGAAGAAATCGGCGTGGCCGCCGATCGCCTGCGCCTGATCGGACCGCTCTCGCCGCTCTGGATTCCCGTCAGCAACTTCGTCGTGACGCCCTTCGTCGCCGTCGCCGACGAGCGCCCGGCGTTTCGTCTTCACCCGGGCGAGGTCTCGGCGCTCGTCGAGGCGCCGCTCGCGCATCTGCGCGATCCCGCGCACATGGGATGGGCGCAACGGCAGCGCCGCGAACAGCTGATCGACTACCCGTTCATCGCTATCGATCAACACAAGGTGTGGGGCGCCACCGCGATGATGCTGAGCGAGTTCCTGTGTCTCTTCGACGCCGATCATGCCCCGCCGGCTATCGCCTAGGCGCGCGTCGCCGGCATCGTCATCGCCCGGCCGGGCCGCGGGTCGCGTGCCACTCGCGCGAGCGCTCTCCAAGCTCGCGCTGGCCTCGCGGAGCGAGGCGCGAACACTCATCCTCGCCGGCCGCGTCCGCATCGACGGTCGTATCGTCACCGACCCCTCGCGCATGGTCGTGCCGGAAGGTCTCACGGTGACGATCGACGACGAGCGGCGGGAGCGCGGCGCGCGGCGGATTGTCGTCTTCCACAAACCACGGGGTATCGTGACCTCGCGTCGTGACCCGGAGGGTCGTCGGACGGTGTTCGACGTCCTTGGCGAGGCGGGCGCCGGACTGAACGCGGTGGGCCGGCTCGATCTGGCCTCGACCGGACTGCTCGTCTTCACGAACGACACGCGGCTCGCGCACGTGCTCACCGATCCTGCACGCGCCGTGTTGCGACGATATGTCGTGACGGTGCGAGGCCGCGTTACCAAGGAGAACGTGTCACGACTGGCGCGGGGCGTCGACGTCACCGGGTCGGACGGCACACCCGAGCGCCTGCGCGCGACGATGACGGTGCGGAAATCGTCGTCGCGCGAAACGCACCTGGTGGTGGACCTCGACGAAGGGCGCAATCGCGAGATTCGG
>JBDTNQ010000057.1:0-27336 GCA_039933635.1 Acidobacteriota bacterium
CGGCTCGGCGACACGGACTACGCCACGCAGATCCCGGGTACGGCGACCTTCTGAAAGAGGTGGGGCGAGGCGACGCCTGACGACGGATAGGCCTGGAGGCCGGCGAGGAACTCGGGATGTGAGAACGCCGCCCTGAAGTCCGCGGTCGACTCCCACACGGCGTAGTTCAGGTAGGTCGGGCTATCGCCCACGGCGCGATGCAGTTGGGTCGAAATGAAGCCTGGCTGTCGCTTCATGAACGCGGCATCGGCCCGCCAGGCGGCGAGGAAGGCGGGTTCATCGGCGGCATCCATCGTGAACAGATTCACGAGGACGACGGGCGCGACATCCAGGGTGAGCTGGCGGTCGATCGGAAAGGTTGGGTCCAGAGGGCGCAGCAGCGGCATGACGGTCTCCTGTTCGTGTGCGGGCGTGTTCCGCATCGCAACAGGCTCTATTATGTCGCATTGACATGATAATGTCAATATAGTTCCATGGTAACGTAATGGCGATGACGAAACGCACCCGGGCCGGCGAAGCATTCACCCGATTGGTTCTCGACATCTTCAGGCTCAGCGGCCTGTTGCTGACGGCTGGCGATCGACTCGTGGGGCCTCTGGGGTTGACCAGTGCCCGCTGGCAGATCCTCGGGGTGATCGCCGCCGCCGACTACCCTCAGCCTGTGGCGTGGCTCGCGCGCTCCCTGGGAGCCAACCGGCAGAACGTGCAGCGGATCGTGAACGACCTTCACGCGGCCGGGCTCGTCGCGCTTGAATCGAACCCGAATCATCGACGCGCGCCCCTCGTGGTGCTGAGTGACAAGGGACGGCAAGCGTTCAACGAGGCCATGCGGTTGCAGGCTCCGTGGGCCAATGATCTGGCGGATGGATTGCTCCTGAAAGACCTTGAAACCGCGCACCGCATCGTCATCGCGCTCCGGCAACGGCTCGAGGACACTGACAGGACCGCAGGCTGACCGCTCGCCCGAAAGTCACGCAGCAGAGGCGCATCTCATGCAGGTGGCGGCCCCGGGAAGGGCCTCCAGCCTGGCGTAGCTGATGTCTCCCCCGCAGTGCTCACAGCGACCATAGGTGCCGTTGTCGATGCGCTCGACGGCGTGCCGCAACTCGGCCACCTCGGCACGCGTGACCTCGTCCAGGCTGCCGAGGACCTCGTCGTTTTCGATCTCGTTGGCGCGTTCGACCCAGTCGCGGTCGCCGGGTTTACGCAGGTCGGCCTCGATGTTGTCGGCTCGCCTCGAGAGGACCTCAATCCGCGTCAACAACTCCGCGCGCATCGCTTCGTAGCTCGCCATCGTGTCGCTCCTTGGCCCGGGAAGGCCTCGTCGGCCCGCATCTGGCCATAGCAGGAAGCGAGCCAATGACGCGGTCTCGCGACCGTGAACGATTCACCATGACGCCGCGCTGGGTCTGGCGCGGCCGTCGCGGAATGTCCATGGGGCGCTGTGGGAAATTACGCGCCGCGAGTCACTTGATCGAGTACCCGATCAGCTCATCGGAGCTGGCGGCCCGGAAGAACCCGCCGCCCGCGGCGCTGACGACGACGTACTGTTTGCCGTCCTTGCCCATGTAGGTCGCGGGCATGCCCTGATTCGGCGCCGGCAATTTGTCTTTCCAGAGTTCCTTGCCGTTGCGCGCGTCGAACGCGCGGAAGTAGCCGTCGAGCGTGGCACCGATGAAGACGAGGTTGCCGGCGGTCGTGATCGCGCCGCCGGAGCTTGGCATCCCCGTGGGCGCCACGCCCTTCTTCGACAGTTCATCGAATTCCCCGAGCGGCACGCGCCAGGCAATGTCGCCGGTGTTGGCATTGACCGCCACGAGTTCGCCCCAGGGCGTCGGCGAGCAACTCCACATGTTCTCGGTGTTCCAGTAGCGATTGAAGGGCCCGGGCGTCTTGCTGAAGCTTTGCGGGCCAGGTGTCGCGTTGGGATTCGGCGCGGCGCCGCGTCGGCCGAGGCCGCCCGAAGCTGCGGGTTGAACCTTGCCGAGCTGGCCGGCGTTGAGCACGTTGCCGATCAGCAGACCGAGCTGGGCGTTGTAGGTCATGCCCATCCAATTGCTGCCGCCCTGCGCGCCAGGCATGTTGAGCACGTTCTCGTCGGTGCGCCACGGCAGATAGATGCCGGTGTCGGCGAACTTGTACTGGTCCCACAAGCCTTCGCAGAACTTCTGATGTTCGGGCGACACCTTCGCCAGCTGCGACAGGTCCTCGCGCGTGGCCTTGATGCGCGCGAGCGGTTCTGGCTTGACCGGGAACGGCTGCGTCTTCGACGTCACCTCGCCCGGCACCGTCGACTGCGGCACCGGCCGTTCCTCCATCCCGAAAATCGGTTCGCCCGTCTCGCGGTTGAAGACGAAGAAGAGCGACATCTTCGTCGACTGGCCGACGGCAGGAATCACGCGTCCGTTACGGCGCACGTCGAACAGAATCGGCGCGGCGGCGAGGTCGTAGTCCCAGATGTCGTGATGGACGAGCTGCCGGTACCACTTGAGCTTGCCCGTGGCCGCGTCGATCGCAAGCAGCGAGTTGGCGTAGAGGTTGTCGCCCTCCGCGCCGCCGCCGTAGTAGTCGTTGATCGCCGGGCCTTCGGGTTTGTCGGTCGGGACGAACAGGAGGCCGCGCGCTTCGTCGATCGAGAACGCACCCCAGAGTCCCGGCGTCGCATCGGCGTCGGCGGCTTTGCCCCACGAGGTGTGATTGGGATCGCCCTGCTGGGCCTTGAGATACGCGGTCCACACCGGAGAACCGGTCACCACGTTGAACGCCTTCACCGTGTTGCCCTTCGGGCCTTCGTTTTCTCCGCGCGTGATGATCAGGTTCTTGTAGATCGATGGCGGCGAGTTGTGACGCGCGCCCGCAATGACCCCGTTCGTGCCAAACGTCGGGATCAGCTTGCCGGTCTTCGCGTCGATCGCCGCCAGACCGCCGGCGAGCTGCGAGAAGATGCGTGGTCCCTCGGTCTTCGTGCCGGCCCAGTAGAGCGGTCCCCGGACGTTGGTGCCCACGCTATCGCCGCCGCCGCGACCGCCGCGGCCTCCGCCAGCGGCGCCGCGTCCCTGGGGATTCGCGCCGGCGGTTCGGCCCTCCTCGGCAGCTGCGGCGGCGGCCGCCGCGGCCGCTCCGGCCGAGGCCACCATCGGCGTAATGGGACCTTCCGGGTACTTCCAGATGAGCGTGCCCTTGACGCCATCAACGGCGAAGATGCCGTTGGGCGCGCTGAAGTAGATCACGCTGTCAACGATCATCGGCGGAAAGGCGAAGCGACCGCCACCGGTGTGAAACGTCCACGTGCGAGTCAGCTTGCCGACATTCGCCGTCGTGATCTGGGTGAGCGAGGAGTAGCGCTGCGCGCCCTGATCGCCGAGCGGATACGCCCAGTCTTTTCCGGCGGCGCCGTTCGGCGCCTGCCCCTGCAGCGACAGGGTCGTCGCCACGCACACGAGTAGCACGGCTGCGTACCGTTTCACTGCAGACCTCCATTGCCGCCGCGGCCGGACGCCGCAGCGGGCGGCGCGGGAGTGCGGTAGTAGTCCGCACCACGCGCCTGATCGAGCGCGGCCCTGTTGGCCGCCACTCGCGCCCGACCGCATTCAAGTTCCACATCCATGTACCGCGCCGCCTTCTCGGGCGTGAACAGCATCGGGTGCGGTCCGGCGACCGGGTAATTGCGCAGCGCCGCGATCGTCTCCGTCTTGAGCATGTTGATGTCCGGATGCACCTGTACGACGGCTTCGACCTTCGCGCGTTTCGCTTCGTCGAAGATGCGCTGGAACGCCGCAAGGCTCGCGTAGGTGGAAAACCTCGACGCGGTGAGGTTGAGGATGTTGAACGTGCGGCCCTGATACGTTGCCGGAAAGATGCCCGACACCGACGTCGGCGTGTGACCCGGCAGCAGGAAGAGCGTGATGGTCGTGTCGCCGAGTGTGACCTTCTGTCCGTCGAGCACATCGACGCCGCGACGCACCTTCGTGCCGGACGTCATCACGACATCCCAGTCGAGCTTGCCCATCAGAATCGTCGGGTTGTAGTTCCTCTGGAAGTACTCGAGACCGCCGACATGATCGAAGTGGTGATGGCCGATCACGAGGTACTTGATGTCGGCCGGATTGAGGCCGACGTTCTTCATGCCGGCTTCGAGGATGTTCCGCGCGTTCTCCTCGCTATCGAGCGTGTCCCACAGAATCAGACCCGCGCTCGTCTTGATCACCCACGCACCGACCGAGCCCGTGCCCGCGTAGTAGACGTTGTCGAATACCTGCACGAAGTCGCCGCCGTTGACCGGTGCCACCGTCGCGCCGGCATTCCAGGTGCAGAAGCGACTCACTTCATTCGTCAGATCGGCCCCCGCGATCTTCTTCGCGTTCGCCACGATCGACTGAGCCTCGGCCGATAAGGCGAACTGGTCCGGTGTCGGATCGCCCGCCCCGCCGCCCTGGCCCGCCTCGGGCATGGTGTAGAGCGTGTTCGACGTGCCGTAGCCACCCGGCTCCGGCGCCGCGCCGCGCCCACCGCCGCCTTGCCGGCCGCCACCCGCAGCGCCCTGTCGCGCGCCGCCTGTCTGTTCCGCAGTTGGACGCGCGCCCTGCGCGCTCAGCGACACCGCGCACGCGGCCGCCAACGCAATGACTCCAAGCACGCGGCCTGTACCCTGATGTCGCATACGCCTCCGCTGTGGTTTGGCGGGAAGTGTAGCAGTGCAGAGCCTCGTGCCGATGCCTCGTTACGGTAGTGACACGGTAACCGAGCCGAACGTCAGGTTCTTCTGGCGACGTTCGATCCACACCGCGTCAACGCCGGGAACCGAGGCGACATCCTGCCAACTCGCAAACGCCGGGTGCCCCGGCCGAAACGCGACGATCGCCTTCGCATCGTTCTCGTCGAGGCCCAGACCGTCAACGATCTGAGCCGCCGTTGCGGTGTTGATGGTCACGGGCTTGCCGTACTGATCGGTGAGGTAGTCGATGACTTGATTGAGTTCCTCTTCCTTGCCTTCGGCGCCTTCCGTCACCATCTTCTCGACCACGGCGATCCACTCCGCGTTCGAGTGGCGCGTGGAAACGACTCGATCGATGGGATGGCAGCCCTGGCAAAGGCGCACGGTTGTCTCTTGCCCTGGCCCGGCAGGCAGGTCCTGCGATGCGGTCCACTCGCGCGCACTCGGGTCGACGATCGCGACAAGGGCAATCATGAGGCCGCAGGCCAGTACGAGACGATGCATTGAAGCCATCATGCCGCGTCCGAAGGCCCGAGCAGACGTGTAACGGTTACCCGGAATCCTCTTCTTCGACCGCCTGGCCATGTTGGGTCGAGGCGCGCCGGGACTCATCAAGCGGAGGCCGTTACGGTGTCACCACGGTGACATCAGGCGGCGGATCGATCCGGTGGTGCTATCGTCCCTACTCTCGAGGAACACGCGCCGCGGTGACCGTGCTGAGATCGGGCGCGGGCGTCGCATTCAGGCCTGTCAGTCGCCGCTGTGGTGCCTGATGCGTGCGTGGCGAGTCGCCATGGAGGGATCAATGCGTCGGACGTTGACAATCGTTGGACTAGCCGTCGCGGCCGCCGCCGCGCTTGGCGCCCAGCAGCCGGCGTCCCAGCCCGCGCCCGGCGCCGGACGGTCTGGACGCCAGGGGGGCGTCGGCGCACCGCAAGGCGCGCCGAACGAAGGGCGCGGACGGGGCGGGGCGTTGCTGACCGTCGAACGGGATCTCGAGTATGGGCGCGCCGGCAGCCAGCGCCTGCTCCTGGATCTCTACCGGATGGTCCCGTCCAACGCACCGAGCCCGGTCCTCGTCTGGATCCACGGCACCGAGCCGCCCCTGTCCACAAAGCTGGCGACACCAGCCGTTGCCTTCGTCTCCGCGGCGAGCGGCTACGCCGTGGCCAGCGTCGAGTATCAGACCGCATCGTCCACGACGCCCGCGATGCAGTTGGGCGATCTCAAGGCGGCAGTGCGGTGGCTGCGGGCACACGCGGGGTCGTACGGGCTCGATGCCGATCACATCGGCGTCATTGGCTTTGGGCTTGGCGGTCAACTTGCCGCGCTCCTCGGGACGACGGCGGACGTGCCGTCGCTCGATGGCGATGGCGGCAGCGCGGGGCAGTCCAGCCGTGTGCAGGCGGTGGTCGATCTGGCCGGACCGACCTCGACCGGCGGCCTCAACCCGGTGACCTATGTGACCGGCGACGATGCCCCGACGCTGATTCTGCATGGAACAGCCGACCGCAAGGTCTCGACTCTCGAGAGTCAGGCGCTCGTCGTGGCGCTGAAGGTCGCTGGCGTGACCACGACGCTCGACCTGCAGTTCGCAGTGGGCCACGATCAGGGCGCGCTGCTCTCGCCGGTGGCGATGCAGACGGTGGGCGCGTTCCTCGATCAGCAACTTCGCGTGCCATCCGCAGGTCGGAGTGGTCAAGGCGGTGGCGGAGGTCTCTCGAGCTTCGTCGGCACGCCGGCAGACACCTACATCGACCCGATCGCGCTCGATCTCGGCGGCACGCAGTACAGGCTGTATCCGACAGCGGCCCGCGGCGCCGGCACGTTCGGCAGCTATCGCGTCTATCTGCCCCCGGATTACCAGTCCAATGCCTCGCGACGCTATCCCGTCATCTACTTCCTTCACGGGCGCAGCGTGGACTCCAAACGCCCGCTCGTCGCGGGCTACGTCGCGCGCGTCGACGCGGCGATTCGGGCCGGCATCATGCCACCGGCCATCATCGTCATCCCGCAGGGATTGACGACTGGCTGGTATGTGGATGCCGAGGACGGTGCCCATCCGATGGAATCCGTGATCGTCAAGAACCTGATTCCCTACATCGATGCGACCTACCGGACGATCGCGGCGCGCGCCGGGCGCGCCATCGAGGGACACTCGATGGGCGGCTACGGCGCGCTACACATCGGGTTCAAATACCCTGATCTCTTCTCGGCCGTGACCGGCAACTCGCCGGCGCTGGTCGACGATATGACGGACGGCGTCGGCAGCCAGGCATTCTGGCTCTCGCAGGCGCCGGCGACGTTGGCGAAGGCCAACCTCGACAAGGTGCGTGCGCAGAAGATTCGAATTATCGCCGGGGATCGCGACTCACTCTTCGCGGTCGGGAAGAAGCTCGATGAGGCGCTCACGGGCATGAGCGTCCGGCACCAGTTCTTCCCGGTCGTCGGGTCCCCGCACAACCACGATCAGCTCCTGCAGTACGAAACGTTCGACACCATGGCCTTCTACGCCGAGGTGTTCGGCAGGGGCAAGTGAGAGCGTCTCGTTCCGAAGGCTACGAGCCCCCGCGTTCAGCCTGACGCCTCTGAGCCTCGTTCGGATCAGCATTGGGTTGGTCGATCTGGGGACCGGCAGTGGGCCGGCGAGCTGTCGCAAATGGCGTGCCTCGCGATCAGGGGAGACTCCGTGTGCCTACGAGGCGTTCCGACCGCTCGTCGTCGCGCCGCTCCCGGTTCGCCTCCTCGTGCCCCTGGCCGAACTAGTCAATCCCGTCGTCATTCCGCCCGTCTGCATTTGTCAGCGGGTCTCTGACGTGGCGCCGACGCGCCTCGAGACATCCCTGCCCGTACTGGCGCGGCTTGTGCAATTCTGGTGGTGACGACACGAACCACGTCGTCCTTTCCACAGAGTTGGAGTTATCGTGCTGAAGTCGTTCGTTCTCACGTTGGTGTTTCTGTGCGTGGCCTCAGGCGTGAGCGCACAGACGAAGGGGCGCGTCGGCGTTGGCGCGTCGGTGACGCACAACAGCACCACCGATCCCGATGTGCAGTCCGCCACCGGAGTCGGGATCCTCATTCGACTCAATCCGCACAAGGGATGGGGGCCGGCGGGCGCCTTCAACTGGTTCACCGCGAGTCTTGCGGATCCGGCCGGCGGCGAGCCGGTCGCCCGGTTGCGCGTGCGTCCGCTCATGGGCGGCGTGGCCTATACGATCGGTCCGAAGGTGTTCCTGGTCAGTCTGTCGGTGGTGACAGGGCCGTCGTTCAACAGGGTGCGGTTCCGTGGCTCGCGCTCGTCCGACCCCTCCGAGTCGATCGAGGCTGACAACAGTTGGGCCTTTCGACTGGGCGTGGGCGTGACCGCAACCGTGGCGCCGCGGGTCGCGGTGGTGGGCTTCGCCGGCTACCTCGTCAATCGTCCTGGGGTCGTCTATCGCGATCGCTTCGGCACGACGTTCACCGGCCGCTGGAAGGCCGATGCCGTCGTGACCAGCGTGGGTGTCGTCTACTCGGTCTTCTAGCGCCCGATTCGGTGCAGCGATGGGGCGTCGCGCCGCCTCAACGGCGCAAGGTCTCCGGCAGCAGTGCCATGAACTGGCGGACGATGCCTATCTGACTGGTCGTGGCGATGAACTCGAACGCGGTCGCACTGACCGCGCCGACTTGATGCTCCACCACGGCCGTCAGCGCCGCCGGTATCACCGGACATTCATCGATCAATCCGAGAAGGCTCGTCCAGGCCGGCAGATCGAGCAAGGCGATGGCGTCGATGGCGCCGCGCGCCTTCCAGGGCATGCCGGTTGCGCGATGGGTCACGAGCGCCTTGCGCAACGCGCGCAATCCTTGCTGGATCTCGACGTCCACACTCCGCAGGTCCTTCAACGCCACGGTGAGTTGCTCCGCGGCGAACATGCAGACCTGTTCGTGCAGGACCGCCCAGCCCAGTTCGAATGCGGTGACGAGGTCGTGGTCCACGAGGAACGCGCTGGGTAGCGTCAGGGCGGCGTCAGGCGAACGCGCTTCGCGCCGCTCAGCTTCGAGCCAATGAGCGGCCCACTGTTCGAGGCCCAGATTGCAGGTGGCGATGGCTGCATCGGATGCCTCCTGCGGTGTGAAGGCCCGTGACTGAACCGAACACCCCGCCGCGAGGGTGTTGGCGAGAAACGCCAGTTCACGGCCTCGCGCGTAGTACGCGGCGTCGTCATTGTCCCGGACGTATTCCATCAACGGTCGGATGTGCGTCAGCCGCGTCTCTCGAGCGCTTGAGCCTTCGAGCAGCCCTCGCGGCCCCTGTGCCCGCACGGCATCGACGAACATGTCGACCACGCTGTCGCGCGGCTCGGGCATGCCGCCGATCGCGAGCGGTGCTGCCGATGGCCGTGACGCGGGCACGACGGAGTCATGTTCTGCCGAAACCGTCGGGTCCGAGTCTTGAAGATATGCGCTCACGATCGGATTGATCGACGTCGAACTGTCGATGGAGGGTCGCCGCTGCCTCGCCATCTGCAGGAAGGCTCGCGCATGAGCCGGCGTGCTGTAGCCCTGTCGCGACTGGCGGCGTTCCCGCGCGAGCGCGACGTCGTGCATCTGCTGCTCGGGGATCGTGAGGATGTTATCGAGACCGTCGACTTCCGGCGCGGAGTTCGACAGGCTGCGGCATCCACGCATCAGCTCCTGAAAGCATTCCTGATGGTCGGCGTCCAATGCCAGAAGCAAGGTTACGATCGCGTCCGGGATCTCGGTGCCGATCGCGCGCAGCAGGTAGCCGCCCACCGCGCGCTCCGTGTTCTCGCGTGAGCGTGCTTCGGGACCGACGAGTTCGTCATCGGTCTCCACCGTCGGAGCAACTGTCGCGACGTCGAACACGCGCACGAAACGTGCGAGTCCGGCGATGACAAGGTTCGGGTCCATGGCGGCCACTGTCCGCGCGGCGACGTCTTCGCCCGTCTCCACCAGCACGTCGAGCCAGTCGCCGAATCGATCGACGTCGAGCCGGTCATCGCTTCCCGGCTGCACGCTGTTCCACACGTCGAGGTCGAGCACGGCCGCCAGTTGCTCCGGCCGGGCGGCGGCCATGAGTTCGCCGCAGGCTTCGAGTCCGGCCTGGCGGATGATCTGGTGCAGCGATTCGGGCGGCAGGTGAGGGACGATGCGCGCCAGGTCCGGAGAGCCGAGCAGGCGGGCGAACAGGTCGCGGGAGGCATCGCCGTCGCTGCGCGCGACGTCACTCGAACGCGGCAGGGCTATGGCGGCGGTGGTCGCAGTGGGGACGTCAAGCGCATCGGGAGAGTGGCCGAGGCCACGGCGTCCGCGTTTTGGCATGGGCCCGTGATGATACCGGGATGGCCCCCTGGGAAACAGTCTTGAACAGCACAAGCACTGGCGGGATACTTAGAGTAGGGGCGCCGCCAATTGCCCGCGCGTCGCCAGGGGCGCCTCGTCCGGCGCCCGGCAACATCGCCTCTACCTGAGACGCATGAAATCAGTACAGAACGTATTTCGGATGGCTTGCACGTGGTGGCTGATCGCACCGGTCGTGTTCTTGAGTGCCAGCGCCGCTGTGAAGGCGCGCAGCCTGCCAGACGCTCAGCTGCCGCCGGCCCAAGGACCCGCCACCACCGAGCCGGAGAGTGAGCAGGTGGGTGAAGAGACCACGGCGAAGGTCTGCACGGAGTGCCACGAGTTCGATCAGGTGGTCGCGCAGCGCCTGACGCCGCGCGACTGGAAGGACCAGATCGTCACGATGATTCGCAAAGGCGCCAAGGCGACGCCCGGGGAGTTCGCGACGATCGAACGCTATTTGACGCGGCACTACGGCATCGTCGCGGTCAACACCGCAGCCGCCTCCGATTTCTGCGCCGTGCTCGGCCTGTCGGCCGAGGAAGCGGACGCGGTCGTTCTTTATCGAACGACACACGGCAAGTTCGCGGACGGAGATGCGCTCTTGAAAGTGCCAGGTCTTGACGAGACCAAGCTCAAAGGGCAGCGCGAGGCGTTACGGTTCGATTGATGGGCGACGGGCCGAGCTAGGGCAGTTCCCGTGGCGGCACGCCGTCGTACGTCAACGGGATTCGGACGCGCATCGGTTTTTCGCGCTCGTACTCTTCGGCTACTTCCGCCGTCAGGCCGGCCACGCGGCCGATGATGAAGACAAGCTTGCCGAAGGGAGGCGGGAACCCGAGGTCGTGCAGGATTGCCGCCAGAGCCCCATCGATGTTGATCGAGATGGTCTTGCCCTGATTCCGGATCGCGGACTCCAGGGCTTCCATGCACGCCAGCCCTTCGCCAGCGAGGTTGACCTGCCGTGTCATGCCGAAGAGGATGGCGGTCCGGGGATCGACCTTGTGTACGCGATGGCCCAGACCGGGCAACCGCTCTCCGGCGGCGAGGGCAGCGCTTACGGTTTCCGCGGCGACCTCCGCCATCGACAGCGCGCCCGCTCGCGCCCGCGCGCAGACCGCCGCGATCATCTCCATGCAGGTGGAGCCCGCGCCGCCGTGTTCGTCGCCGATCGTGAGCACTCCGGCGGCGACTGCGGCCGAGAGGGACTGACGATTGCCCGAGGCCGCCAGGCGCGCGGCGGCACACGATGGCGCGCCCGATCCGTGGTCGGCCACGCCCGTCAGGATCGCATCGAGCAATGCGCGTTCATTCGAGTCGGGCAGACGGCCGCGATGGAGCAGGAAGATCGTGTCGGTAAAGGTGACGCGCGTCATGAGGGCCGTGACGTCGTATCCGCGGATCCGAATGTGTTCCTGGTCTGCGTCGACGATCCCGGTGCGCCATGGTTCCATGCTGTCCTCGCAAGAAAAGCTCCGCGTCTTACCGGCCTGGTGCCGCTGGAGGCACTGGGGCGGCCGGCGGTGCGCCGCCGCCCGCGCCGCGCGCCGGTCCGCCGCCGCCCCGCGCGGGCGCCGGCGGCGGGGCTTCGCCGCGCATCGCATGCGGCGCCACCTCGGTCTCCGTCAGGCCAAGCGACCACTTGATCGCCTCGAACATCATGATCTGCAGGTTACGGATGTCCCACGAAGTCGTGTCGTGCGACAGCGAGCTGTAGAACACGCGACCGGTCCCGTATGTCTTGGTCCAGGCAAGGGGGTAGTCTCCGCTTGCAACCAGTCCGGACGCCGGTGCGCTCGCCGCGTTGAAACGCAGCAGCACATTGACCTTGTCGCGTGAGAGCCCCTTCGGGTTGTAGAACTCGTCCGTGTAGTTGAACGCGCTGCCCCAGTGCTTGACGATGGGATTGTCGGGCGCCTCGCTGATCACCTGTCCGGGACCGGTGTAGAGGTGCCCCTGATATCCCGCGCCCAGCATGTCCTGGAATTCCGGCCAGGAGTCGAACGCCGTGAGTCCCGTGTGTGCCGCCACGAACCCATGACCGTTGCGGACGAAGGCGAGCAGCTCGTCCTTCTGCTTCGCATTGAACTCAATCTCGCGGTGCCCAAGGAAGAAGATGCCGTCCACGTTGCTCAAGCTCGGACCGCCGCTGGCCGGCGTGCCGTCGGTCTTGAGCGCGGTGTTGTAGACGATGTTCGAGTCGGTGCGGATGTAGGTGTCCCACAGGCCGGACTCGTAGCCCAGGCGCTCGACAACCGCCAGCGCGTGGGAGGTGAAGTCGTGCTGGGCCTGTCCGTTGCGTGTGTCGGCCCAGGCGAGCAGCACCTTCCGCGGCCGCGCGCCGCGTCCGCCACCCCGGCCCGGTGCGCCGCCCGGCCCACCCGGTCGTCCGCCTTGTTGACCGGGTCCGCCCTGACCGACGGCCGGCGTCTGACCGGCGGCGGGCTGCGGGGGCTGCTGAGCGAACACCCAAAAGCTGCACAGCACCGTCACGACGGCCATCAGGCCGAGTCGAATTCTGGTCATGGCCATCTCCAGGGACACATCTGTCGCGCGTAGCACGGCACGATACCACCCCGGTGCCGTTTCGGGCTTATGTAACGGTGGGGTTACCGTAAAGCGGCCCGTCAGCCGCGACAAACCGCCATAATGAATGACGCCTTTCCGAGATGACCAAGACCATGTCTGCCATCGCCAGTCCGCCGCGCACCATCACGCCCGAAGAAACCACCGCCGTCGAGCAACTCCTGGCCCGTGCCCGCGCCGCGATGCTCGCCGCCGATGGGCTCGATCAGGCCGCTGTCGATCGGTTGTGCCGGGCCATCGCGTGGGCGGGTGGGAACGAGCAGACGGCGACGACGCTCGCGAACATGAGCGTGGATGAGAGCGGGATGGGCAGCCGCGAACCGAAGCGTCGGGCCAAGGTGCTTGGCATCCTGCGCGATGCCCTGCGCCAGAAGAGCATGGGCGTGATCGAGGAGATTCCCGAGAAGGGCATCGTGAAGTACGCCAAGCCGGCCGGCGTCATCGCCGCGCTCGTGCCGGTCACCAGCCCGTACGTCACACCGATCGGCATCGCCATCTACGCGGTCAAATGCAAGGACGCGGTGATCTTCTCCCCGCATCCCACCAGCCGCAAGACCACGCAGGAAACCGTGCGCGTGATTCGTGCGGCGCTCTCGAAGGCGGGCGCACCGGTCGATCTCGTGCAATGCGTGGATCGGCCTAGCATTCCGGTGGCGCGCGCGCTGATGAGCGCCTGCGACCTGACGATCGCCACGGGCGGTCCGGCCATGGTGAAGGCCGCGTACGGATCAGGCAAGCCGGCGTATGGTGTCGGCGCCGGGAACGCGACCATGGTCATCGACGAGACCGCGGACATCGTTGAGGCAGCCAGGAACACGCGGATCAGCAAGACAAACGACTACGGGTCGGGGTGTTCGGCTGATGGCAATCTGCTGGTGGACGCCTCGATCTACGATGGGTTCCTGGCGCAATTGCAGATCGAGGGGGGCTATCTCGTCAACGACGAGGAACGGGCGATGTTGCAGGCGGCCTACTGGGATGCCGAAGGGCATCGGACCGCGAACACGATCGCGCGCCCAGCGGTCACGGTGGCCCGGATCGCCGGGTTCAGTATTCCCGAGGACAAGACCTTTCTCATCGTGCCCGAGCGGCACATCGGCAGGCAGCATCCGTTCTCGACCGAGAAACTCGGCACCGTGATGTCGATCTTCAAGTACGACGGCTTCGATCACGCCCTCGATCTGGTGCGGCAGATTTTCGAGACCGGCGGCCGCGGCCATTCCTGCGGCATCTACTCGTTTGACGATGACCACATCAATCGATTGGCGCTGACCGCGCCGGTCAGCCGCATCATGGTGCGGCAGGTGCAGTCCAGTTCGAACGCCGGCACGTTCACCAATGGGATGCCCATGACGTCGAGCATGGGCTGCGGCGTGTGGGGCGGCAACATCACGAACGAGAACATCTCGTTGAAGCACTACATGAACGTCACCTGGGTCAGCCGGCCGATTCCCGAGGATCGGCCGTCGGAAGCGGATCTGTTCGGCGAGTTCTACAACAGCGAGATCTTCTAGGCACCGCAGGGTCCCAACATGCACACACTTGGTCACGCCGCCGCCGATCCAGTCGTCGATGCTGCCGCCGGGACGCGCATTGCGGCGTATCAACTGACCGACTACCTCGAGCGTCTCGGCGTCGAGGTCGTGTTCGGGCTGTGCGGCCACACCGTCATCGGCATGCTGGACGCGCTCGGCAAGAGCCGCATCCGCTACGTGTCCACGCGTCACGAGCAGACCGCGGCGCACGCGGCCGACGGCTACGCCCGCGCGAGCGGGAAGCCGGGCGTGTTGCTGACGCATCTGGGACCGGGCCTCACCAACGCCGCGACCGGCGTGGCCAACGCGGCGCTCGACTCGATTCCGATGGTCGTCATCTCGGGAGACATCCAGTCCTACTACTACGGGCGCCATCCGCATCAGGAAATCAACCTGCACCAGGACGCCGATCAGTTTCAGATCTACCGGCCCTTCTGCAAGCGCGTCTACCGGGTGGACAACGCTGCCGATCTGCCGCGCATCATGGAGCGCGCCTTTCATCTGGCGCAGACCGGCCGGCCCGGGCCGGTGCTGGTCGACGTGCCGATGGACGTCTTTTCCGCGGACCTGCCCGTTGGAGCGTTCCAGAAGGTGCCGGCGCCCATTGCGCGTCCGACGCTCGACGCCGACACGGCCGCGCACATCGTCGACATCCTGGCGCGGGCTGAACGGCCGTTGCTGTATGTCGGAGGCGGCGTGTTGTCTGGTCGTGCGACGGCTGAGCTGGCCGCGCTGGCCGAAGCCCTCGAACTTCCGGTGGCCCACACGCTGATGGGCAAGGGCTGCCTGCATGAGGATCACCCGCTGCTCCTGGGACAGACGGGATTCTGGGGCCTGCCAATCGCGAACGAGACCTGCCGCACAGCCGACGTGATTCTGGCGGTGGGCACACGCCTGGCCGAAGCCAACTCGAGCTCGTGGGATCCCCGCTACACATTCTCCATTCCGCCAACCCGGCTCATTCACATCGACGCCGACGTGGCCGAAATCGGACGCAACTATCCCACCGAACTGGGTGTCGTCGCCGATGCGAAGGCGGCGCTTGGCACCTTGGCGCTGGCGGCCGCGGGCACGTCCCACCGGTCGCGCGGGGCGCTGCGTGAGCAGATTGCGCGCGGGCGGAAGGCCTTCGCCGCCAATTGGGACCATCAGTGGACGTCGAGCCAATTCCCCATGCGGCCGGAGCGCATCCTCAGCGAGCTGCGCAAGGCGGTGCCGGAGGACGGCTTCATCGTGACCGACGTTGGCTGGAACAAGAACGGCGTCGCGCAGCAGTTTCCGATCACGGTTCCGGGCACGTTCATCACGCCGAGCGGACTGGCCACGATGGGCTTTGGCCCGGCGGCCGTGCTGGGCGTGAAGCTCGCGCATCCGGATCGCGCCGCCGTCTCGCTCGTCGGCGACGGGGGCTTCAGCGCGAACCCGTCCGTCGTGGCGACCGCGATGGAGGCGGAGTTGCCGGTCATCTGGCTGGTCATGGACAACGCAGCCTTCGGCACGATTGCGGGTCTCGAGGCCATGCACTACGGGTGGAGCTTCGGGTGCTTGTTCGAGCGCCAGGGCGAGCCCTATCGCGCGGACTACGCGGCCATGGCCCGGTCGTTCGGCGCGAGAGGCGTGACGATCGAGTCGGCCGACGACCTCGGTCCGGCATTGCGCGAGGCGCTGGCGTCCAACCTGCCGACGGTGATTCAGGCCCCCATGGAGAACGCGCCCACACCGACGCCCGGCCACTGGGACATCAACGACGTCTATCGCCGCGGTGAGTAGCGTCCGCCGCGCTGGAGACCGCGTGCCCAAGAATCCTCAGGCTCGTTCCGCGCCCGTCGAGGGCGAACGCGATTTCCCGACGCGCGTCCGCGAACAGCTCGAGCGCATCCTTCGCTCCGAGACATTTCAGCAGGCCGATCGTCTGAAGCACTTCCTGACCTTCATCGTCGGTGAAGCGGCCGGCGGACGTCAGACCAACCTCAAGGAATACGTGGTCGGCGTGCAGGTCTTCCGCAAGGAAGAGTCCTTCGATCCCCGAACCGATCCCATCGTGCGCGTTCAGGCCCGCCGGCTGCGGGCCAAGCTCGTTCGCTACTACCGCGAGGAGGGACGGACCGATCCCATCACGATCGACCTCCCCAAGGGGGGCTATGCTCCCGTGTTCAAGCCGCGCGAGGCGCCCGTCCTGCTGCGGCGCTCGATCAGCACAGCGCTCGTGCGCCGCAACACGGTGATCGTGCAGGCGTTTGCCGATCACACCGGGTCGCAAGAGCTCGGCTACCTCTGCGAGGCGCTCCGCGACGAACTCACGCATGCCCTCACGCAGTTGCCGGGACTGCGGGTGCTGGCCTCCCGCGGACCTGAAACCCGGGAAGCCGAGGACGACGCGGCCCGGAGCGTGGCCATTGTCCTCGGCGGCAGCGTTCGTCAGTCGGGGAATCGGCTGCGTATTGGCGTGCATCTGATCGATGGGGCCAGCGGGTGCTATTTGTGGTCCGAGTCGATCGACACCGTGGGGTCGGAGCCGTTCGCGGTGCAGGAATCCGTCGCCCATGCGGTCCTGCGGCGGCTCGAGCCTGAACTCCGCGATGGCCGCCACGTCAGCGCGCTCGGCCGGCCGGCCGAGAATCTGGCTGCGAAGAATCTGTACCTTCAGGGCCGGTATCACCTGAACCAACGCACCGAAGAGGGGCTGAGAAAGGCCGTCGACTTTTTCGAGAAGTCGCTGGCCGAGGGCGCCGAGTACGCGCCGGCGCACAGCGGCCTCGCGGACGCGTACGGCTTGCTGACGCACTACGGTGTGCTGGCGCCGGCCGACGTCTGGACGAAGGCGGCGTCACATGCCGCGTCGGCGGTGATGCTCGATGACTTGTCCGCTGAAGCGCACACCTCGCTCGCGCACGTGAAGGCGACGCAGGATTGGGACTGGGCCGGCGCGGAGCGTGAATTTCTGCGATCGATCAGCCTGAACCCGGGCTACGCGACCGCCCGGCATTGGTACGCGATGTCCTGCCTCGCGCCACTGGGGCGGCTCGATGAAGCCCTCGATGAGATTCGCGCCGCCCAGGCGCTCGATCCCGTCTCGGCGATTGTCGCCCGCGATCTGGCCGTGATGCATTTCTATCGCCGTGATTTCGAGACGGCGCTCGAACAGTGCGATCACGCCATCGAGCTGAACCCGCACTTCGCGCCCGCGTACTGGACCCTCGGCGTGATCCAGGAGCAGCGGCGCGATTTCGACGAGTCGGCGGCCGCCTTCCAGCGCGCGGTCCATCTGTCGCCGCAGACACCGCGGATGCACGGCGCCCTGGGCCGGACCTTTGCGCTCTCGGGCCGAAAGAAGCTCGCGCGTGAGGTGCTTCGAAAACTCGAGACGTACGCCACGGAACGGTACGTCTCGCCGCTGGAGTTTGCCTGGATCCAGTTCGCCCTCGGAGCCGTGGACGTCGGCTTCCGCTGGCTCCAGAAGGCCAGTGACGATCGCTCGTTCGACTTGATTTGCACCAAGGTCGATCCTCGATTCGATCCTCTCCGTGAGGACGAACGGTTTCGAGCACTGCTGAAGCGGCTCGCCCTCGAGTAGCGGCGCCGCCGGCCAGATGAGGTGACCGGAACCGTGTCGACTGCTCCCCGAACCACGCGACGTCGGCTGCTGCAGTTCACGTTCGCGCTCTCGTTGATCACGTTTCTCGACCGTGTGGCGATCAGCGCCGCGGCGCCGTCGATTCGGGACGAGCTCCATCTTTCGGCGGCCGCGATGGGCTGGGCGTTCAGCGCCTTCACGTTCGCCTATGCGGCCTTCGAAATTCCCACCGGGTGGCTCGGCGACGTCTTCGGCCCACGCAAGGTCCTGACGCGCATCGTCCTGTGGTGGTCCGCGTTCACGGCCTTGACGGGCGTCGTCTGGAGCTTCCCGTCTCTCGTCATGACCCGTTTCCTGTTCGGCGTGGGCGAGGCGGGCGCCTATCCGAATATCTCGCGGAGTTTCGCCCGATGGTTTCCCGCACGTGAGCGGGGCCTGGCGCACGGCGTCGTCTTCATGGGCAGCCGGGTGGGCGGAGCGATTGCCCCGCCGCTCGTCGTGCTGGTGATGCAGCACTTCGGCTGGCGCGCGGCGTTCTTCGTGTTCGGTGGGTTCGGCCTGGTGTGGGGCGGTCTCTGGTGGCGCTGGTTTCGCGACGAACCGTCGCAACATCCGGCCATCGATCCCGCGGAGTTGAAGGAGATTCGGGACGGGCTCGAGCAGCGCCCGTCAACACGGGCATGGTCGTGGCGAAATCTGCTGAGCCTGAATCTGGTTCTGCTGTGCCTGATGTACTTCTGCGTGATCTACGGCTTGTATTTCTACCTCACCTGGTTGCCGACCTACTTCCAGAAGGCGCGCGGGTTTTCGGCATCGCAGGCTGGCTGGCTCGCGGGCATGGTGCTGCTCACGGGCGGCGTGGCCACGCTCGCCGGCGGGTGGCTCACCGACGGTCTGACGCGACGCTACGGCGTGAAGATCGGCCGATCGATTCCGGCGGTGGCGTTGCCCCTGAGCGGGCTGGCCTTCATCGCCGCGGCCATGACGCCGAACGCCATGATGGCCGCAGTCTTCTTCGCCATGGCCGCGTTTGCCGCGGACCTCTGTCTGAGCCCTTCGTGGGCGATCTGCCATGACATCGGCGGGGAGTCGGCGGGCACCGTCACGGGGTGCATGAACACGTTCGGCAACCTCGGCGGTGCGATCAGTCCGCTGGTGGTCGGGTACGCGCTCGACTGGTGGGGATCCTGGCAGACGCCCCTGCTCGTCGGCGGTGGGGTGTACATCGCCGGCGGGTTGCTGACGCTGTTCATCAATCCACGCAAGCCGCTCGTCCGGGTGTAACAGTACGGTTACCGTAACCGACTTGAGCAGAAACGGGCCCACGGGCGTAACCAGTAGCACGCGAGGTTGACGTTGATGATGCGAAAGCTGACGGTCGTGGCGTTGGTGATGATGGCGCTGGTCGCGGTGGTCGCGGCGCAGAACAACTGGGTCCAGGTCGGACAGGATCCGGGCGCGACGAAGTTCTCGACGCTGGCGCAGATCAACACGGACAACGTGAAGAGCCTGAAGCGCGCGTGGACGTTTCACACGGGTGACATGTCCGGCTTCTTCGAGAGTACGCCGCTCGTCATCGACAGCGTCATGTACTTCAACGCGCAGAATGGGTTTTACGCATTGGACGCCGTGACGGGCGCGCAGCTCTGGAAGCACGATGCGAATGCGACGACCAGACGGGGCCTCGCGTACTGGGCCGGTGACGCGCGCATGCCCGCGCGCATCTTCGGATCGACGGGTAACCGGCTGATTGCCCTCGAAGCCAAGACGGGCCTTCCCGTGCAGGGCTTTGGACAAGACGGCACGGTCGACATGGGCACCCAGATGGCGTCGCCCGGGACGATCTACAAGGACCTGATCATCACGCCAGGCAACACGCCCGTCGTCCGGGCATGGAATGCGCGCACCGGCGCCTTGGTGTGGACGTTCAATCTGATTGCGCAGCCCGGTGAGCCCGGGCACGACACCTGGGGGAGCGAGGCCTGGAAGACGATCGGCGGCACGAACGTCTGGGGCTACCTGACGGTCGATACCGAGCGCGGGATTGTCTACATTCCCAACTCCATCGCCGGCGGTGACTACGTCGGCGTCGAGCGACCGGGTAATAACGCGTACGGCACGTCGCTCGTCGCGGTGGACGCCAGTACCGGAAAGCTGAAGTGGTACCAGCAGTTCGTCCACCACGACGTGTGGGACTACGACCTGGCCGCCGCGCCCACGCTCTTCGACGCCGTCGTAAACGGACAACGCATTCCCGCCGTCGCCGAGATCACCAAGATGGGGATCCTGTTCACCTTTGATCGGGTGACGGGCAAGCCCTTGTTCGGGATGGAGGAACGGCCGGTGAAGCAGAGCAGCGTGCCCGGCGAAACGCATTCACCGACGCAACCCTTCCCGCTGAAGCCCGAGCCTCTCGCGCGCATCAGCATGACCAAGGCCGACCTGCCGACGGGCATCACGCCCGAGCTGACGGCGTATTGCCAGGGCCTGTGGGACAAGTACAAGTTGCAGGATGGTGGTCCGTACAACCCGTGGCAGCTCACCCAGGACATCGTCCAGTTTCCAGGAGCCGTCGGTGGAGGCAACTGGCAGGGCGTGTCCTACAACCCGCGTCTGGGTCTCCTCATTACCAATGTCATGAACGCCGGGCAGTGGGGGCATCTCGAGGAGGTCGTTCCCGGTCAGGGAGGCCGCGGACGCGGTGGACGCGGGGGCCCCGGGGGACCGGGAGGACCGGGCGGCCCCGGAGGACCGGGCGGGCGAGCGGGCGCCGATCAGCCACCCGCGCCGCCAACGCCAGGCCCCCCCGATCCTGTGGCGGCCCCGGGCGCCGGCCGTGCCGGTCGAGCCGGCGGTGCCGCGCCCGTCGAGAACGATGGCCCCGCACCCGTGGCCACCGGGCCGTCGTATCGCAAGGTGACGCCGGAGGGCGGCCGCTTCTGGCAGCCGCAAACGAGGTACTCCTGCAACAACCCGCCGTGGGGTGAGTTGATTGCCGTGAACGTGAACACGGGCGACATCGCCTGGCGCGTGCCGCTCGGCGCATTCGATGAGCTCGAGGCCCGCGGCATCAAGACCGGGACGCCCAGCCTCGGTGGCGGCATCACGACGGCGGGCAACCTCGTGTTCATCGGCGCGAGCATCGATGGCAAGTTCCGCGCGTTCGATGCGCGCAATGGACAAGAGTTGTGGGCGGACAAGCTCGAGGCCCCCGCCCATTCCATTCCTTCGACCTACATGGGACGCGACGGCAAGCAATATGTGGTCGTTCCGGCCGGCGGTGGTGGATTTCTCCAGAGCCCGCGATCCGATGTCATCGCGGCCTACGCGTTGCCGTAGCCACGCCGCAATCTTCGCGACCGCCGGTCCTCTCCCTCGGGTTTTACGGTAACCGGAGGGTTACCGCACCGCCCGTTTCACGAAATCCCGGTGCTAGCATCCCGCCCATCGTCAGGCTCAACGACGGCGCTCGCAGCGGCCGGGGTGTTCCCGGTCGCTGACGTTCGCCGACCATCTCGGGTGTGGAGAAAAACCTCATGCAGGCTTGTTCGCAGGCTCTTGCAAGAACCGCTGCGCGCACCGCCGGTCTCTGGCTGATTGCCGTCAGTCTGGCCGTTGCCGCGTTCGCGCAGGGTGTCACCGGCACGGTATCCGGCACCGTCAAAGACGAACAAGGTGGCGTCGTCCCCGGGGCGACGGTCACGCTGATCAGCGAATCGCGCAACACGCGACTGAGCCCGGTTGTCACGAACACACGGGGCGACTTCGTGATCCCCAACGTCACCGCTGGCACCTACACCCTCGAGGTGGAGATGCCGTCGTTCAAGACCTTGCATCGCGCCGGGCTGCAGGTCAACGCGGGGTCGCAGCTCGCGATTGGTGCGGTGACGATCTCGGTTGGCGGACAGTCAGAGGTCGTGACGGTCACGAGCGAGGCGCCGCTGATTCAGTCCGCCAGTGGTGAGCGTTCGTTCACGGTGACGACGGATGCGGTCACGAATCTGCCGCTGGCGAACCGTAGCTATGACGGCCTGCTGGCGCTGGCGCCCGGCGTGGCGCTCAGCGGCGGACTGACACCTGCCTCGAGAGTCGGTGGCGGCGGCGACAGCAACTTCATGCTGGATGGGGCGACGGCCATGGATCCAGGCGTCAACCGTCCGGCCACGCGCGTGAGCGTCGAAGCGATTGCCGAGGTCAAGCTGGCGACGTCGACCTACCAGGCGGAGTACGGACGGTCGAGTGGTCTGCAGATCAACGCCGTGACGAAGAGCGGCAGCAACAGATTCCATGGGTCGATCTACGACGTCGAGCGAAACTCCAAGTGGAACAAGAACAGCCAGAGCAACATTCTGAACGGCGATCCCAAGAACTTCCAGGACGAACGGGACTGGGGCTTCTCGATTGGCGGTCCGGTCGGCAAGCCCGGAGGCAGCAACAAGCTGTTCTTCTACTTCAACCAGGAGTACAACCCTCGGACCTTTGGCAACGAGGTCAATCGGTTCCGCGTGCCGACACTGCTCGAGCGTCAGGGCGACTTCTCGCAGTCGACGGACAACAACGGCGCGCTGTACAACCTCATCAAGGATCCACAGTCCTCGACCGCCTGTTCGAGCTCGGTCAAGACGGGGTGCTTTCAGGATGGAGGCGTCATCGGGCGCATTCCGAAGAACAGGCTCTATCAGTCGGGTCTCAACATCCTGAACTGGTGGCCCACGCCCAATATCACCAACCCCGGGACGCTGGCCTACAACTACGAAGTCACGGCGCCCAAGGTCAACCTGCTCGGCTATCAGCCGATCATCCGCGTGGACTATCAGCCGCGCACCAACCTGCGCGGGAGCTTTAAGTTCCTTGAGTATCAGCAGCCCGCGGACGCCATCCCCGGCACGATCCCGGGGTTCAACGATTCGAAGGAGCACAACTACGGGATCTGGGTGCCGGCCGGTACAATCAACTGGGCGATCGACTCGAGAACCTTCCTTGAGGGATCCTTCGGCGCGAACTATCACCATCAGGAAGGGTGTTCCATCACAGGTGGGTCGCCGAACTACTGCCAGAACGGCAACAGCGTCACGGCCGCGGGCAACCGCATTCAGTCCGGGTTCGGGGACATTCCGTACCTGTTTCCCGACGCCACCATTCTGAGTCCCAACACCTTCTCGTACGAGGTGCTCAACAAGGTGTCGACCACGTCGTGGGACGGGACGCGCGTGCAGGCGCCGCCCTCCTTTGCCTGGGGCAACCGCATCACGAACGCGCCGCCGAACAACACCGGGCCGTTCGGCAACTTCATCCTCGACACGCGCAATCGCACCTGGAATGCCAGCCTGACGCGCGTGCAGGGCGCGCATACCTACAAGACCGGCTACTACTATTTCCGGAGCTACCAGCGCCGTGGTCAGGGGAACATCACCGGGTCCATCAGCTTCGCCAACGATACGGCCAACCCTCTCGACACGACGTTCGGCTTCGCCAACGCCGCGGTCGGCGTCTTCAGCACATATTCACAGCTGTCGCGCTGGGGCGAAGGCGCCTACCTCGCCGTGAACCACGAGGCGTTCGCGCAGGACAACTGGCGTATCACCAGCCGCGTCACGCTCGACTATGGTCTCCGCTTCATCCATCAGGTGCCGCAGTACGATTCCTACGGCTTCAGCTCGAACTTCCTGGCGGAGAAGTGGAGCGGGTCGGCGGCGCCTGCCCTCTACGTGGCGGGCTGCTCGACCAGCACCTATCCGTGCACGGCCGCCAATCGTCGCGCCACGAACCCGCTCACGGGGCAGATGCTCGGTCCGAACTCGGTGCTCGCTATCGGCACGCTCGTCCCGAACACTGGCTCCTCGACCAACGGCGTTTTCCCGGCGGGGCAAGGCATCGCCAAGACGAACTACACCTACCCGTCACTCGCCGTCACGCCACGCGTGGGTGCCGCCTGGGACGTCGCCGGAAATCAGCGATTCGTGGTCCGGGGCGGCGCGGGCCTGTTCTATGACCGGCCGCCGGCGCAGAACATCTACAACACGGTGAACAACCCGCCGTTCTCCCGGCAAGTCACGGTCCGCTATGGGCAACTGCAGAATCTCGGCAGCGCCGGTCTGACGACCGAGGCCCCGCCATCCCTGACGGTCTGGCAGTACGACCAGAACCTGCCGGCGTCGGTACAGTGGAACGTCGGCATGCAAACGGTGCTGCCGTTCTCGGCGGCACTCGACGTCTCGTACACGGGCCAGCACACGTACGACACGCCGGCGCAGGTGAACATCAACGCCATCGATTTCGGCACGGCGTTCCTTCCATCGAGCCAGAATCCTGCCGCCGCCACGTCGGCATCCTCCACTGATCCGACGACGTCGTATGCGTCGACGAATCCGGACCTGGTGCGGTTCTACAAGGGCTACGGCTCGATCAACCAGCAGCAACCCAACTTCTACCGCACGTATCACTCCATCCAGGTCTCTCTGAATCGGCGATTCCGGAAGGGACTCCTGTTCGGCTTCAACGACACGATCAGTCTGTCGGACAAGCAGCAGGCCGGTCTTCGGTTGCAGCACAATGCCGACGGCACGGTGGTCGTCCGTGCCGATCAGGCGGCGGCCAACGCGCTCCTCGGAAACAACCGTCCACAGACGCACCTGATGCGGGCGAACTTCGTCTGGCAGTTGCCGAAATTGGCCGCGTCACAGCCGGTCCTTCGCGCCGTGGGCTACGTCGTGAACGACTGGAGCCTTTCCGGGATCTGGTCGGCGCAGACCGGGAGCCCGTACACGGTAGGCTTTTCGTACCAGAACGGGGGCGGCAACGTGAACCTCACCGGGTCGCCAGACTACGGCGCCCGTGTGCGGGTGGTCGGCGATCCGGGCAGCGGATGCAGCGCCGATCCGCTCCGCCAGTTCACAACGGCGGCCTTTGCGGGCCCACTTGTCGGCAGTGACGGGCTGGAATCGGGGAACGGCTACGCGCGGTCATGCTTCCAGAGCCAGACCGATCTCGCGATTGCGAGGACCGTGAACCTCGGTCGCGGCCGCAGCGTGCAGTTCCGGCTCGATGTCTTCAACGCCTTCAATCAGGCGGCCATCACGGGACGCCTGACGACGATGAACCTGTCGAGCCCGAGTGACCCGGTGACGATCACCAACCTGCCATTCGACGCGGCGGGGAACGTCATCGACTCGAGGTCCAGGCCGCGCGGCGCCGGATTTGGCGTGGCCACCGGCTACCAGCCTCCGCGGACCATGCAGCTGCAGGCGCGGTTCTCGTTCTAGGCGTGAACCATTGGGGGGCACGATGCCGCACCGCTTCGTGCCTCCCATTGGCGTGGCCGCCATCCTGGGCGTTGCGCTCCTGAGTCTGCGGCCGGTTCTGGTGCGCGGCGAGGCTTCACAGCCGCCGAGAAAGCACGTGCTCGCGTGGGCCGATGTCCGGAGTGGGTACCAGCACGACTCGATCTCACACGCCCTCGCCACGGTCGAACGGCTCGGGCGTGAGTCCGGCGCCTACGACACGATCATCCGCACGGACTCGCAGCCGATCACCAAACACGAGATCACCTTCCGCGTGGGCGCGGGAATCGCCACCGGCGAGCAGTTCCTTGCCAGAAATCTGAACTACTTCGACGCAATCTTCTTCTTTGGCGTCCGCGAAATCGACATCACGGATCAACAGAAGTCCGATCTGATGTCGTTCGTCCGCGATGACGGGAAGGGCTTCGTGGCGGCGCACTCAGCTGCGACGGCCTTCTTCTCGTGGCCTGAGTTCGGCGACATGCTGGGCGCACGCTTCGACGAGCACCCGTGGGAAGTCATCGAAGCTCCGGTGGTCGTGGAGGATCCGCTGTTCCCTGCGATGCGCCGGTTTCCGCCGCGGGTTGGCCTGACGGACGAACACTATCAGCTGAAGGATATCTCCCGAACCAAGGTTCGCGTGCTGGCGCATCTCGACGTCACGGGACTCGATCTCAGCGGGCCGCTGGTGCACCGTACGGATGGAGACTTCCCGGTGGCCCTGGCGCACACTTATGGCAAGGGCAAGGTGTTCTACTCCACGCTCGGTCACGCGGCGGAGTCGTGGGACAACCCGGTCATCCAGCAGATGTACTTCGAGGCCCTGCGATGGTCGATGGGACTGGTGGACGGCGATGCGACGCCCCGACCCCGGCCCCGGTCCTAGCGGAGCCGACATTCAGTAATGCCGTTGCGTTCTGTCAGGAGTCGTCATATGTCGGTCCCGCCTCGCGTTGCGATATTCCTCCTCTTCACCAGCCTGATCACGATCGTTGGTGCCGTTGAGGTGCGGGCGGATGTTCCAACGCCTGTGGTGACGGCCGTTCCCCGCGATGCGGCCGGCACGCCTGGACGCCACCATCCGTTCTTCGCGACCGACATCGTCTTGTCCAACTACGGCTACGTCGAGGAGGAGTTCTTCTTCGACGGCACGGCGAGCACGTACACGACGCCTGAGTTCGGCAGAAACGCCGAGGTACGCGCGAGCGGCATTCCGTTCCGGTCCCGTCTGCTCGTCCGGCGACCGGTGCAATCCGCCCGGTTCAACGGCGTCGTCATCGTCGAGTGGCTCAATGTGACGAACGGCTACGACACGGACGTGCTGTGGCTGTATCAGAAGGAGTTCTTCCTTCGCGAGGGATATGCGTGGGTGGGGGTGTCCGTGCAGGATGGCGGCGTCTCGCGGCCGCCGAATGGCATCAAAGTGTGGAATCCGGATCGGTACGGGACGATCAATCTCACGGGCGGAGGCACGGTCACCGATCCGTCGCTGAACTTCGATGTGTTCTCGCAGGCCGGGGCCGCGGTTCGCAGGGTGTCGCAGGTGCTGGGGGGCTTGAAGCCGCGATACGTGATTGCCGCCGGCCAGTCCCAGTCGGCCGGCCGGATGGGGCCGTACGTGAATAGCGTCCACTCACGCGATCCCATCTATGACGCGGCCTTCCTGACGGTGAGCAATCAGCCGATGCGGACCGACCTGACGATACCGGTGATCAAAGTCCTGAGCGAGACTGAGCGCACCACGAGCCGCAGCCAACCGGATTCGGCGAAGGTGCGGGTGTGGACGGTGGCTGGATCGACGCACTCCGAACAGTATTCGCTGCTGTCGCGTGCGGCGTTCCTGATGCGGGATCTGAACCTGCCGGCCGTCGACGCGTGCGAGACGCCGGCTCGATCGCGCGTCGAGATCCGCTACGTCTACAACGCCGCGATCGATGCGCTGGTCAAGTGGATGAGCCGCGGCATCGAACCGCCACACGCTCCGGCCTTGCAGTTCGACACGCCGGAACCGCCTGCCACGCCGGCGGTCAAGCGTGACGAACACGGCAACGCCCTCGGCGGGATTCGACTGGCCGAGATCGCGGTGCCGACCGCGAAGGAATCCGCTGAACTGTGTGGGCTCGGTGGTACGCACGTCCCGTTCGACACGGCGACGCTGAATCGCCTCTATCCGACGCACGCGGCGTACGTCTCGAAGGTGACGACCGCGGCTCGCGCCAACGTGCAGGCCGGATTCCAGTTGCCGGCTGACGCCGAGCAGACCATCGACACCGCGCGCCGCTCGATCCACGGGTCGCAGTTGAC